>JBDRMN010000023.1:0-5596 GCA_043812055.1 Patescibacteria group bacterium
CCACAGTCAGTGGCCGAGGTGACCGCAAAATCATTGAGAACTACATCAAAAACCAAGGTCGAGCTAAAGACATTAAACAGCTCAAACTTTTTAAACTTTAACTAACGCCCTGCGCTCTTGGCGCAGGGTTCTTTACAACAATTTTGAATTTATCAATTTCTTAATTTTTCAAACCTTAAGACCTCCGACAGCAGATAGTTAGCAATCAATAGTTGGCAACAATAAGCACGAATCGCGAGTTAACGAAATAACGAAGTAACGGAACCAAGAACCAGGATTAGGAATTAGGGTTAGGAATTAGGACCCAAAAACCTAACAACCCAAAAACCTAAAGACCCAATGACTGATGACTTATCAACCAATAACCCTATCAACCTTATCCACCTTAGAAACCTTATTAACCTTCCCAAAAACCGCTAGGTTGTCTTCCGCGCCATAGGTAAGAGCCCCCCACCGTAAACGATAGGAGGCTCTAATTTGTAGCTCGAGCGACATCCTATCAATCGCGGGCGACAAGAAAATGTCTAAATGCAACTGAGAATGTAAATCACTCGACCTACAGCGGAAGGTTTTGTCCTCCCGAAAAAATATTTTGCCTCGCTTGCGTGGTTAGAGCCTCACGCCGGCTACTTTCTGTTTTTGTTTTCGGGGTAGCAAATTTTAGGTTTGCTGTTGGTTTGAAAACGCTATGAGAAAGCGTGTTTTTGTAGTGGAGCGGTTATTTGAGCCATCTCCATTACGAAGCAAAACAGCCGAAGCTGGTGTATCGCAGCCGATCCGCCGTGGCGGATGCTGCTCGGATCTCGTGGGAAGTAAAGGTGCGAATAAATCAACGTTTCGGGTCATTGTATTCTTTTGAAATCTAGCTGTCAAGGATTTTGAACTTGCCTAGACTAGGAGAATAGTTGTACAAATAATTTGTTCAGTAGTAAAAGGGCTTCTGGAAGGCAAAGTGAAATTAATAAAAAGCGGCTGAAAACGAAATTTTCGAGAAAATACTAAAATGGATTAATTAGGCCAAAAAAACTATGCTTTGCGCTTACAAAAGCCAAATAGAAACGTTTTTGCTTATTTATAGGATTCTTGGCTAAAATTCAGTTCTCCGACAGCCTCCGAAGCTCGACTTGTCCACCGTAGCATGGAAGACGAATGTGGAAGAGCGAAGGAGACTGGTCCCTGACACCTAGAACCTGAAACTCAAACAGCCATTTCGCGTAGTGGTCCTCGCCAGTACCCGCGGCACCGATTTCGGAGCGATGCTCGCAGAACAGTCTACTGGTAAATTGAAAGGTGTCGAGTTCAGCGGATTAATAAGCAATAAACCGAATTGCGAGGCAGTGGAGCGCGCGCAGGCGGCGAATGTCCCTGTTTTTGTAATCGATAACTCTGATCCCGAATTCCACCAGAAATTACTTGAAACTGTTGAAGAGTTGGAACCGGATCTAATTTGTCTGATTGGCTGGATGAAGATTCTCCAACCTAAATTTTGTGAGGCTTTCCTAAACAAAATTCTCAACGTCCACCCTAGCCTCCTTCCCAAATTCGCCGGCAAAATGGACGGCAGTGTCCACACCGATGTTTTACAGGCCGGTGAACGCCAAAGCGGCATGACGATCCATCTCGCCACCGCCGATGTGGATGCAGGAGCGATCATCTGCCAAAAGGAGTGTGAAATCACGGAAGGCGAGACGGTGGAGAGCCTGCGGGAAAAAGTCCAGGCCCTGGAAAAAAAATGGTATCCCGAGGTTATTCGCTGGTTTCGGGATGGGAAGATCTATTTCTAATTTTCAATGATTAGTGTTCAATTGTTAATTAATCATTAATCATCCAGCATTAATAATTCGCTTTTCTCCAGTTTCTCTTTTCTATTTAACAAAGCCTGATTTTTCTGAGAAAATCACTCCTCGTTCTTTTAATTAAGCAAAGACATGAGTGAAGTAGATCAATCAACGGATTTTAAAATAGCAGCACGGAAAATATGTGGATTTGTACCGTGGTGGCTCTTGCGTGAGAAACTTTTCCAAGAAAATCACTGCCCCGCTGCCGAGATTGATTCTACTGGTAGATTTTTTGATAGACGAGCATGTCAAATAATTAAAATGATCAGAAAAAAAGAAGACCCCAAACAACTTGCCTCGAACGCCTTGGGGGAACTAACAAAACGTTTTGGTGACAACCAAGCAGAAATTTGCCAAGTAGTGAGGTGGGCGCTGAAAAATGCCATCAATACCCCTCAGTCTCAGGAGAAATGATTAATGATGGTTCGAAGTTGTACTTCGAACCAAATTGCACTTACAGCATCAGGCACCAACAGGGTCAGCTCATTCCAGCGGCAAGCCGCCGGGTTTTCGCTTTGTCGCCGCTTCGCGACGCCACCGCTTGCGATAAGAACACATAAACTACTCGACTTCGGTTGTTGCCATAATTCAAAAAAGCTATAATTCAACCTTAAATTTTAACCTCCTTAACCATGACTGAGACTGATTCCTCAAAAATCGAAGGTGGTTCATCCATAGCAGATTCCCTTAGAGAAAAATTTGAGACCGTGCTTGACTCTATCGATAAAGAATTGGGTATTGAAGATCCGGGAACAACTGTTCTCGTTGTAACAGACAGGGGGAAAAAAATAGCTACTCAACTAAAAGAAATGCGTCAGAATTTAGAACAGGCGCTGGAAGCAAAAGATGACGAGAGTGTAAAGTTTCTTATCGAATGCCTAAAAGGAAGAACTGAGACAACCCTCAAAAAACTTGAGCCGAAAGATCCAGAAACCGAAGAAGCAGCTTAGACCAGCCAGATCACTTCTCCCTAGTCTTCTTAAAACATTCCAACCTTAAAACTCACAGCAATCGGCAAGCAGTTCGAATAAAGTCATTGCCCATTCATCATTAATCATTAATAATTAATCATTCAATCCGCCTCTCCTCCATTCTTTTCAACTTCTCCAAAACCTGAGGATGATTTTTTAGAGTAGGATCCTTTTCTAATAATTTTTCCGCCTCATCTCTGGAGCGTTTAATCAGCTCATGGTCCGTGAGCTTCGCCACTTTGAGATCAGGAATGCCGGATTGCCGCACTCCGAAAACTTCACCGGGGCCACGTAAATGGAGATCCATCTTCGCCAGCTCGAAACCACTCGAAATCTTTTGCATCGCGTGCAGACGGGCTTTGACTTCCTCGGAGTCGGATTCGAAGAAAAGGAAACAGTAGCTCTGATGTTCACCGCGACCGACCCGACCGCGCAACTGATGCAGCTGGGCCAGTCCGAAACGCTCCGCGGCCTCGATCAGCATGATTGTCGCGTTCGGCACGTCGATGCCGACCTCGATCACAGTAGTCGAAACGAGTACCTGGATTTTCCCCTGCGCAAAATCCTGCATCACCGCATCTTTCTCCTTTGCTTTCATCCGCCCATGCAAAAGTCCCAATTTAAGTTCCGGGAAAACTTCTTCACTCAAGCGCTTGAATTCTTTTTTAGCCGAGCGCACTTCGAGTGTCTCGCTTTCTTCGATCAACGGACAGACGATGAAGACTTGGCGACCTTTTTGAACTTCACTCTCAATCCAACGGTACGAGTCCGTACGCTTGCTGGGCGGAACAATCCGGGTGATTGCCGGTTTCCGACCGGGGGGCAGCTCATCAATAATCGAAACATCCTGATCGCCGAAGATGGTGAGGGCGAGCGTGCGCGGAATTGGAGTGGCTGTGAGGGAAAGCACATGTGGTGTACTGTCTTTCTTGATCAATGTCCGCTGTTTCACTCCGAAACGGTGCTGCTCGTCAATCACTACCAGGGCAAGATCGCGAAACCCAACATGTTTCTCCAGCAAGGCGTGCGTGCCGACAACTAAATCCAGTCCTCCGGCTTTTAGTTTTTTCGAAATTTCTTTTTTATTTTTCGCAGTCGTGGAGCCGGTCAAAAGTTCTACGCGAACCCCGAGTGGATGCAGCACTTTTAGGAAGTTTCGGAAATGTTGGGCCGCCAAAATTTCCGTCGGCGCCAGCAGGGCCGCCTGACAAGAGCTTTTCGCAGTTAGAAAGATCGCCAAAGCCGCCACAACGGTTTTTCCCGAACCAACGTCCCCTTCAAGTAAGCGATTCATCGGCAGATCACGCTTCAGATCACGCAAAATCTCCGCAGTGGAAACTTTCTGAGCCTGGGTGAACCTAAAAGGAATCTTGCTGGCGAACTCCGCGAGCAATTCTGGAGTACTGAGGATAATTTTCCCGCTACCCGCTGCGCCCCTCTGCCAGTCCAACTTCCGTTGCAATCCACCAAGCTGGAGGAAAAAAAGTTCGTCGAAAGCCAGCCTCTCTCGAGCCTGCTCAATCTTTTCAAAACTTTCCGGGAAGTGGATTGTCGCGACTGCCGAGGCTAGAGTTTCCAATTTTTCCTTTTCCCGAATCTCAGTTGGCAAGAGATCTGGTAACTCTTTTGCCAGCGGAAGCAAAGGGTAAATCTTTTCACGGAGCCACTTGGGCGTGATGATCTTGCCGTGGCTCCGGTAGACCGGAATGATCCGACCGGAATGTAGCAGCTCCTCACTGAGCTTCTCGAAAGTACCACCCAGCAAAGAGTGACCTCCCCGGGGACCGACCTGCACTTTACCAGTCAACGCAATCTCGTCTCCATTCCTGAGCACACGGGCCACATACATTTGGTTAAACCAAGTCAGCGCAATCTGGCCGCTATCATCGACGAGCTTGGCTATGACGAGAGTCTTGCCTGTGCGAGTCCGGACCGTGCGTAGATTTCGAATCGTACCCGCGACTGTTTGGGTTTTGTTGGCAGTTAATTCGGCAATTTTCTTCAACTGCGAAAAATCCGTGTACGCTCGCGGAAAATAATTCAGCAAATCCCCTACCGTATGAACCCCGATTTCAGCCAGGGCTTTGATGTGACGAGAGGTGGTCGCAAGTGCTTCGGAAAGAAAGGTGGTCGTATCCACACTGAGATTTTACAAAAAAAGCGTGTCTCGCACTTTTTGCCGACCCGCAAGATGACATTGCCTCGACAATACTAATTGGACGTGCACTTGGTCTCACAGGATCGCCAGGCCGCCGAGTCCCAGCCCGGGTCATCGGGTCCGCCCCAGTCAGCACAATTTGCGGTACAGCTATTATTGTTACAGCGACGACAATTTACGGAATCCCAAGTGTTTCCGGCACAGGCAGGTCCTCCGGGATCACACTGCTGGCAGCAGGTCTGCCACGCTGCCGAGTTCCAATTCGAAAATTCGGGACCTCCGTAACTGCTGCAACTCGCCGCACAAACAGAACCTTCGCACTTCCGGCAATTCACAGAATCCCACGTACTACCACCGCAGGCGGGGTTTCCGGGATCACATTGATTACAGCAGGTCTGCCACGCAGCCGAGCTCCAATTCGAAAACTCCGGGCCTCCGTAACTGCTGCAATTTGTTTCCCAATTACAGCCATCGCATTTACGACAATTAGTAGAATCCCACTCATCTCCGGAGCACTCGCAGCTGGGGGGAGCTTCGCATCTATCTTTACACTCCTGCCAAGCAGCTGGAGTATAGCCGGGATCGTTTGGACGTCCATAATCCAAACAATTGCTTCCCCAGTTGCAGCC
>JBDRMN010000024.1:0-5744 GCA_043812055.1 Patescibacteria group bacterium
CAATTACAGCAAAAATTCTTTCAAAGAAGAACGACTTGTTTTTGCAGACAGTGGTGGAGAAACAGAACAAAGTACGTCGTTCGACCCCAACCCAGAAGCCTGGAAGGAACAGAGTTATGAGGCCTTCGAGCGGGCGGCCAAAGCGGCGGCCAAAGCTGGCCGGATCGACAAAGCCGGTCTTCCGGCAATCCTCAGCACAGCGAAAGACAAATTCAAGCTCTGGGCTGAGGAAGAAAAGCGAAAAAGTTCTGACGGAGAAATCCTCAAAAGAATTGAGCAAGCACGGAAAAATAAGGAAGGCGAGAAGATTGCAAAATCTGCTTTGAAGGGTTTCGAAAGGCGCTATCTCGCCGATGTCGCTGAAATTCGCAAGTTCGTCCGTGCTGAAGTCAGAGAGCTCGTCGGAGTAGAAGCCGACGATCCCGAGAAGGCTATGAGCGAAAAGGCCTTCGAAGAATTCATCAACTTCGAGAATGAGATCATGAACAGTGTCCAGACACTCCTGGAAGAGGCTGGTTATCGAGACGTCCACGCTGCAATCGAGCGAGACAAAGAGCGCGCCAAACGGAGTTACCAAGTCCTGCGTGAACTATTTTCCAACGAGGAGAAGGTGAATTTCATGCGACTCCTCCTGAAGAGGAAGAGTATCCCGGCAGGCAGCCGGATGGATATTCAAAGCCTGCTGAACTTCAAGCGCAAGATGGAGGGACGCTGGGATAGTACCGATACACTCATCGGGGTTGTCGACGCCCGAGAGCTGCGTGGTTTGGAGCAGGCGCTCGGCGCCGTCAACCAACTCCACGAGCACTGGGATGCCACGTTGGAAATTAAAAGACGCAGTCTGCTCGAAAGAGAGCGCCAGGAGTATGCCAAGAATCTCGCTGATTTCAACGAGGAAATGCGGGATGATCCACCCAAAGAGCCCAACCTAGTTTCCTTCCTCGAAACCTGGCCGGATTTACATAGGCAACGTAGTGCTGACCTTAAGCAAATCAAAGAATTGATTGCCGAAGACAGCGAGGCTAGCCTGCGCTTGGCTCAGACTTTCCTGGCAGGTGCCCGAGAAGAGCTGGAAGGGTTTCAGGAAGAAATCAACTCCATCAAGGCTGCCAAAAAGAAAGGCACCGTTCCCGATGCAGATTCTAGGGTTATCGGTGTCGATGCCGCAGAAGTCCAGGCCGAGCTCCAGGAAGCCGATATCAAGGGCACGAACGCGCCCACACGTGAAGCGGCCAAACATGAAGAAAGTGGTAATTGGCTGAATAAGACTGGGGTCAAGACCAAAAAGTTCTTTACCGCCCACGGTCGCCTCACCTGGTACAGCTGGCATGATATCGAGGAGACTTTTCGTCTCATCAAGGAAGCCTGGACGAAGCACGTCGAATCCCATACCGAGGACAAAGCCGGTCAGATCGCGCATGAATTGATGTTTTGGCGGCAGGAGGTCCAACGCCGGGTCCATGAAACAGATTTGATCAAGGAAAAGGGTCGGGCTGAGGAGCGCAAAAAGCGCTACAAAAACTTAGAATACGAAAGTCTCGTGGCGGAATTAATCGAACACCCGGCCAGGGATAAACGCCGGGCCATCCTCGAGACACTCGCCGAACGCGGCAATCTCCGCATGAATGATCGCCGGCTGGTAGAAGCCGTGACAGGTCAGCTCCCGGAAGAAGAATACTGGAATCACGCGGAAGCCTCCTGTGACTACGCAAAGATCATTCAAAAGTTTAAGAGTAAAATTGATCACGATTTTGTCAGGGAGATCGGTTACGGCCAGCAATTGATGGACATGCAAACGGCTGGTCAGCACAACAAGGAGGCGCTGGGTGAGAAACTGGCTGACCACGCCATGGCCGGTTCTCCGGGAGCGGAGTGCGGTATGGTGGCTGTCCAGATCGACAATGCCGGTCTCGACGGTGACAACATTCTCACCGGCATGCTTAAAAAAGGTTTCGAACGGGGTAATAAATTTGCTGATAACACCAGCTTCTGCAAAATCAAGGTTAATGAAACTGAAACAGTCCACGAAAATGCCACCGCCGGATTGGACGCGCTCAAAATCGTAGATGGTTATCTGCGCGGTTTCGTCACTAATCAGACTATCCAGGGTCTGAGTAAAAAGAACGAGGGCGGCTACACACCTTACGCCGCTTTCCAGGATGTTTTGACGAGCAAAACAGAGGAAGTACCCGAGGGGTCTGGTCATAGAATTTGCTTATTCGAAAAGTGGGGCTGGATCGAGGAAGGTAAAAGAATCACTGCATTGGGCAAGCGCCAAATCATTAATTTCTTCGACAGTCGGGTTGCTTTCGATGCCTCAGGCGGTATCCATCATATTGCTCTGGATTCCGGTACCTATGCGCGTCACTCGACAAAATATACCACCATCGAGACCTTCAGAAGCGCTAACATTGTTGTTGGAGATAAGATGGTGCCCAACTGTCTTAAAGCAAGTGGGGTAGAAATTTATGACAATTCGACTAGTCGTTCCCGGGGTGGAGCCGGTCAGATCGTCGGTCGGCAACAGGAAATTACCTTTCTTTTCAAGTCAGCATTCGAGGAAGTCGAGGATGGTGTCACGATGATCAAACACGGCCAAAACGATGACATGAAGGAACTTGGCCGGAAGCGCCTCGAAAAAGGTACTCGGGCGCTCGAAATTATGTTCAATAACATCGTTAAAAACACGGAAGACCGTGAAATCTACCGAAGGGGTAAGGGTAATCCGGCTTATGGTATTCTCAAACGTAATAAAGATGTTACAGACAAAAAATACGGAGCCAGTCTGGATCGGAAAAACATAAACGAAAAGGGTCTGGAAGGACTTTTGGAACATTGCCTGACAAAAAACACCAATCTAAACAAAGACCCAGAATTCAAAAGCTACTACAACCGGATCATCAAGGCTTACAATAATTTTGAAGATGAGACCAAGATTCTTTCCAAAGAGGAGCGGGAAGCCAAAGAAAGGGCTGATGACAAGAGAATGCAGAAAACGTACGAGTAAGTAGCCTAGGCTCCCACGTAAGCACTCACCCCTGCTACCAACTCGACAATTTTGTTATCGACTAGATAGCGCGCTTTGCTAGGGATGATCGGTTGGAGTTTTTGGAGAGCGGGTAGATAAATCGGTTGAGCCTGCATCCCGCTCAGTAATTCACTCACCCTTTGCTCCGTCTCCCGACCTAGCAAGTCACCTGCTAATTCAACGGTCAGTGCTTCCATCAGTTCACTGATTATCGGTTGAACTTCCCGGTGGGCCAGTTGACCGGCGCGCAGTGTCGCGAAAAGGTTGCGGAGGCGTCCGGGAGGGGTATAACTGGAAGCTGCCAAGATTTCGAACTCCGGCCGACCCCGCAAAAAAGCCGGATCGAAAAAATAGTAATTCAAGATTTTCTCCACAGTGGCGGCCCGGGCCAGGTGTTTCGAGACCACGTCCCGGGTAGGGCCTTCAGGATAGTTATTGCGCAGAAAAAGCTCGAGCACCTCGATCCGGTCGGTTCCTGGATCCGTCATCCCGCATTCGATCAAGAGCAGCGTTAATTGTTCTTGAGTGGTATTTTTAATCTTTTGCGCGGTTTTACTACTCCCCTCCTGAGCTGCGATCAGGGCGTCGAACATCCGAATCTGGATGATATCAGTCCCCGTCTGCAGTTTCCCAATCTGCGGTAATTCGGTCTCTTCCGCAGCCGCGACTTCCGCGGCCAAAACTTTTTCACTCGCAAAGACCACCGTCTCCCCCGCTACGAGCGGTACAGCTTCATTACTTTTGATCGACTTCACAGCGACAATATCCTCTTCGGTCTGAACTTTGGTCGCACCCGTCTCGGGATCAATCTTTACCGAAAACTTCGCGTTTTGGGCCTCTACGCTGCCCGTCGAGGTCGCAATCTCGAAGGCCGGGTCATTCGCATCTTTGGCGACGGTTGTTTCGACAGAACCCGCGAGCAAAGCCACCTGTACTCCGCTTTTCTCCATGCCCCGCAAGGCTAGATTGAAACCCGCAATCGCCACTTCTGTTCCCCCTGTCAGCCACATCTCACTCGCGTCGAAGAAAACCATGCTCGCGGTTGAATCCTCCTCTACCCGCACCGTATCCCCCACTCGCACCGTTGTTTCTTCTTCAATTGAACGAAAAAAGGTCTGGTTGGCTTCCCGGATTTTCACCACTCCACTTTCGACTGCCACTCGCGCCACCTCCGCCCGCGCCTCCTGCATCTCGTAGACGAAAGCTGTCCCCGCCGTTCCGATGAGCACGATAAACAAAATCGTGAAGGCGACTGCCCGACGCAGGAAGAGCAAAAACACCGGCCTCCGCCAGGCAGCAAAATGATTCCGCACCCGCTCCCGCCAGGCAACTTTGGGTAATACTTTGGGTAATTGGGCCAAAGCTTGCGCGATTGCCGCTAGCCAGTCGAGTACGCCGGAGGGACTGATCACCCTTTCCCTCTTGGCGATCTTACGGTCAAGTTTTTCGGCATTTTCATACAGCCTTGCTTCAGCGACAATATGGTTCAAAACACGCTTTTTTATGTTCTCCTGCGCTTCCTGATCGAGCTCCGGCAAACGACCAAGTACGGTCAAAAAGAGCTTCTCTAAGCGGTTCTTCGGCTCCTCAACTTTCGTCTGGGCGCACCCCGGCTTTTTACGTAATAAATTAAACATCCTCAATAGTCTTGAACGGAATAATGCCGGGAGCGTTACTTTGAGTTTTAGCCTTTCTCTCCAGCAAATCTTTCAATCTGGCCAAAGCGCGGAACTGAATCACCCGCACCGCACCGACCGTCTTTTCAAGTACTTCTGAAATCTCTTCATTATTGAATTCATTTACAAATTTAAGCACAATCACCTGCTGCTGAAGCTCAGGCAATTTACGAATCGCCGCTGCCAACTCTAGCTGTTCGAACTGTCCTTGCAAGCGTGCCTCCGGATCATTCTCCCGCCGATCACTGCGCAAGTCTTCGGACAGCCCCACTGTCTCTACCTTCGCATTCTCCCGATAATGATCGACGACGATATTGTGGGCAATGCGAAAAACCCAGGAACCAAATGAACTCCCCTTCTGTTTCTCATAGCTCTTGCGCTTCTCCCAGACTTTGAGAAAAACCGTCTCCGTCAGATCTTCCGCTTCATCCCGACTCACGCGATAGTAGACGTAGCGGTAGATCGGTACGACCAGGCGATCGTAGATATCACCAAAAGCTCCAGCGTCGCCATCGCGGGCCCTCCGTACAAGCGCCTCTATTTCTCGCAGCTCTTTTGGACTGAAAGCCACTTCGGGGATTAGTTTATACATAAAGTGAGAGCAAGCGCAAAACTTTGGGATTTTGGGTACTGGAAAAGCTGGACTCTAGATTTTAGGGAACAGGTGCCAGGGAACAGGGAACAGTTAGGTTTCAGGTTGCAGGTTACAAGTTTCACGTTGCAGGTTACAAGTTTCACGTTTCAGGGCTTTTCTTTGCTGGAGACTCAGACGAAGAAGATTTCCTCTCTTTTTAGCGCTGAAAAGTCAAAAGGGGTTAAGAAAAAACTTTATTTAATTTATCAGGATCCGTAGCAAAATCGGAAAATCCTTTTTCCCAAAATTTAAACTCATCAGCACCATCCCAGGGCATTCCGGGATTGGAGACGGAAATGAATTTACTTGTAAATTTACTAATTTCTTTAACATCTCCGGCATTGTAATAATCAACAATAAAAAGCTTGGGCTTTGGTTTTTTCCTAACATGTTTTTTAATCATATC
>JBDRMN010000025.1:0-8585 GCA_043812055.1 Patescibacteria group bacterium
AAAATCATCCACGCCTACATCCAACAACAGGGTAAGCAAGATTTTGGACAAGCGCAGCTTGACTTAGGCTGATGCTCCGGGTCTACCGACCCGGAGAGTTTCACTGCTTACCTGCCTGCCGGCAGGCAGGTTTGGAAATTGAGATTTGGTAATTGAAAATTTTTTCTAGGTGTTAGAATTAGCGAAATGCGAAGTGTTTACGCCCAGCTTAATTCTCGCGTGACAGGTCTTACCCCTGCGGATATTTCACCAAAGCGATCGAAGTTTGGCTGGAATGAATTGGAAGTGAAAAAGCCGGAAAGCTGGATCAAGAAATTGCTGCGGCAATTTCGGGACTTGCTGGTGCTTACTTTGATTGCGGCGGGTTTGCTCGCGCTGGCTTTGCATGAGACGGTGGATGCGATTGTGATTCTCGTGATTGTCGTGATCAATGCGCTAATCGGTTTCGTCCAGGAATTTCGGACGGAACGCATGCTCGAAGCTTTGCAGAAATTGGTGGCGCCGACGGCGCGGGTACTGAGATCCGGAAAGGAGAAAATAATCCCCGCTCGTGAGATCGTGCCGGGCGATGTCTTGATTCTGGAGGAAGGAGCCAAAGTACCTGCCGATGCGGTATTGACCGAGGTTAATGAAATGAAAGTAGACGAGGCCATTCTGACCGGAGAGAGTGTTCCCGTACACAAGTTCACTGACTCCAAAAAAGCCGAGGAGTACAAAGTTTTTTCTGGAACGGTAATTGCGACTGGTAGCGGTAAGGCAGTTGTGTCCGCGATCGGGGCCGAGACCGAGTTTGGGAAAGTGGCGAAACTGACGACCGAGACTCAGAAATCCGAAAGTCCGCTCACCAAAGAAATGAAAACGATCGGGGTTTTCGTCGGCAAGATCTCCATCATGATTTCAGTCTTACTGTTCGTCGTGGGTTACTTTTGGCAGGGGCATAGTCTCATCACGGCCCTGCTTTTCGCCGTGGCCGTCGCCGTGGCAGCTGTACCCGAAGGTCTGCCGGTAACGATTACGACGGCGCTGGCGCTGGGGATGCAAAGGTTAGCGAAAAAGAAAGCGCTGGTGCGTGAATTGAAATCAGTCGAAACACTCGGAGCCACGACTGTAATTTGTTCGGACAAAACGGGCACACTCACGCGCAACCAAATGGTGGTTCGTCAGGGTTTCCTACCTGCTCACGGAGAGTTCGTGATCAGTGGGACGGGTTACGACCCCAGGAGTGGTCGAGTCGAGATTGATACGAAAAGCAAAGATGCCGAATTACTTTTCCAAATTGTGAATGAATGTAATGAGGCTGAGCTCACTCGTTCTGGGCATGCCTGGAAAGTAATCGGTGACCCGACCGAAGGCGCACTGAGAGTGGCAGCGCGAAAATTCGGGATTAAGAAGAATTCGAAAAAGCTTAAAACCTTTCCTTTCGATTCCGATCGCAAACGCATGAGCGTAGTCGTGGGTGACAAAATTCTCGCCAAGGGTGCTCCGGAGCAACTCCTCGACTGCTGTACGCATTTCCTCGAAAAAGGCAGAATCAAAAAACTTAGTCCGACAATCCGCAAACAAATTCTCGCTCATGCAGAGAGACAGGGAAGTTCCGCTCTGCGGGTTTTGGGGGCGGCTTTCCGTAACGTAAAGAAGTCGGAACTGCGGAAGCTGAATACCGAAAGGGCGGAGCAGAAATTAGTTTTCGTCGGGCTGCTCGGAATGATCGATGCGCCCCGGCGGGAGGTAAGGGAATCTGTCCAGCTCTGCCAAAAAGCCGGTATCCGGATTACGGTGATTACTGGGGATTTCGGCATTACCGCGCGAGCGATCGCGGAAGAGCTGGGGATTGCCAGTAAAAAGACGCCTCTGTACACGGGCGAGCAGCTAGGGAGAATGAGCGCGGGGAAGTTGCGGAAGCTGCTCAAGAAAAAAGAAAACATTATTTTTGCGCGGGTAAAACCGGCTGATAAGTTACGGATCGTTGAAATGTACAAGCAGCTGCACGAAGTGGTCGCAGTGACTGGTGACGGGGTGAATGACGCTCCGGCGCTCAAGCGGGCGGATATCGGAGTGGCGATGGGGCGGACGGGGGCGGATGTGGCCAGAGAGGCGGCCAGCCTGGTGCTGACGGACGATTCTTTCGCCAGTGTCGTAATGGCTGTGGCGGAGGGTCGCCGGATTTACGGCAATATGCGCAAATTCATCCTCTATATCTTCTCCTGCAATATTGGGGAGCTGACGGTGGTGTTTTTCGCGATCTTACTTGGTCTCCCCTTGCCCCTAACGGCGATTCTCATCCTGCTCGTGGATCTCGGCACCGACCTGCTTCCCTCACTGGCACTGGGGATCGATCCGCCCAATCCGGAGACAATGGAACGAGCTCCGCGCAATACCCGTAAAAGAATTCTTGAAAAAAGTTTTGTGCTTCATTTTGTCTTTATTGGTTTGGTGATCGGGATCCTGGTGCTGGCTGGTTATATCGGTGCACTGTATTCAGTTGGTTGGAGATGGGGCGAACTACTCATTCCCGAGTCCGCCCCCCATATCCACGCGATGACTTTTGCTTTCGCGACCCTGGTGATTGTCCAGCTTTTCAATGCTTTCAATTTCCGTTCAGAAATACACTCTTTCCTCTCTCCTCGGGTGCGCAAAAATCTGTGGCTCTGGGGTGCGGTGGTGATCTCGTTGCTGCTGGTCCTGGTGGTGACGGAATTGCCGGTTGCCCAGCGCGCCTTCGGAACGATCGGGCTGACATTAACAGAATGGTTTGTAATCGTGGGCATTTCCGCAAGCGTGCTGATAGTCGAAGAAACGCGTAAAATCGTCTGCCGTACTTCTTTAAAATAATTTACGTGTTTCGAACTGCTTTCCCTCCCCCATCGCGCTTACATCCCCGTTTGTTCATCTGGGGCATTGTTTTGGTAGCGCTCTTTTTCGTATTTCAACTCCTTGGTAGTGGCGAAAAGCTGTTGCTCAAACAATCGAACTTACTGACGGTGGACTGGCCGGAGGATTTGGAGTTTTGCGGTGAGGCTGTTCCACTTGATGATTTTTACGTCCGGGAGTCCTGGGAACGCGAGTTTCTGATCGTGCTGGCCCAGGATTATCAGAATATTCTTTATCTCAAGCGGGCTCCGAAATACTTTCCGCTGATCGAGAGTGAGTTGATCGCACGTGAGCTGCCGGATGATCTGAAGTACGTGGCCGTAGCCGAATCGGCGTTGCTAGAAGACACGCGTTCCTCGGCTGGAGCGGAGGGTCTGTGGCAATTCATCCCCTCGACCGCATGGCGCTACGGCCTGCAGGTCGATTCAGAGATTGATGAGCGGCGGAATTTCGAAAAAGCGACACCCGCGGCACTCGATTACTTCGAATTCCTCTTCCATAAATTCGATTCCTGGACGCTCGCCGCCGCGGCCTACAATGCGGGTGAGAACGGGATTGAGCGCAGACTGGGTGAACAACATGTGGGCGGCTACTACGATCTCTATCTGAACTCCGAAACTTCCCGCTACCTCTTCAGGATTCTGGCGATCAAAGAAATCATGCGGGACTCGGCGAAATACGGTTACGAGTTAAGTTCGGAAGGTGCCTTCACGTGGCCGGAGTATCGGCTCGAAACAGTAACGGATTCGATCGGTGACCTAGCGCAGTGGGCCAGAGAAAAGGACACAACCTTGCGAGCAGTCAAAGAGCTCAATCCGTGGATTGTGAGTGACTGGATGCCGGAAGGGAATTGGAAGGTGAAGGTGCCGCGTTAAGTAATTAGTAATGAGTGTGAGTACTTAGGGGTTCCTAATTACTCACTACTAATTACTCACGCTTTAAACTTATTTCTGCAGATAAACCGTCTGTGTTGGAAACGCCATTTCGATCTTCTCTTTTTCGAAAGCCTCTTTGATCGCCAGATTGATCGACTGCTGGGTATCCATGTAGTCGTCGTATTCGCGGCTTTTGACGTGGTAGACGGTCGTGAAGTTCAGACTAAAGTCGCCAAAATTGGCGAAGTGGCAACGATCGAAGTCAGCGAGTTTTTCCTTAATAATAATTTTTTTCACGATTTCAGGAATTTTCCTCAGCTTGGTAGCGGAGGTCCCGTAAACCACGCCAAATGGGAAAGAGATACGACGGTTCTTCATCCGCTTGAAGTTCTTGATGCGGGTGGAGGTTAGCTCGGCATTAGAAACAACGAGCTCCTCTCCCTGCAGCGTCGTAATACGGGTGGTCTTGAGTCCGATTTTTTTGATCGTTCCCGAGTCCGTGCCGAGCATCACATAATCCCCGATCTTGAAAGGCTTATCGAAATAAATCGCAAAGGAGCTGAAAAGATCGGAGAGAATGTTTTGTAGCGCAAAGGCAATCGCGATACCGCCAATACCCAGACTGGCGATGAGGGTGGTTATATTGATTCCAAAATTGTTCAGGATAAGCAAAAAACCAATTGTCCAAAGTGCGATACTAGCGATGATTCGGACTCCGTGGATTGCCGTTTGATTTTTTTCAGCGTCAGCTTCATTTTTAGCCAGTCCTTTTTCGAGAGCATAGCCGATGAAATTTTGAAAGAAAATAATTGATTGTAAAACTACGAAGACAACAAAAACACCGTTGATGATTTTATTTGTGAGTGGGTCTGTAAATTGGGAGAAGTGGAAAGCGATAAATGCAGCCAGAACCCGATAAAAGTAGGTTGGAATGTTTTCGAGAGACTCTGCCAGCAAATCGTCAAAATCAGTCTCGGTTTTTTTGGCCAGTTTCGAAAATCTGACGAATATAACTGTGCGAAAAACTCGGAAGATTAGCAAGAGGCCGAGGAAAAGAGCGAAAGTAATTCCAAACCTGCCGATATCGATCCCCCAGATCTCGAAAGAATTGATTTGCTCGACCAAACGCCAAAAGGTGGCAAGGTTAATTTCAGGCATAGAATCTGTTTAGTGTCGGTTAATTATACACTGCTCAGGTTTGGGTATCTTGACAAAATGGATATTTCTCATAAAATACACGCCTTTTATGTTAAGGCAAGCAGCTACGCATTCGTCGCGCCGTTGGTACGTGTTTTGGCCGCTGATGGTATTGGCGTATTTTTTCACCATGTGCCTTTACGTGGACAGCGTGTTTGCTTCCTTTGAAGGCCCGGTGCTCGAAGATTTCACTATTTATAGAGAAACGATCGCCTTCGCCGGCGATGCTTACGAAAAATCAATGGCGCGATTGCTCTTTGACAGCCTGCCTCCGTCTCCCCCACCCGACCCCGCGGCGCAGATCGGCGTTTACGTGCATATGAATAATCTGGTCTTCGAGGGATTTTTGGATGCGACAGTTGAGAAGTTGAAGAGTGTTTCTGGTACGGCGATTGTTTTCGACGTGAAAGGCTCGTACGTCTACTTCCCGACGCAATCTACGGTTGCCCAGGAAAGTGAAATCATCAAGCCGCTTTACGAACTGCCGGAAATTGTTGCAGAACTCAAAAACGCAGGAATTTACACGATTGCCCGGGTGATTGCGCTGAAGGACCCTCGCTTTGCTTTTCGTAATCCGGAAGTGCGCCTGAGCCGCTCGGAAAGCTCGGAAGGTACGGGGGATTTTTGGGTGAAGCCGGAACATGAACTGACACTGATCTACAATCAGCAAATTCTGGCGGAGATCCTGGCAGCTGGTGTGGACGAAATTAACCTTGATTTCATCCGTTATCCCAGCGGCCTGACGAATAATTTTTTGCACATGAGCGGTGAAGAAAAGATCGCTAATCTGGAAAAGTTCATCCGGATGGCCAAGAACACCATTGACTCCCTGAATCCAAACGTGAAACTGAGTATCAACACTTTCGCGATTTTGGCTTGGGATTACGAAAGCAATCGAGATCAGCTCGGCCAGGATGTTGTCCGTTTTGCGCCTTACGTCGATATCATCGCCCCGATGCTTTATCCGGCGACCTTCGGTGTGGGAAGCTATTACAATCCGCGGGTCGATCAGGGTGGGCGGAACTATAATTTAATCAAGAAATCCCTAGAAGGTTACCAACGACTTTTGGGAGAGGAACACGCTCATAAACTCCGGCCCTGGATCCAGGGCTACGGGCTGGAGGCTTCCGATATTACGAATCAGATACGAGGAGTGTGGGACGCGGGGGTGTGCGGGTTTACGGTATGGGAGGGGAAGAATTATTATGCGGAAACCTATAAGGCACTGAAGTGGATAGGAGTGGCAGAAAAGTGTCGTTAGAAATTCCAAAAAACAAGTAACAGACAAATTCCAAGCTCCAATTTCGAATTTGGTATTTGGAGCTTGTCTGTTTCTTGTAACTTGGAATTTAGAAAATCTTAGATTTTGTTGGCACATCCCAATATATCAATCTTATGCTTTACCATATCCGTCACCGCGTCGCGGGCAGCGCCGAGGAACTTGCGGACGTCGAAGTTGTCGGGATTTTCCTTCAAGTTTTTGCGGACGGCAGCGGTCATACCCAGGCGGATGTCGGTGTCGATATTTACTTTCGTCACCCCGTGTTTGCTGGCCTCGGTGATCATCTCTTCGGGAACTCCCTGACTCCCTTTCACTTCTCCGCCGTAGGAATTAATTTCTTCGACGAAGTCCTGTAATACTGAGGAAGCCCCGTGCAACACCAGGGGGATTTTCACGAGTTTGGCGATCTTCCCGCAGCGCTCAAAATCCAATTCGGGTTTGGTGTCGGGTGGAAACTTGTAAGCGCCGTGGCTCGTGCCAATCGCGACGGCGAGACTATCCACCCCGGTTTTTTCCACGAACTCCGCAGCCTGGTTCGGATCAGTATAGCTTCCCTGCCCTGCATCAACTTTCACATCATCCTCCATGCCCTCAAGTTTGCCGAGCTCGCCTTCCACTACCACACCTTTCCCGTGGGCGTAATCCACAACCCTTTTTGTCAGTTCAATATTTTCTTCAAAAGGATGTTTACTGCCATCGATCATTACGCTCGTAAATCCGTTATCAATACAATCTTTGCAGATTTCGAAGTCTTCGCCGTGATCGAGATGGAAGACAATCGGAATCTCCGGATAAATTTCGGCGGCACCTTCCATCAGCTTACGAAGGAAAATCGACCCTGCGTATTTCCGCGCACCAGCAGAAACCTGGAGGATTACAGGAGCTTGTTTTTCTTTCACACCCTCCATAATTCCCTGGATAATCTCGAGGTTATTGACGTTGAATGCGCCGATGGCGTATTTCTCGGCGAGAGCTTTTTGGAAGAGTTCGGTGGAGGTGACTAGCATGTTGGGAGGATTAAGGAGTAAGCTCAAGGGAATTCTACTTGATTTTTTCTCTTCACAAAAAACCGAGACATCTTTTGCTAAAATAGCGCTCACTTAGGCCCATAGTGTTAGTGGCTAGCACGCCGGTCTCCAAAACCGGAAGGTCGGGTTCAAATCCTGATGGGCCTGCCATCCATAGCAATTTTCAACAGGAGAAGTCTCACGCTTGTTTTCTCCATTTTTACGAGTGGTTTCCAGTGCTAACCCTTCGGAACGCAATCTTGATTGATTCGCCCACTCTCCAATTACTTCAAACGCTTTTCTAGGCTGAATCTCGAGTTTCCTGTCTTTTAGAATTAAGTTCGAACCTAAACAGGCAAGAATCAATCTTTTGTCTGTATCCGTGCCATTCTCAAACTTCTTCTTGGCAATTTTGCAAAAATTAAGTGTCTTCAAGGTGAGTTCAATCCAACTATCTTGCCGAGCATCAAGATTATCTAACTCTCTTTGGAGCTTTGATCTATCGGCTACGATTTCATTCTTTTGCTGTTTAAACTCTTCATTCGAAAGTAACTCACTATCCATGTTTTCCGATGAGATTTTTAGCTTCAGTAAATTATCTATTCTGCTGGTGCAACCAGCTAATTGTTTTTGTAGATTATTTTTTACTTTCTCGCGAGTTTCGATTTCATGGTCTGTTTGTCTATCAAGGTGATTTTTTGCCAAAAGGAAAAGCCTTTCTGAAATCTGAATTTGGTTTAGGAATTCGGAAACTTGTTTATCTAGCTCGCTTTTATTGATGCTTTTTTGTGAACAAGGAACAGGTAGCTTCGCATTTCTTTTTTTGGTGCAGCGATAGTAAATGTAGTTTTTCAGTTTATCTTCACTCTTTACGAATTTTGATTTCTCTTCAGCGGTGATTTGGCATCCACACTCTCCGCATTGAATCAATCCAGTAAAAGGAAAAGTTTTCTTGCTCGGTCTAGTGTTTCGCGATCTTCCTCCTAATAGTTTTTGCACATGATTAAATTCCTCTCGGGTAATCATCGGCTCGTGTGCTCCCTGATACATTTCTTCGCAAACAGTAAATTCACCATAATAAAAAGTGTTATTCAGTATGCTGTAAATGGTGGATCTGCTTACAGGATTACCAAGTACTCTTTTGCGCCGTGTCTTTAGCCCCCACTTGTTCGCAGCTATTTTAGCTATTTGAGCGGGATTGTAAGCTCCGGTAAGCATCAAATCCCATATCTTCCTTACTAGATGAAATCTTTCTTCATCGGGAATAATTGTTTTCTCAATGATGTTGTTTATGTAGCCGAGCGGAGGCGGTGTAGTTATCCAACCTTTTTCCCACTTTGATTTATTACCCCT
>JBDRMN010000026.1:0-5136 GCA_043812055.1 Patescibacteria group bacterium
ATCGAGCTCTTCATCCAGCCAGCCATTGAAAGTAAACCACCAGACGCCGAGGACATAAAAAAGCATGGCCTCGACGAGCAGAAAGTAGGTAATGGAGTCTTTGGGGAAGCGATCAACCAAAAAGTAAGACAGTAGAAACAAAATCAACATATTGATCGCAAACTTGAAAACAACCTGAAGATAAGCAGTCCATAGTTTACGGATGAAAAAAACGACAGTTTCACTTTCGCGGAGGCCGGGGAAATCGAGCATATAGGGATTCTACCGAGTTTGTTAGATTTTTGAAAAATATCCGAGATAGAGACGCGATTAATCGCGTCTCTACAGATTAAAATTGTGATTGCAGCCGCCGTCTTTCTCGTAGAGATAGATTTTGCTCCCGGTAAAAATTAGCCGAGTGAATATTGGAGTACTTCGAAATATTCAAAAGAATTCCCGCGATCACGAAGGAAGTCGCCAGTGAGCTGCCGCCATAGCTTACGAAAGGGAGCGTGATGCCGGTGTAGGGGAGGAGCGCGATATTGACGCCGATGTGCACGAAGGCCTGGCCGGCGATGGCCGCCGAAAGCCCCACGGCGACGAGTTGGCCGAAGCGATCAGGGGCGGCTCCGGCAATCCGGAAACCGCGGTAAGCGATCAAAAGAAAAAGGGCTGTCACGATCACGCTGCCAAAAAAGCCAAAAGCCTCACTGGTCGCAGCGTAAATCGCATCACTCTGTACTTCGGGCAAATAGCCAAAGCGTTGGGTCGCGCCCTCCAAGCCCTCGCCAAAAATTCCGCCTTTGCCGACGGCGATTAGGCTTTGCTTTACCTGGAAGCCAATACCCTCGGGATCAATCGAAGGATCAAGGAAGGCGGAAAAACGATTCTTCACATAATCCAAGCCGCTGAAATTCACAACCAAAACCGCGAGTGAAGCCGCGATCACTCCGCCGATCGCGATGTGCTTCACACGCGCACCGGCGGCGAAGTAAATGGCTGTCGCGATCAGAGTTACTACGAGGGTGGTACCGAAATCAGGCTGCAAAATTAGGAGAAAAACAACGATCCCCAGGATAACCGCAAAAGGCGTGAAACCATTCTCGAGTGTCGCGATCGCTTCCCGGCGGCCCTCCATCCAGCGGGCGAGATAAAAAACCAAGCCGAGTTTGGCGAGCTCCGCCGGCTGAATGGAGCTCAAGATCGGGATCGAAAGCCAGCTGCGGGAGGCGCCCCAACCGGTTGAGAGACCAGGGAGAAAAAGGGCGATCAAGAGGATAATACTGCCAATAAAAAGTCCGGGTGCCGCCTTGCGCCAAAAGAGGTAAGGAATCGAAGCCGCAATCAAGCCCAGCGGTAACGCAATAAAAATATTGCGCACCTGCCGCCAAAAGTAAAAATCGTTGCAGTTCGCGTCAATCAAACCACAATCAATCCCTTCACGCACATAAACTTGATAACTTTCGTAGACCGAGGCACTGGAAATCATCACCAAGCCAAAAATCGCGAGGCCAACAATGGTAATTCCCAAAACATGGTCAAAGGGATAGCGGGGGCGGAGACGAGTGCCGATCACAGAGACGAGTATAGCGGGATTTGCTTGGGAAATTAAGCTTGCCTTGCCACTAACCCGGGAATTAATTCCCGGGATATTGGTGAGGAGTAGAAAATTGATTTCAATATTTCATGAAAATTTCATCTTCTGACAAGTTGAAATAGGGGTTTTGCTTGCAAAGGTAATTTATTCGAGAAAAAATCACACCTTAATAATTTTTACCTTTTGCGTTGCGAAAAACCTTACTTCTTGTAGCGATTTTTCTGACCGTCACTTCGGCGGCTGTGGCCTTGGCAGTTGACCACCTGCTGATTTCGGAGATCCAAATTGATTCAATTGATGGTTCGGGTGGAGCGCAAGATGATTTCATTCAAATCCACAATCCTCTGAATGCAGACTTTGACTTGGCAGCTGAAGGTTATCGTCTGGAGCGCTGGACGAGCGGGGGGACGCGGTCAATCGTAGTGCGCTTTGGCGACGAGTCGGATGCTAGTTTTCCAGGCGGCACGTTGATACCGGCGGGTGGTTTTTATCTCGTCGTGGATGCGGATGCGGATGACGAGAATTTACTAAACGCTGCTGACGCACTAGTTTCGCGGACTTTTGCGCTCGCGGAAGATTACACAATTGCGTTAGGAATAGGGCCGATGAGTGAGGGAATTACCGATGAAGACTTAGTCGATCTCGTTGGTTTCGGCAGTAATGAGCTTTTCGAAGGCTCCGCTGCAGCGGGAAATCCTCCCGCAAGAAATTCACTTGCTCGTCAGACGGAGGAAGGTGGAGCTTTGCTCGACACGGATGACAACTCGATTGATTTTGAAATCCTTACAACTCCAGATTTACGGAACTCAACTTTTATTCCAGCCAATCAGAATCCGCTGCCAGCCGAAAATTCCGCGCCGGATATTCCGACTGAACTTTCCCCAATAGTGACAACAAACTCCAAAACTTTTTCCGCGCAGTATTCTGATCCGGATCAAGATTCCGGCTCGATCGAATTTCGTCTTTTTACCGTTTCGCCAACAGATTGTGCCGATGAGGAAAACTTATTCGGCAGTGGCGTTTCCGCGACTGTTGATAGTGCCACGGTTGCTGAATGGACTCCCGAGGAGCTGGCCGATGAGGAGTATTTCTGGTGCGCGCGGGCGAGTGATGATGAGACGAATTCCGCTTGGGCGGAAATCCAGAATTTCACACTCGATACGGTTGCCCCAGCTTTTCTCGAGGGATCTGAACTTGTCGCAACGGCGGGTGATACCGAAGTTCTACTTGCGTGGCCGAGCGCAGAGGAGGCGGAGAAGTATTTTTTGCGGGTTGACGGTGGTGAGCCGGAGGACTTGGGAGCAGTGAAGAACTTTATGAAAACCAACCTTGCCAATGGTCACGAATTTGAATTCGCGATCACAGGAGTGGATGCAGCGGGCAACGAATCAGTTCCACTCACTGCAACAGCTATGCCGGAAGCTCCGAGAATTTTTGTGACAGCGGAAATGGGGGAGATCGTGTTTAACGAAGTCGCTTGGATGGGGTCGGTGGATTCGGCGAATGATGAATGGATTGAAATTTTTAACACTACTGCCAACAAAAACTTTGATTTTACTGGCTGGAAAATTATGGCTGCCGACGGTACGCCGGAGATTGAACTGGCTGGTCAAATCAATGCGAGTGAATTTTTTCTACTGGAAAGAACGGATGACGATTCCGCGCCGGGAGTAGCCGCGAATCAAATCTTTACTGGTGGGCTGGGTAATGACGGTGAGGTTTTAATTTTGCTCGATTCAGCCGGGACTGAAATTGACCGCGTGGATGGTTCCGACTCCTGGTCACTTGGTGGTGACAACAATTCGAAAAAAACGCTGGTGCGTATTGCTGACGGAAATTATCGCACGAGCTTCGAAGTCGGTGGTACGCCGCGGATGGCGAACTTTCGTGAGCACAATTTGGCAGTTACAGCAGTTGCAACTACTCCAGCGAATCCTTTGCCAGGTGCGGTGGTCACACTTACTGCCGAGCTAGAAAATCGGGGAACTAGTCCGGAAAGCTTCTCACTGGAGTGGTTGGTGGATGATTCAGTAGTCACAACGGTGGAAAATATTTCACTCGCGAGTTTCGCGACGAGCTCAGAAACTTTTGAGTGGAATTCGGAAGCGGGTTCACACACACTGGCAGCGCGAATACAGTTTGCCGCTGACGAAAATCCGGACGATAACGCAAACTCGCTTACGCTGGTGATTCAGAATCATTTGTTAATTTCAGAGTTCGTCGTGAACCCCGAGGGTTCAGATGAATTTAATGAGTGGGCTGAAATTTATAACTCGACTGAAGACGCTGTCGATCTTACCGACTTCGAACTTAATGGAGCGACACTCTCCGGTTCAATCGCGGCGGGCGAATACCTTGTTTTTAGCGCTGAATTAGCTGGTTGGGACACGCTGCCGAATTCTTCCGGATCGTTCACGCTTCGAGACTCAGCGGGCGAAGTTCTCGACGAGGCGAGCTATACGACGGCTGCGGAAAAGAAATCCCATGGTCGAAAAAGCACTGATCTCGGCCAGTGGACGGAGTTTTGGCATCCGACACCAGGAGCGGAAAATATTGAGATCAACACTGATCCAATTGCGGTGATTACAATCCAAGGTAGCGGTCAGGTGAACGGCGGATGTTCACTTTATGTTAATTTAACTGGTGAAAATTCCAGCGATCCGGATTCCGACGAACTTTTTTTTGAATGGGATTTTGGCAATGGGGAAACGAGCGACGAAGAAAATCCGAGCGGTTTTTACTTTTTCCCGGGCAACTACACGGTTACGCTGACTGTTACTGATGTTCTCGGTGCGACGTCGGAGGCAACCCAAGGTTTTTTTGTCAGCCAATGCAGTAGTCGGGTGAGAGTGGATGATTCCAATACGGAAACAGAAGAACCAATTTTAAATTCGGTATCTGCAGAGCGAGTGGAGCTAAAGATTACTGAAGTTTCCTTTGATTCGGCGGCGGATTGGGTGGAGGTTTGGGTAGCGAATGATGGGAACAACGGCCAAGGTATTGATTTACAAGGGTTTTACTTCGAGGCGGATAAACGGGTTAAAACGATCCCGCCAGGTACGAAGCTTAAAACGGGCGAGTTTTTACTACTGACTTTTAAATCAGAAAATCCTGAACTTGTTGAATATCACGACAGTGTTTGGAAGATTTACTCCGATCATAGCGGTCTGACCAAGACTGACGAGCAGTTGACCCTGCGGGATTCCTCCGGCCGGATCGAGGACGCGGTCGTTTGGGAAAATCGTAGCGGCGCCTGGAGTCGGGGTGAAGAGGCTGATGTTAGTGAAATTGTAAAAGGTGGTGGCTGGGATTCGATTGATCCGATGGCGGCAGTGGACTCGAGCGTGATTCAGCGCGAGGTCGTGATTGCCAGAAAAAATACCGAAGATACTGATTCAACCTCGGACTGGTTCGCGACACCTTTCGCTACTCCGGGAGCCGAAAATGGTAATCCGCCAACGGCTGCGGAGGAAATTGAATTGCTGATTCTGGAAGTAGCACCGAAAAATCCAACAGGGGACTTCGTGAAATTAATTTGTCGCGATTGCGGTGAGGTTGAG
>JBDRMN010000027.1:0-28777 GCA_043812055.1 Patescibacteria group bacterium
CTCCACACCCCCTCCCGCCTTTGTCGGATCAAGCATTCCAATTACAACCTTGCTGATTCCGGCTTTCAGAATTGCCCGAGTGCAGGGAGGAGTTTTGCCATGATGGTTACAAGGCTCGAGGGTGACGACGAGCGTGGCGCCGTTGGCCTTACTGCCGGCTTTTTTCAAGGCGATGACTTCGGCATGAGGCTGACCGGCTTTTTTGTGGAAACCTGTGGCGATTACCTTTCCGTTTTTGATGACGATTGCTCCGACCCTGGGATTATAGGAAGGGTTGGTGGCCTTTTGGGCCAGCTTGATTGCATGCGACATGTAACTCTTTTCTTCTAGCATGGTGAGAATTTAAAGAAATTAAATTCCAAATTCCAATACCCAAATTCCAACTGTCTGAACCACTGATTACGCAGATTAAATGATTACCATGATTTCTACTTAAGGAGACTAACTTAAAATACATAAATTAACTCAACTAAAAGTAATCATGTAAATCAAACAAATCACAAAAATCACAGTTCAAGACAATTTAAATCAAACTTTTTTCAGTTGGTGTTTCAGCTTATCTTTTTTCGTTTTCAAATAGGATCGGTTTCCAGCATGCGGCTGCGTTTCCAGCGAAATCCGTTTCACCACCTTCAGTCCGTAACCCGAAATCCCTGCCAGCTTCTTCGGATTATTTGTTAACAAGCGAATCGTCGTTAGCCCCAGGTCAGCGAGGATCTGAGCGCCGATACCGTACTCGCGTTCATCCGCCTTGAAGCCGAGGCGTTCATTGGCCTCGACGGTGTCGGCTCCATTGTCTTGTAATTCGTAAGCCCGGATTTTGTTGCAGAGTCCGATCCCGCGGCCCTCTTGCTTCATGAAAAGGAAGACGCCGCCGGACGCAGCAACCTTTTTGAGCGCCGCATCTTTTTGTTGGCGACAGTCGCAGCGCAAGGAATGGAAGGCGTCACTGGTGAGACATTCGCTGTGAACACGCACGAGCACATTTTTTTTACCAGCGACTTCACCCCTCACCAAAGCGAGATGCTCTTCACAAGGATTCAGCAAATTCTGGTAGGCCAAAACCCTGAAGTCACCAAACTCGGTTGGCAAATTCGCCTCAGCCACCCGTTTCACGAATTGCTCTTTGGCCAAGCGGTAAGCGATGAGGTCGGCGATGGAGATCAGTTTCAATTTGTGCTTCCGGGCAAATTTTTTCAGATCCAACAGGCGTGCCATCGTGCCGTTGTCTTTCATAATTTCGCAGATCACTCCCGCCGGTTTGAGTTTCGCGAATCGGGCCAGATCAATAGCCGCTTCGGTGTGGCCGGCGCGGACGAGTACACCACCGGATTTGGCACGCAGAGGGAAGATGTGACCCGGTCGGATGAAATCAGTAGCCTTGGCCCGGGAGGAAACAATGTGCTTGATCGTCTTGGCGCGGTCAGAGGCGGAGATGCCGCTGCTGATCCCGCGTTTCAGATCACAGGAAATTGTGAAGTTGCACTGCTCCGGATTCTCCAGCTCGCCATTCATCGGACGGAACTGTAAGCGGTCCGCGATTTCCTCGGCGATGGGTGTGCAGATCAGCCCGCGGCCGTGTTTCGCGAAAAAGTTAATCAGCGCCGGAGTCACTCTTTCCGCAGCGATCAAAAGATCCCCCTCGTTTTCGCGGTTTTCGTCATCGACAATGATGACGGGCTTACCGCGTTTAATTGCTGAGATTGCTTCGGGAATGGTGTTTAGCATTCAGAAAGAATAATGGAATAAGGGAATAATAGCAGTGAGGTTGCTGCATTTTAATTCTTCAGGAGAGAAACACCAACTTGTTGTATTCCATATTCCACTATTCTACTATTCCAATACTCCATGATAGATCTTGTTCCCCTCTTCGGCCTAATCTTCCTCCTCGCCTTCTTCTACTTCTTCGTTGCCGGCTTCTTCCGCTCACCCTTCGTTCCCGCGAATCGGAAGACGGTCGAAAAGATGCTAGCTGCGGCGAAGTTACGGAAAGGGGAGCGGGTAATTGATCTGGGCTGTGGCGACGGGCGGATTATTTTTTTGGCAGAGCAGCGTTACGGAGTGACCGCAGAGGGTTACGAAGTCTCCACCTTCGTATGGTTACTCGCCCAGCTCAATCGTTTACTAAAACATTCTCAAGCAAAGATTTACCGGAAGAACTTTTTCAAAGCTGATTTAGCGCAGGCGGATATCGTGTTTTGTTATTTATTACCGGAAGTAATGCGCAAACTGGCCCCGAAACTAAAGCAAGAACTGAAGCAAGGGGCCCGAATCGTTTCAGCCTCGTTTAGTTTGCCCGATTGGGAAGCGGTGCAGGTTTATGAGAAGGAAGGGGGAAGTGAGAAGGTTTTTGTGTATAGGAGGTAGTATTAGTGGATAGTGTTAGTGTTAGTGGCTTGCCCTGAGGAGTCCGCCGCGGCGGACGACGAAGGGTTCTTGATCCTTCCCCATTGATTTTTTCATCCAGATGTGCTACAATTACGCGATAAGCCTACTAAAAAGGCATGCAAATATTTCCTCCCCATTCCCGGCGTTTACTTCTGCTCACTCTGCTACTGACGGTGACAGCCTGTACACTGCTTTTTGGCCTTGATGAAATCGTGGAAATGTGTGCAACCAAAGCTTATATCCTGGCTGCGGGTATTTAAAAATCTACAGAACATTATTGGCTTTCAGAATATCCAAAACCTGCTCCGTCATCTCTGCGACCGGAGCTTCTTTCTGGAGTTCCAGAATCGCGTGATGGTGTTTGGCGTATTCCTTTTCGCGCCATTCCCAGATTTCCTGCAAAGTCATCGTTTGCGCTCCGACAATACGAGATTTACCATCGCTCCGATCGCCAATGCGTTTTTCGATAATGCTGTGATCCGGTTTCAGCCAGATCGCAAACGCATTTTTCTTAAGATGTTCGATTCCTTCCGGAACCAGAGGAACGCTACCACTGGCAGCGATCACCGCAGCATCAACGTCAATCTTTTGGACCAACTCCGCTTCGAATCTGAGAAACTCAGCGTCCCCGAGGGCGGCCAAATGCTCCGCCACATCTTTGCCGCTGATTTCTTCGATGAATTCGTCCACGTCGATAAACTCGCGTCCGAGTTTCTCCGCGAGCAGCTTGCCAATTTTCGTTTTGCCGCTGCCGGGCATTCCTATTAATAAAATGTTCATGCCGCTATTTTAGAGGTTCTATTTCAGTATTCAATGCGAATAAATAGCTGGTGCCAGAATTTCCAAATCCCAAATCCCAATTTCCAAATAAATCCCAAATAACAAATTCCAAAATACCTGATGATCCAAAGTGTATTTAAGAATCCTCAAGAGCGGTTCTGAACCTGCGAGAGAGACAAGAATTTTAACTTTCAACAAATTCTCTCAACACTATATCCAGTTGGTCTCCTCTTGCAGTTTGCTCAGTTTCAAAATTTTCAGTTTCTTTTTCAGTTGCCAGCCTAACTGTTATCTCACCGCTTTGAACATCTTCCATCTTGATAGAACCTGCCATAACGCCCATTTCTGAAGTTGTTTTGCCAGCTACTACGGAATCACACTCACTTTCTCCGTCTGGAGCTCTCAATTGCCACAAGTGATCCACATCATTTCGAGTCACCACTACGATTGCCTCTTTTTTGGCGAGTTGCACGATAGTCTCAAAGTCAAGTTTTTCAGACATAATTTTTTAGGTTAAAAATTAAAGGCGGTTATTATCATTCATTTTCTAAACTTTTGCAAGCGGGTTGGGTTTTTGGGTTGTTAGGTCTTTAGGTTTTTAGGTGTTGCTGTTGGCAAACACATGCTTTGTTTTGTGTAAAATCCATCCGTGAGTTTCAAAAAGAAATTTAACGAGGAATTCGAGAAGCTGAATCCGGCCCAGCGTGAAGCAGCGGAGACGGTGGAGGGGCCGGTGCTAATCGTGGCGGGGCCGGGTACGGGGAAGACACAGACTTTGGCGTTACGTCTGGCGAATATCCTGCAGAAGACCCAGGCCAAGCCACACAATCTATTGGCGCTGACTTTTACCGAATCTGCGGCGATTGAGTTGAAAAAACGTTTAGCCGAGATCATCGGGCCGGACGCCTACGGAATTCAGGCTTCCACCTTTCACTCATTTTGCGCCCGGCTCCACGCAACCTTCCCGGCAGAGTTTGCGACTACGCGAGAGCGGGTGCAGATCGATGAGTTACAACAAAGTCAGCTTTTTCGGGAGATTTTGACTGCGGGGGAGTTTCCCTTGCTTAAACCTCTGCGAGCACCCGAGCTTTATCTCTACGATCTCTCCCGGGCGCTGTCGGATCTGAAGCGGGAGGGAGTCGCTCCGGAAAAGTTGCGGGAAATTATAGAGGCGGAAGAAAAGGAATTGGTGCAGGAAGAGCGTATTAATCCCAAGACCAAGAAACCGTTTGGAAAAATTCTCCAGGCCGAAAAGCGTCTGGCGAAGAATTTGGAATTGGCGGAGTTTTATGCGCAGTATCAGGAGCTTTTGAATGAGCGGGGATTTACGGACTACGATGATTTGATTTTGTCAGTAGTTAATAAGTTAACCCCCCAGATATCTGGGGGGTTAACGGAAAAAGTGGCTGGGGGATTAATAAAGAAAGAAAAGGGTGGGGAGCCGGAAGGCGAAGACAGTTTCTTGCTGGCTTATCTTCAGGAAAACTTCCTCTACGCAACCGTAGATGAATTCCAGGATACGAACGGCGCGCAGAACGCGATCCTCACAGCGTGGGTAGGGGGGGATCCGAAGCCCAATCTTTGTGTCGTTGGCGACGACGATCAGTCGATCTTTCGTTTCCAGGGGGCGTCGCTGGCGAACATTTTGGAATTTCACGAGAACTTTCCGGAAGCGCAGATCGTTACTTTGACAGAAAACTATCGCTCAACGCAGAAGTTATTAGATGCGGCGATGAGCTTGATTGGGAAGAATGAGGAGCGGTTGGTGAATAAGATTGAGGGGTTGAGTAAGGATTTGACAACCCCTGGGGTTGCGCGCAACCCCAGGGGTTGCATCGTAGCTGAGGCTAGTAATGAGGCGGATGAAATTACGTTTGTTACAACTCAAATTCAAAAGTTACTGAAGGCCAAGGTGACTCCGGAGGAGATTGCGGTGCTTTACCGGAATCGGGTGCATGGAGATATGTTGACGGGCGCATTGTCGCGGAAACAGGTCCCCTTTTTCCGAGCAGATGGTCAGAATGCTTTGCGAAACGCACGGGTGCAGCAGCTCGTGAAACTGTTGCGAATAGTAGAGAACCCCAAAGATGCCTTGAGTTCGCTGGCCACCTTCTTCGCGGATTTCACCGGGATTCCGGCAGTGGAGGTTTACCGGATTTCTCGGGAGGTGAGCTTCGCAGAGAGTTTCCTCGACATTGCTCTGAAGTCGAAACAGAAAGCGGTGAAAGCCCTTGCAGAAAAATTACTTAACTTCCAAAAGATGAAGGCTGAGCAGAATTTACTGGAGTTGGTTGAGAACATCGCCGCAGGGAGTGGGCTAACCCAGGTCATTGCCAAGAACGAAGAATTTGAGGCAGCAGAGGCGCTGACCGCTTTTCTGACTTTTGTGCGGACTTTTGCGACTACGCGTGAAGTGCCAACGCTGGAGAATTTACTCGCCGACATCGCGGTAATGGAAAAGCTAAATATTCGTTTAGCTGTCCCGGCCCGTTTGCATGCAGCGATCACGCTGACGACGGCGCATTCGGCGAAGGGGCTGGAATGGGAAAATGTTTTTATTCTTCATGCGGATGATAACTCTTGGGGCGGGCGAGCGAAACCGGAGAAGTTAAAGCTACCTGAACTGGTTCCGGGAACTTCAGAAAGTGAAAAGGATAAACGCTTAGAAGATGAACGCCGGCTTTTTTACGTAGCGATGACACGGGCGAAACAAGGACTGACGATTTCGGTTGCCAACTCTTACGAATCCCGGGAAATGACGCCAAGCCGTTTCATCGCGGAGATTGATCCGAAGTTGATTGAAAAGGTTTCCGCACCAGCGGCGGGATTAGCAGCGCTACCGCTGGAGGGTGATCAAAAGCTCGACCCGGATTCCCAAAAATTCCTCAAAAGTTTGCTCAAAGATTTCCGTCTTTCACCGACGGCACTCAACAACTACCTCTGCTGTCCGCAAAAATTCCTATTCCAAAATCTGCTGCGCCTGCCGACGGCTCTCAGTGTCGATGACCGCCTGGGGGCGATCTTTGGCAGTGCAGTCCATACAGGCTTCGAGGAATTCTTCCGGGAATTCAAACAGACCGGAAAATTGCCAGAAATTGAATTGGCGATTAAGGGCCTGAAAAAAAGCCTAGATCGGGAACCACTGACGAAAACTCAGAGATCCGACATTGAGCGTGATGCTGTTCCGGCGATTGAAAAATATATTGCTGATCATACAGCCAAGCTCCAACCACCCGTTGAAATCGAATACAACTTTGGCAAACACGACGTTCATTTAGATGATATTCCACTGACGGGGAAGGTTGACCGCATTGATTTCATCCCGCAAACCAAGACTGATGTGATTTTCGTCGACTACAAAGCAATGAAACCGCTGACGCGGGCGCAGATCCAAGGGGAGACGGCGAACTCGACGGGAGATCCTTACCGACAGCTTTTGTTTTATCTATTGCTGGCGGAGCTCGACAATCGTTTCATTTTCAAACCCCGCGAGGTCGTCCTCAGTTTCGTACGGGCGGATGACAAGGGAGACTTCCATGATGAAGCGTTTAGTCCGCCACGAGAGGAGATTGAAGAATTAAAAAAGCTGATTAAGGAAACTTTCGGGAAGATTCAAAAATTGGAGTTTGCCTGTCCGGAAGATGCGGATTGCAAGCGCTGTGATTTTCGAGAGGTCTGTGGGAAATGAGCATGGAACACATAATATGGATCAGTCTTGGGTTCTTTGAGCTTCTTTTTCGGCTGATTCGCGCTAAAATAGCTTTTGCTAATGAGTCTAAGAGTTGCCATTATCGGCCGGCCAAACACTGGCAAGAGTACGCTTTTTAATAAGCTAATCGGCCAGCATTTGGCGATTACCGCGGAGGAGGCGGGAACTACACGTGACCGGATCGAGCGGGAAGTAACGCTGAATCGGGTGAAATTCACGCTGATCGATGTCGGAGGAATCGAAACCGGCAAAGGCAGCGATCTCGACGGAGATATTCAAGCGCAGGTGCGATACGCGTTGCGCCATTCTGATTTACTGGTCTTCCTGGTCGATGCGAGAAGTGAGATTACAGCGGAAGACCATAAAGTTGTGGAATTATTACGCCGTACCAGTAAACCGGTCATTTTCGCTGCTAACAAGTTTGAGAGCAATGATCACTCCCAATTAATGAAGTTTGCGAGCTTTGGTTTGGGTGTCCCAATTGGTATTTCGGCGATTCACAAAATTGGTGTAGATGAATTGGTGAATGAAATCACGAAGAAGTTGAGAGGACTGCGAACAGCTAAAAAAAAAGACCAGAACCCCACATCAAGTGCGGGGGAGGATAAGGTTGCAGCTAACGTTGCGATCATCGGCCGACCGAACACAGGCAAGTCCTCTTTGGTGAATAAATTATTGGGCGAGGAGCGATTCGTCGTTTCTGAAGTACCGTGTACGACGCGGGATGTGAATGACATCGTGCTGCGACACGCGGGCAACACTTTCCGTTTGCTGGATACGGCGGGGATGCGTCGGTCCGGGAAAGTGGGTAGAGGGATTGACCGCTTCGCGACAGGAAGAACACTGAATGCTCTCCAGGAGGCGGATGTGGCCTTGCTGCTGCTCGATGGGACTGAAAAAGTCGTTGCCCAAGACCTGCACGTGGCGGAAAAGGCCTTGCGAGCTGGGATCGGCATTGTAATCGTGGTGAACAAAAGCGATCTCTGGGAGGATTTCGCAGAGCGTCAGGAGGCTTGGCTGGCCGACCTTTCTAGTCGCTTTCAGTTCGCGCGTTACGCTCCGGTCGTGATGGTCTCGGCGAAGAGCGGGAAGAACTTGAATCATATTTTCCCGCGCGTACTGGAAATTCAAAAAGAACGTTCACGTCGAATCAAAACTCCCGAGCTCAACCGCTTTATCAAGCAGGTTACGGCTGAACACGCCCCAGCCCAGCGGGATACGGTGAAAACTCCCCCCAAGATTTTTTACGCCACTCAGGCAGATGAAAAAATCCCGACATTTGTCTTTTTCGTGAATCGGCCCCACGCCTTTCACTTCAGTTACCGCCGTTATGTCGAAAACAAGCTGCGCGAAAAATACGGTTTCGGAGGAACGCCAATTCACCTGGAGTTTCGAGAGCGAAAGCGGGAGGCTAGGGTATAGGGGATAGGGTATAGTTCCTGGTTTCTGGTTTTTAGTTCTTGGTTCGGATGTTTGGTTACTTGGTTATTTAGTTAATTGGTTAATTAGCGAATCGTTATTTCGTTAGTTCGTTAATTCGTGCTGCTTGGCTGTATTCTGTATCCTGCTATTCTGTCTTCTTAATCCTTAATCCTATATCGGTCTATAATATTACCAATCCAATTAACCAATTAACCAACCCCCCGTGAATCCAATTATTACCAAACTGCGCGAAATTATCCTGGCCAAAAAAAGCAACCTCGCCGTGGCGGCGGATGTGGAATCAGCAGCGGAGGTTTTGCGTCTGGCGGAGCTAGTTGGGGACAAGATCTGCATTCTCAAAACGCACGTCGATATTCTCGCGGACTTTACCCCGGACTTTCCCGAGAAGCTTCGCGCCATTGCGGATGAGAAGAACTTTTTAATTTTTGAAGACCGTAAATTTGCAGATATTGGCAATACGGTGGCTCTGCAGTTTTCGGGGGGAATTTACAAAATCGCCACGTGGGCTGATCTCGTGAATGCGCATAGTATCGTGGGGCCGGGAATCATGGCGGGGCTGCGGGTAGTCAACCAACGTTCCGGCATGATCCTGCTCGCTCAGATGACTCCGGAAGGAAACCTCTTTACCGAGGATTACGCGCTGAAAACCGTGGAGATCGCGAAAAACAATCAGGATTTCGTAGTGGGCTTCATTGGTTCGAGCGATGAGCCGGAAGTTCTGAAGAAAATCCGTGAAGCAGCCGGAGACGATTTCCTCATCCTTGTCCCGGGGATCAAAATCCCCCCCGACCCCCTTTTACAAAAGGGGGGAGAAGGCAGAAGTGGTGGTGACGACTTGGGGCAAACCTATAACACACCGGAAAAAGCCATTCAGGCCGGAGCCGATGTGATCATCGTGGGTCGAGGGATTATCGCATCTGACGATCCGGCAGCGGAGGCAGACAAGTATCGCTTGGCCGGCTGGGAGGCGCTAAAAGGCTAATATGCAATGTACAGTGTGCAATGGGTAGCAGTGTTAGGGTTTAGTGTTAGTGTTGACTTTTTGTCTTGAACTATGATTTATGTGATTTTTATGATTGCCATGATCGCTTTCAATTTGAGTTGGTTGATGGATTATAAGTTGGGCTATTCAAGCAGAAATCTGTGTAATCATTTAATCAGTGTAATCATAGTTCCAGACAATTGATATTTAAGTCTTTGCGTCTTCTAAGCTCTTAATCCTCACTCAGCAATAAAGCCACCTGCTTGGAGTTCGTAAAGCTTGCGATAAATCCCGCCTACGCTCCCCACTCACTTTGTTCGTTACGAGCTTCGGCGGGCAAGCCCGCCCTACTCAGCGATAAAGCCCCCAGCCTGTAATTCATACAACTTGCGATAGATTCCACCCTTTTGTCTTACCAGCTGAGTGTGCGAGCCTTCCTCGACGATCTTTCCGTTCTCAAAGACGAGAATGCGGTCAGCGGCTTTGATGGTGCTGAGGCGGTGGGCGATGACAATCGCGGTTTTGCCGCGCATGAGTTTACGCAGTGCTGCTTGGATCAAACGTTCACTCTCAGAATCAAGACTGCTGGTTGCCTCATCGAGAATTAAAATCGGTGTATCCGCGAGCATTGCGCGAGCAATAGCGACCCGCTGTCTTTCCCCGCCAGAGAGTTTCACGCCACGTTCACCTACGAGCGTCTCGTATTTTTGCGGCAGTTTTTCGATGAATTCAGCCGCATGAGCGAGCTTCGCTGCTTGCTTGATTTCAGCAAAACTTGCGTGGGGTTTTCCATAGGCGACATTGGCTGCGAGGGTCCGGTGGAAAAGGATAGGTTCCTGGGGCACCACGGCGACAGCCCGCCGCAAACTTTTTTGCGTAATCTGCGCAATGTTTTGACCATCAATTAGAATTCTTCCCGAATCCAGATCATGAAGCCGTTGCAGCAGTTTCACAAAAGTGGTTTTGCCGCCGCCGGAATGGCCCACGAGCGCGATGCGTTCACCCGGCTGGATCGTGAGTGAAAGCTTATGGAAGATTGGCCGCAGCTTATTGTTGCTATAACGAAAGCTCACGTTCCGAAACTCAATCTTGCCGCGTCCCACTTGCAAATCTTGCGCATTGGGCCGGTCCGCTACGAAGAAAGGCATCAGGCTGAATTCCACAACATCTTCCATTTCGTTGGCAGCTTGCTGGGTTGCCCGGATACGCTCACCGATCCCGCGCAGATGGCTGGAGATCAGATTGTAACTCGCGAGCACGAAAACGACATCGCCAACACTGGCGACTCCTTTAGTCCACAACCAAACTGCGGGAATCAGCAAAGCAAATTTGAAGACGGTCATCACGAAGGCTTGCGAGACGCTAATGAGATTGTGAGCAGTCCAGAGTCTCCAGTGGTTCCGTTTCCATTTTTCCGCCACTTTTTCAAAAATTTGATCTTCCATCTTCTCCCGGCCAAAACTTTTTACCGTGGCGTTACACGAGATCGTGTCAGCGAGTACGGCGCCGATCCGTGTATCGTTTTTCGCGGCGCGACGGCCGCGGGGGGCGATGAATTTTTTCGCAAACCAGGCGCTCATGAGTGTATAAAGAATCGCTCCCACAGTCAGAATAATTCCCAAGAGCTGCCAGCGTGCGAACATCACGCCGATCATGCCGATGATCAGAATTGTGAGCGGGATAAAGCCAAAGATAAATTGATCTACGAAAGAATTCGCCGCCCACAGTCCGCGCGTAATGCGGCGCACCGTCGCCCCGGCGAAAGAGTCAACATGCCAGTCAGTGGAAAAACGCTGGACTTTGAAAAGCGCGTCCTGCTGGATTCGCTTCAGCATGGGCAGCCAGCGCCAGTCCCAAAATATATTTTTGCTTTTATCGAGAATCCAAAATGAAATTCCGGTGATAGCGATCAGGGCTAAAATGCGGGTTGCTCCACCCACTGCCGCTGCCGGAGCAGCAGCGTTTTCGGCGAGAAAATCAGCGAACATGCCAAAAAGCTGCGGCATGATGATCTCCGCAGTCGTTTGCAAAATTAGCAAAATCAAAACCACCACTAGCCACCCTGGTTTTTGACGAACGTGGTTCCAGATGAACTTCGAAACTTGAGCAAAGGAGATTTGCATTTTTTTAGGTCTTTGAGTCTTTAAGTCGTTAAGTTTTTAGGTTCCCTTATTTCTTAAAGAGCTGGAATTTTATACCCCTTCGCCCCGCTTCGCGAAGCTACGGGGCATCGCACGCCTTTTAAAAGTTTAGGGAGTTTAGCATAAAAATTTTGTTCAAACGGTGGGTTGCGCAGATGAGTCACTAATAGTACGATCTCATATTATTTTTTTAACTCCAAAAATTATGAATAATATTGGTGCAACTGGGGATGTCAAAAGATATTTACGCTCGCGGAAATTCAGGAAGCAATTGTACTTGTCGACGAAGTTTTTGACGTTTTAGATAAGAGTGGGTCACGATTCGACAGCCAAGATTTGTTTAGAAGTGCGATTGAAGGTGTTTTAAAGAACTTTACTGCGCAGAGCGGGAGAGCGCAGAGCGATTTCTTTAAAAAAAAATTCTTGCCGGAAACTCGGGAATTTATGGAAATGTTAATCTCAGGCAAACTGTGTAACCAAGTAATTGAAAGGATGAGAAATTTGATAGATTTACAAGATGGGTATCCAGATAACGTCGACAGTCAGCTGTTGGAAAAAATCAAACTGGTTTTGACTGCTCCTAAACTTTTGAGTGGTAGGGGAATTGAGCTTGGGAAAGACATTCGAAAAAGGTTAGAGGAGATTGAGACGCAAATAAAAGCAGATGGATCTGCCGAAACAAAAGCTGAATAATTTTTAGCATGAAAAAAGTGTTCAGAAGAATCTCAGAACGAACTCAGGCAAGTAAAATTTAACCAGCGGGAATCAGTCTATTTTCCAAGTTAAGCGGCTAATAAGTCTTGTTTCACTGTTGACAAATTAGAATTATATATTTATGATTGGGTCTTTTATCAGCAACGTCATTTGTCGCGCAGACTGCGTTGTTCTTTGAAATCTAGGAAAGAACGGAGAGAGGTCTGTCCTGATGTAGGGTGGATCGTCTTATTTTGAGAAGGTTCTGCTCTCTCAAGAGGGCAGACTTTCTCTTCGTCGTTGATAAATTTTTTTAAAAAAAAAACGAAAGGAGGAATCATCATGCCGAATGTCTACATTGGTGTTGCAGTGTTCATTATTGTTGGAAGCGGAATTCACATCTTCGCTTCGAAAATTGCCAACCGGACGATCATAAACGAGATGATGGACAGAGGGGAAGTGCTAGATCCCCTCGTTATCATCCGAGAAAAACTACCGAAGAGAATCCCGGCAATTCGGAAAGCTGGCTGGGCCGCTGCCGCTGCGTTGGCCTTTATAGCTGCGGTGGCCGCGGTAGCACTTTCATAAACAATCAACGACGAGAGGAGTAGGGGGCTTGGATTTTATTCCCGGCCCCCGCTTTTTTATTGATTTCTAGTTCTCTATCTCTTCATCACCAAGCTCACCAAGAGTTCGCCGGATTGTCCATTCGGCACTTGTTTCACTGAGTAAAAAGTTGAACGCCTGTCCTTTGGTAGTAGCTATCCCAAGTTCTGCTGAATAGTCCTCAATCTTACCTCCAGAATCCCCAACTATTTTCTGAATAGCCTCTCGGATAGCCTCTCTATCCTTGCCGATAAAGTTGATTAGCTGGGTTAACTTCTCTCCGAGCAGCCTCAAAATTTTTCTTTCACGATCACATAGGCAATCCTGTTCCAAGCCGTTTTCTTGCGCAAGACGTGTAAAAATTAATCCTAAATAAGGTCTAAAATTTTCAAGTCTTTTAATCCGTTCAACAAGTTCTTCAATCTTCTCAGCGGGTGCTTTTTTTAGCGACGGCGGAGAATCAAGTTCAGTCATATTTTGATCAGTGCTCCATTTTAAATTTTTTTGGGCTCATTCCCAATTTAAAAACTTTCTAGCGCAAAAATTTTGTTCAATCCTACTGGTTGCTCGTCTCTGGCCACACGGCTAAAATCTCCAAGCTTCAAATGCAAACAACTTTGCACTTGCCTTCGGAACTTTCCATCCAGGGGTGAGTGTTTTTTCTTTTTAATCCAAATCATGCCCAAACGCGTCTATGCTTTCTCAGAAGGAAACGCCAAGATGAAGGAATTGCTCGGTGGCAAAGGAGCTAATCTTGCCGAAATGAGCGGGCTCGGGATCCCCGTTCCGTTCGGGTTCACCATCACGACCGAAACTTGCGCGGCGTATGCGAAGGCCAGGAAGAAGTTTCCGGCGGGACTGATGAAAGAAGTCGAGCAACACTTAGCGAAACTGGAGAAAAAGATGGGAAAAAAACTCGGAGATTCAAATGATCCGCTGCTTGTCTCCGTTCGCTCAGGGGCGGCAGTCTCGATGCCTGGGATGATGGATACGGTTTTGAATCTGGGGATGAACGATGAGTCCGTTCTGGGTCTGGCGAAGGTTTCGGGGAGCGAAAGATTTGCCTGGGACGCGTACCGCAGATTTATTCAGATGTTTGGGAACGTAGTTTTGAACGTTTCCCACGAAAAGTTTGAGCATGAACTGGAAAAGATGAAAAAAGCGAAGAAAGTTAAGAACGATGTAGATCTCAAAGCGGAGGATCTGAAGAAACTGGTTATTGCTTTCAAAAACGTTGTTAAAAAAACCATTAGAAAAGGTTTTCCGCAGGATCCGCTGACTCAGCTCCAGCTCTCGATCGAAGCGGTCTTCGGCAGTTGGAATAATCCCCGGGCGGTTTACTACCGCGAGATGAACAAGATCAAAGGACTAATCGGCACGGCGGTAAACGTGCAGGCGATGGTCTTCGGCAATTTGGGGAATTCGAGCGGTACGGGAGTAGCATTCACGCGTGATCCGGCTACGGGTGAGCGGAAGTTTTACGGCGAGTATCTCATGAACGCCCAGGGTGAGGATGTGGTGGCGGGGATTCGCACACCGCGACCGATCTCCCATTTGAAACGCCAGAACCCGAAGATTTACACGGAACTCACGCAGATTTATAAAAAACTCGAGAAGCATTACCGCGATATGCAGGATCTGGAATTCACGATTGAGCGGGGCAAGTTATTCCTGCTGCAAACGCGCACCGGTAAACGCACGGCGCGAGCGGCGGTTCGGATTGCCGTGGAACTCGTTCGCGAGAAGATGATTTCCGAAAAAGAGGCGGTACTCCGGGTGGATCCGTACACGATCGATCAACTCTTGCACCCCATGCTCGATCCGAAAGCCCAGAAGGAAGTGCTCACCAAAGGGTTGCCGGCAAGCCCGGGGGCGGCGTGCGGGGCAGTGGTTTTTAGCGCGGATGAAGCCGAAAAGTTAGGCAAGGATGGCAAGAAAGTGGTGCTCGTGCGTAAGGAAACTTCTCCGGAGGACATTCACGGGATGCACGCCTCCCAGGGTATCCTTACGGCTCGGGGCGGCATGACTTCGCACGCGGCGGTCGTGGCTCGTGGCATGGGGAAGTGCTGTGTGGCGGGGGCGGAAGCACTGGAAATTGACTCCAAAGCGAAGAAGTTTTGCGTAAATGGAAAAACCGTTCGGGCGGGCGACGTGATTACGCTCGATGGCGCTACGGGGGAGGTGATCCTCGGGAAGATCGCAACTGTCGAGCCAAAGCTTGATCGGGACTTTGAAAAATTAATGAGCTGGGCGGATAAATTCCGCAAGCTAAAGGTGCGGGCCAATGCGGACACGCCGGGAGACAGCGAGCTCGCTCGCAGCTTTGGCGCGGAAGGCATCGGGCTTTGCCGCACAGAACACATGTTTTTCCAGCCCGATCGAATTATGGCGGTTCGCGAGATGATCGTGGCGGAGGACGAAGCGGCCCGTCGTCAAGCCCTGGCCAAATTATTACCGTTCCAGCGCAACGATTTTTATCGCATCTTGAAAACGATGAAAGGATTACCCGTCACGATTCGTCTGCTCGATCCACCGCTGCATGAATTCTTACCGCAGGAGGATAAAGAGATCAGAGCGCTGGCGCGAGAATTGAAAATTCCCGAAAAGAAGCTCCGCGACAGAATGGCCTTCCTGCATGAGGTGAATCCGATGATGGGGATGCGCGGAGCGCGCCTGATGATTAGCTACCCGGAGATCGTGGAGATGCAGGCCCGGGCGATTTTCGAGGCGGCGGTGAGACTAAAAAAAGAAAAAGTAGATGTGGTTCCCGAAATCATGATCCCGCTGGTGGGCATGATGGAGGAGTTTTATGTGCTAGCCAAGGTTGTTCGTAAAACCGGCAACGCGATAATCAAAAAGGCGAAAGTTACTTTGAAATACGCGGTGGGGACGATGATTGAGATTCCACGAGCCTGTGTGCGCGCCCGCAAAATTGCCCGCAAAGCCGAGTTCTTTTCCTTCGGCACGAATGACCTTACGCAGCTAACCTTCGGCTTCTCCCGCGATGATGCGCCGAAATTCGTACCGGCCTATATCGAAAAAGGCATCCTCGATGTTGACCCTTTCGCTTCACTCGATCAGCGGGGAGTGGGGGAACTGGTGCGGATGGGGATTGAGCGGGGACGGCGGGATAAGAAGACTCTGAAGTGCGGAATTTGTGGCGAACACGGAGGAGACCCGGCGAGCGTTGAATTCTGCCACCGGGTGGGGATGAATTACGTTTCCTGCTCGCCTTTCCGGGTGCCAATCGCTCGGCTGGCGGCGGCGCAGGCGGCGTTGCGCTCGTGAGCGACGTGGCAGGCGGGCGCTAAGAAATTAAATTTTTAAGGGCGAGCATTTCGACAAGTTCCGCGATAACTTTGTGCAGTTTTGTCACATCACGCGGACGAACCCGCAGCGTTTTTTCGTCGAGGTAGAGTGAGCGTTTGATTTCGAGCTGGATGCCCGGCGGAGACTTTTTAGAGCAATACTTATTAATAATGTACCCACCAATAAAAGGTTGATTGATCGCGACAGAGAAACCTTTTTGGTTGAAAAAATTAGCAATTTTAGTCGTTAAAATTTTTCCACAAGTTTGAAAATTACGGTTGCTGATAATGATATCTGTGCGAGGCTCACCAGTGTCACGATCGCGTGAAAAATGCGAGTGACCATCGAGTAAGAATTTCACGTGTGGCAGAACATTTTCGATTCTCGCGTAAAACGGATCAACGAACTTTTTACGCCAGATCGCTACTTCCTGCTGCTGCGGATTCTTTTTTAAAACTGATTTACCACGAAAGGGCCGAAGTGAGACAGCGCCGTTTCGATCGGGATTTTTTTCGTTGAAATCAGCCGGATCACCATTCGGATTGCCGATTATTCGCGAAAATTTTGCGACAATAATATGCGCATTTTTCACGCCAAAAACTTTTTCCGTCGCCGGATCGGTTTTGTACTTTAGCTCGAAAGCACTTAAGTTCAGGCGTTGCCGTAGATCGGACGGTATTAAATTCGAAGCGTGGGTGAGCGTGATGAGAACTGGCCGCTTCATTTTATTTTTTGGGCTTTTGAAATCAAGAAATCCAGCATTTTCCCCGCAATATCGATTCCGCTAAGCTGCTGCCCACGTACAAAATTGCAGGGAGAATTAACTTCCGAGACAAGGTAGTTCCCTTTTCCGGCCGGCAATAAGTCAACCCCTCCGAAGGTTGTTTCAATTGCCTTGGTCGCGGCCAGTACTATCTTTTTGTTTCGGGGGTCTAATGCAATGAGTTTATTTTTGGAAAAACCGCCAGCAGCGTTTGATCGAAAATCAATTTTTTTTGAAATAGATTTTTGATAACTGCAAATAATTTCTTGACCGACCACGATCGCACGGACGTGCTTGCCTGCAGCCTGATGAACGAATTTCTGGAAGATAAATTCAATTTTCTTATCGACAAGCAGCTGTACAGTCGATTTGAGGGCAAAGAAAGAATCAGCTATCAACGTACCCCGTCCACATGATCCACTTACCGTTTTTATGATTAAGGGGAGACCAAGCTTCCGTACAACCTGTCGTAAATTTTTAGCACTGGTTGAATTCGAAAAAATAGTTTTGGGAATTGGAACGCCAGCCTTTTGGAGATCATCATAGCGCAGCAATTTGTCAGTGACTCTCTTTGAAAAGTCTGTTCCTTCGAAAAACGAAATAGCCCCGCGAGAAAGATAAATTCTCTCGAGAATCGCTTCCGGATGATCGATCGCCACTCGATAAAGTAAGGTTTTTTTCAGATTTTTACCCGCGGAAATCTCGAAGGTACCTTTTCCCGTACTTGTCACCTCAGTCTCCAGATCGCGCTTAGCCGCAGCCGCGAGGAGATATTCCTCACATTTCGGATTGTGGCCGTTGTTGATTATTATTAACTTCATTCCTAGAGGGTTAGCTGCATGATTTTAACCATTGCCAAGTCGTTTTGGAACTCTTAAACTTTTGCAACATTCTTTAATGCGCCGTAAAAGAGCAATTGTATTCACCGAATATCTCCACAAACTGGAAAGTGTGGAGTCAGCCAAGCGGGCGGGGTTTGCGGCGGTTTTGGTTACGCGCAAAATCCGCAAGGGCGCCCAGAAAGTTTTTGATGAAATTTTTAAGGTGAATCTGAATAAACGTGAAGTCTGGGATGAGCTAGCGAAGAAATTGAAAGCAAAATACAACGTCAAAGCGGTAGTAAGTAATTACGACCATTTCGTGGTGCAGCGCAGTTATCTCGCCGAAAAATTGGGAGTACCGAGCACCACCGTTTATGCGGCCTGCTGTACGCGCAATAAAGTCCTGATGCGCCACGCACTTTCGGTGATGCCCGAAAATATCGAGTACGAAGTGGTTCATACTCTCACTGAAGCGAAACGTGCTCGCAAACGTCTGGGAGGAGATGTTTTCCTCAAATCGATCGCGGGAATCAAGTCACGCTGTATTTTTCATGTGAAGACCGAGGCGGCGCTCGCTCAGGCTTGGCACGAGTTCCGCCAACTCAAAGCTGATCTAGATGAAGAGCTTTATAACGACTTTAGTTACCTTGATTTCCGTTTCGATTATCCTGATCCACGTGAAACCGTCCTAATCGAAAGAGCTATAAACGGAAGACAGATCACGGTTTCTTCGCTGGTGGATAGTCATCGAATTTGGCACACGCCCAGTATTTGCGACATATACACGGCTAGTGATCTGGAAAGAGATGACTCCTTTTTGGCCGCTCGGATATTGCCTTCTCGCCAGCCCAAAGAAATCTGGAAAGAAGCTAAGAAAATTACTGAAACCGCGATTAAAGTCTTGGGGTTGCGAAACTGCGCCGTCTTCACTGATCTGATTGTCGATCCGGATGGTAATGTAAAGATTATCGAAATTGCTAGCCGGATGGGGGGCTACCGCCCATTGATGTATCAGCATGCGTACGGATTTTATTTGCCAGATTTGCTAATTCGGGCGGTAACTGGTCGACCGGTAAAGCGACGTAAACGGCCCAAACAATATGTTTCGCTGATTGAACTCTTTCCGAAGAAGAAAGGAAAATTCGTTGCAATCAAAAATTTAAAAGAATTAAAAGTTGATCCGGCTTTGGTTTACTTCAATCTGAAAGTAAAAAAAGGAGATCGGCTCGGTTTGGCACGTGAGAATTTTGAACCGGCGGCAGTTATTTTATTAGCTGGTAAAAAACACCGTGAACTAGAGAAAAAAAGTCTGGAATATCAAAATGAATTGGAAGTTGTAGTACGCTGACCTTGTTTTTTTCAAGATTTTTCCTTCCGCACCCCTCGGAGTTCTGTTAAACTCGCGCCGAGATTAGGTTTCAGGGAACCCATCCTTCGCTTCGCTTCGGAGGGCAGGCAGGGAACAGTGGCCAAAATGTTTTTCTTTGTTTCCATAGGCCTACTCTCTATACCGCTTAGTCTTAAATTCCAAGCTTCAAATGTCGTCTAAATATACCGCTGATCAGATTCAGGTTCTCGAAGGTTTGCAACCGGTCCGGAAACGGCCCGGAATGTATATCGGCTCCACGGACTCGCGAGGGCTGCACCATTTGGTTTGGGAAGTACTCGACAACTCGATCGATGAGGCGATGTCGGGATACGCGAAAAACATAATTGTTACGCTCCAAAAGGATGGCGGCTGCTCGGTAACAGATGACGGGAGAGGAATTCCGGTCGAGCAACACAAGCAGACGAAAAAGTCTGCGCTCGAAACCGTACTCACCGTACTTCACGCGGGTGGTAAATTTGGCGGGGAAGACAGTGGCTACAAAGTCTCCGGTGGCCTGCACGGTGTGGGTGTTTCCGTCGTCAATGCGCTCTCAACCAAAATCGTGGCGGAAGTTTTCCGGGACGGGAAACACTATTCCCAAGAGTTTAAAGATGGCGGCAAACCTGTGAATGGCCTCAAAACTCTGGGGAATTCAAAGCAAACTGGCACAAAAATTACTTTTTACCCGGATCCTGAGATTTTCAAAGAAGGCACGGAATTTAATTTCGAAGCCGTACTCACGCGTTCTCGGCAGCAGGCTTATCTCACCAAAGGGGTGGCGATCTCCGTGACCGATGAGCGAACCGGGCAAAAGTATAGGTTTTACTTCGAAGGTGGAATCAGGAGTTATATCGCCAGTCTCAACCAGAACCGGGAATGTCTCACGGATATTTTTTATGCCGAAAAAAAAGTTCCCGAAGCTCTGGTGGAAGTTTCTTTGCAATACACGAACGCATTTAACGAAGAAGTTTTATCTTTCGCCAATAACATCCACACTATCGACGGTGGCACTCATCTCACCGGCTTCCGCATGGCGCTTACCCGGGAGATTAATTCCTACGCGCGTAAGTCCGGTTTGCTGAAAGAATCGGAGACCAACTTGACGGCGGATGATGTTCGCGAGGGGCTGACCGCGATCATTTCAGTTAAAGTCAAAGATCCGCAATTCGAAGGTCAGACCAAGGGCAAGCTCGGTAACGCCGAAGTGCAGTCAGCGGTGAATACCGCTTTTGGTGAGGCTTTCGAAGCTTACCTCGAAGAACGTCCGGCAGATGCCAAAGCGATGGTAGGCAAGTGTGCTTTGGCGGCCCGGGCTCGTATCGCTGCTCGGGCGGCTCGTGATACCGTTCTCCGCAAGGGCGCTCTCGAAGGTAGCAACCTGCCGGGTAAGCTGGCGGATTGTTCCTCTCGCAAAGCGGAAGAATGCGAGCTGTACATCGTCGAGGGTGACAGTGCGGGTGGTTCAGCGAAACAGGGAAGAGACCGACACAATCAGGCCATTCTCCCGCTAAGAGGAAAGATCTTAAATGTTGAGCAGGCCCGGCTCGACAGGATGCTGGCTAATAACGAAGTTAAAAATCTTATTTTGGCGCTCGGGACGGGAATCGGTGAAACATTTGAAATCAAGAAACTCCGTTACCATCGGGTTGTAATCATGACTGATGCGGATGTGGACGGCTCCCATATTCGCACCCTCCTCCTCACACTTTTTTACCGCCATTTCAAGCAGCTCGTCGAGGGGGGCTTCCTTTACATCGCGGTCCCACCGCTTTATAAAATTACGAAAGGTAAGCAAGTGTGGTATGCGTACACTGAGGCTGAAAAAGGGAAAATCTTGAAGCAAAATAAATTAGTAGTTGAGGAAGTTAGCGAAAGTAATGAGGAGGAGATTGAGAGTGAAGAAGAAACCCTTCAACAATCTTCCGTTCGGCAAGCTCAGGACAGGCAGGGCGGCGAAGCCGGAAAAGCTTCCAGCGGGGTCAAAATCCAACGTTACAAAGGGCTCGGTGAGATGAATCCCGAGCAACTCTGGGAGACGACGATGGATCCGGAGAAGCGGATTCAGCTGCGGGTGGCGATTGAGGATGTCGAAAAGGCCAATCAGGTTTTTGAAACATTGATGGGGCCGGAAGTTCCACCGCGGAGAAAGTTTATCCAAACCCACGCGAAAAGCGTTGAGAATTTGGATATTTAGGGTAGGAGTAATTAGTAGTTAGTAATTAGTAATTAGGAATCCTAATTACTCACTACTCACACTCACTACTCACACTCACACTTAGTTGCCTATTTTGTAGTATTCGGTTTCTGACAAACGTAAAAGGTGGGGGACGCAGCGCAGGGTAGATCCGGCCAGTGCGGCACACTTTCCGTGGAGATGTCGTCGCAGTATCCGCTTTGGATTAGCCGGAAACCGGCTGCTTTGATTTGTTTTTTTACAAAAGATCTCGAAGAGAAGTTCATAAATTGTTTTTGCCGAGACCTTTCTCCGGCATACTCTCTGTGAAAGAAGTTGTCTCCAAAATCAATTCCGACGGTTCGCATTCCCAGTGGCCGCAAAATTCCAAATTTAATAATCTGCTTGAGCCAAAAAAACCACATTCGTAGAGATCTCGAGGTAGTGGTGAAGATATAATAACCCCCTGGCTTCAAGGCACGGGAGGCTTCACGCAATACTTTGAAGCGTTCGTTTTTATTAGGGATTTGCGACCAACCATTGAAAGGGAAAATAATATTATCAAAAGAAGCATCCTTATATTTCAGTTTTCTGGCGTCCATGATTAGGTAGGGGATTTTTAGTTTTTTTGCTCCGCTAATTTTTTCGGCGTTTTCGATCATCAGGGGCGTGATATCGATGCCAGTAACCTGGTAACCCATCCGCTGTAGGGGCATGGTTACCCGTCCCATGCCACAACCCAGATCCAAGACACGGGAGCCTGGCTGGAAATAGTTCCTGATCAGGACCTCTTCACTGCCCCAGAGTCCCGAGTCGGCTTTCTCGCAGTAAAGCTTCTGGGTGAGGGGAGAGCTAAATTCTTCGATAACCTGTTCTTGAAGGCTTGCCATAGTTAATTTTTTTGGAGCGTAGGATACCTGATATTGACGAAAAATGAAAATTTTTGTTTGATGATGGGACTAGTAACATTAAGTGTTGGTAAAAAGAAAGGATCGGGCTACTCTAAGCCCTAATCTTCTACTTTTATGCCAACTAAGAAAATTTGTCCTTACTGCGGAGTGATCGGTGAGTCACAGAAGTGGGGTAAAACCAGACAAGGACGCATTCGCTATCGCCGTTGTGACTGTCAGAAAACATTTACCAATCGAACTGGCACACTGCGTCATCGTACCAGGCTCAAAGATAGCCAGTGGTCCGAGCTTGCCAAGCTCATCAGTCTGCGTACTTGTCCCAGTGGCTCTGATCTGGGCAGGCTTTTCGGTAAGCACGAGAAAACTGGCCAACGCTACCGCCGTAATATCCGCAGGCTTCTGCCCGAATCAACTTCAGGGGAAAAACTTCTTGGGTTAGCTGAGATAGATGAAACTACTATGAAGAAAATCTGGATCGGTGGAGCTAAAAGCCGAGAAACAAAACAGATTAAGCTCTCTCCTCTGCAGAACCGTAACTCTACCACTCTTACGAATTTTGTAGACAGTTTACTTGAGAAAAACGCTTCTGCTTTTACTGATGAATGGAGAGGCTACAGGGAACTTAGATACTCACGAAAGCACTTCACTATCTGTCACTCTAGAGAGTTTGTTTCGAAGGAATGCTCTGGCATCCATACAAATGGGATTGAAGGAGTGTGGGGGCATGCTAAACCTCTAGCTATTCATACTTACCGTGGCTACCCAAAACTCACTGACTTTCTAAAAGAGATTTGTTTTCAATTCAACTTCAGCTATGCTGAACGTAAGTCATATCTCTTCGCCCGATTCTTTCGTCCTGCTCTTTAAAAACCAACACTTAATAGTCTTAGTCCCTTGATGATCTTTGAAAGAAAATGGCTCATTTTTGCGTATAATTACTCAGATGCTAGAAGATAGCGATTTAGCCGCACGAGCGATTGAAAATCCGGATGAATATGCTCCTCTTGTCGAAAAGTACGAGCAGCCGCTCTTGCGATATATTTTGCGCATTTCCAATATTTCTCAGGAGGAGGGTGAAGATTTACTCCAGAATGTTTTTCTCAAGGCTTACCAAAATCTCAACGACTTTGACGGCAAGCTGAAGTTCAGCAGTTGGATCTATCGCATCGCCCACAATGAAGTGGTGAGTGCCTGGCGCCGCCGATCCGCCCGGGCCGGAGAAATTAATCTGGAGAAGGCTGAGGCTGCCAAGATTTTGTGTTCCACGCTTGATGTTCCTGTTCGCACCGATGAAAAGTTTTTAACTGAGAGTGTGCGTGAGATGCTCGGTAAACTTCCGCAGAAGTATCGTGAAGTTCTGATCCTGCGTTTTCTCGAGGAGAAAGACTACAGTGAAATTTCCGACATCCTCCACAAGCCCCCGGGAACAGTGGCGACGCTGCTAAACCGGGCCAAGAGGGCTTTTGAGCAGGCTGCGCGGGAAGCCAATTTAGAAAAATTCCTCAGATAAGGGGATTAAGTACGAACGCCCCACTGGGGCGTTCCTCCCTCAAAAACCTAATAACCCAAACCATGCAAAAACTATCTAAACAAGTTCTCGCCAAGATTAAATCGGAAAAAATTTCTCCCAAAGAGAAATGGACTTTTCTGGTGAGGAATTACGGGATCTGGGTTCTCGCGGTCCTGGCGCTGATCCTGGCGGGAGTTTTCGTGGGAAATGCGATCCATGATTTGAGCTTCGGAGAGTGGGGCATCATGCATCGTTTCCCGGGCGGACGCTGGCATTTCCTCAGACATGCACTGCCGTTACTCTGGTTAGTGGGAATCACGGCGGCTTTTATATTTGCCTTTGCTTTGCTTCGTAAAACCAAACGCGGCTACCGTTACGGTACCCTGGTGATTGCAGGGGTGACCTTGCTGACGAGCGTTATCGGTGGCTTAGCCCTGCTGAGAACTCCGCTACCGCGGCAGATCTTAGATTTTCGGATGGAACACTTTCCTCGTGAATTCATTAAGACAGAATGGATGAATCCGGAAGAAGGTCTGATTTTTGGTGAGATTATCGAGACTGGTGAGACGATTCTGATTTTAAATGCGCTGGATAGTTCGCTCTGGGAGGTAGATATTTCAGAGGCCCTGACACCGCCCTTTCTCGAGCTAGAGCTAGGGGTGGATGTCCGTGTGATTGGAGAAAAAATAGGTGAAGGGAAATTTAAGGCAGAATTCGTGCGACCGGGTGATCCGCGCAAGATTCTCCAAAAAATGGGACGTCCGCGCGGTGAAAGAAAAATGTCACCACGTGCGTATTAGAGAACAGAAAACGCGTTTCAGTTTTTAATTCCTTAATCACAAATAACCATGCAGAAAAAACTCATTGCAACTTCAGTAGTTGCCCTCTTTTTACTCGCGATGATCCCTATCGCTCATGCCTTCTCTGGTTTCGGCGGAAAGGGATTCAGAAATCCTCAAAACGCCAATATCGACCATTCAGCCGTTCAGGCCGCTTTCGAGAACGGTGACTATCAGGCCTTCATCGCGGCAACGGGAAAGACTCAATTAACAGAGGAAAAGTTCAACACAATCATTGCTAAAAAAGCAGAGAAAAAATCTCAACACAAAGCCATTGAGGCAGCGATTGATGCTGGCGATTACGCAACTTGGAAAAGCTTGATTGAAGCCCAGAACCCGAATCATCCGTTACTCAGTGTGATTGATGCGGGTAATTTTTCGAAGCTGCAGGAGCTGCATAACTTACGCGAGCAAATGCAGACAATTCACGAAGAGCTGGGAATGGGTCCGGGCTATATGGGCAAGGGATTCGGCAAAGAGTTCGGCGATCATGGCAAAGCAAAAGGAATGGGTCGGGGTACTTGGCGTTGATTACGAGATTGTAGGCGCGATATAACCCATCGCGCTTACAAGAGCTAAATTTCGTGGGTGGGAAAAGCTCTCTTGATTAAGGAGGGCTTTTCATTTTCCCGCCTTCGCCCCGAAGGGGCCACCTAGTGGCGGAATTCCCCTGGGCGTAAGCCGAAAGAGCTTCAGTCGAGAATATGTCTGATTTGCCCCAACATCTTCAAAGCATTCTGAACATCCTCGGATTCTTTACTATTGCTCAAAAGTGTAACGCCTAAAAACAAATTATCCACTGCGGCCACGACTCGTATGACGTGTTTGAAGTCTTTACCTAAAACAGGATCGTCGGATAATTCTTTATAACTTAGGGGGCCAAAGTAATATCCGCTAAGTTCTGGACCGGTAATTTCTTGAAGCTCAACCTCAGTTTCGATGGCTGCTGTCAATAACGCATCGGCTTCTGTTTCGGCAAAAAGTCTTAATTCGCTTGGATCATAGGGTTTATCGTCGTCCTCTCGCCAAAGTACCGTACTGAGTAGCAGGAAGTTTTGGTCCGAAGACACAATCCTAATAATGGGAGGAAGGTCTCCTAGTTGGTCAATCTCGATTGTCCAGCTTTCCTGAAGCTCTAGCCCGATTGCTCCGTGACCCGGGACCGGCACGACCTGCTGTTGCCTTTCATATTTCAAGATATTTCCGCGTGGCAAATACATTAAATTCAACGCTTCGTATGATAAATCCGTGATTTTGTATTTGAAAACAGCTTCGCCTTCACCCACGATCAAGTATTCACCAGCCACAGCTTCATTTTTCGCAGCAGCCGTCTCGTAAAGCCGGAAGACCCCTCGGGCCGTTTCGGTACCTTCGTAGAAATCAATCTTTTCCTCGGCAGTAAATTCGGTTACGGCCTTAGGATCTGTGATCGCCACCCACTTACCCTGGAGCAGGCCGAGCTTACTGCTGGTGTCGGCGACTTCCTCCGTTTCTCGCGACGGGGTGGTGATTTCCCAAAACTTAATCGTTCTCACAATCTCCTCGAAAGTATAAAACCAGTTTTGAACAGCCACGGACCCCCAGTCGTCGCTGACATCCTGATAAAATAGGCCCTGCTCTTTAGAAATCCAAACTTTGGCTTCACCACAGTTTTCCTCATCGGTTGTGAAATACTGGGCCATACTATTGGCGAGGTGTTTCTTTAGGCCGCTTACCGTGATCACGACCTGATGGTCATTGTAATAAAACACCAGCTTCCTCTCGAAAGTCACATCACAAATCTCGAAACGCGACAAAACCATAAATTCCTGGGCATTCAGGTCTCCCAGATTGCGGACCGTTTTACTTTCCGGAACTGGCCAATCCACCTCCTCGCCGTACTCGCCGTCGGCCAGAGCAGCCTGATTGGCTAGGGCGGTTTCTTTCGTGAAACCCATGGGACCTGCCAGCGTTTCGATCGCTTCACTTTCAATCTTGAGCTGAAATTCGCTATCTGTCCCCAGAGAGACATTAGGCGGATATTGCAAGAAAAAACCAGCTTCACTGTCTTCATACGACTGCCATAAATCGTTCACCTCTCCGATAGCTTTGGCGCGGGCGATTGCGGTGAGCTCTTCCTCGGCGGTCTGGGAGCAGCCAGCTAGCAAGCAGATGCTGAGTAGCGTTGCGAGAAGTTTTGGCACGACTGAGGGAGTCATTGGGTCATTAGGTCTTTGGGTCTTTGGGTAGTAGTGTTTCAGCCAGAGGCTTGAGCCAGAGGCTCATCCGCCTCTGGAGGAGATCCGCCTATGGCGGAAGTGCTTAGTGTTAGTGTTGGTTATTCCCCCGAAGGGGCCCCTTTGGGGCATGGTATGTGGTATGTGTTCCATGTTCCATATTCCGCATCGTGCCTTTGAGTCTTTACGTCTCTGAATTTTTAATCTTGCCTCTCCGACAACTCCTGGCTCCTTTTGAGCGCGGCTTTGGCCGCCTGCTCTACAATCTTTCCCAACTTTTCTTTCTTAAAGACCTTCAAAGCGGCTTCGGTTGTACCGCCTTTACTTGTGACGTTTTCCCGTAACTTTTTGAACTCAATTTCCGTTGCATCAGCGAGTCGAGCCGCTCCGAAAAAAGTTTGACCGACAAAGGCCGGAGAAAGGTTCCCCAGGCCAATTTTGCGGGCGGCTTGCTCGAGTGCTTCGGCGAAGGCGAAGAAATAAGCGGGGCCGGAACCGGAAATTGCAGTGATGACATCGAGTAATTTTTCATTCTGCACTTCCGTTTCCTCACTGAAACTGCCCAAAATTCGGCGCACTAGAGCCTTCTCGGATGCAGTTACCGCGCGTGAGGCTTTCCAGCCGGAGACTCCGGCGCTGACTTGAGCGGGGGTGTTGGGCATGACGCGGATGATTTTCTTGGAACCGGTTAGTTCCTTGATCGTCGCGATTGTTGTTCCGGCCAAAATCGAAATGATGGGTTTGTCACCGCGCCAACTGTGGCAGACAAGCTTCAAACTCTGAGGCTTTACTGCGAGCAGAATCATGTCGGCTTTGTCCACCGCATCGTGAATTGATTTATCGGTCTGGACGCCCAGCTTACGGCGTAAAGCACCCAGCTTCCGTCCGTCCACATCGAAAGCGATGATGTGGCCGGGAGAGAAAACTTCTTCGCGGACGAGGGCCTCGATGATGGCCGAACCCATGACACCGGTACCGATGACTGCGAGTTTTTTCATGAGTTGAGGATTATTTCTGTAAAGACGCAAGATTTTGCGCCTTTATTGGTCAAGGATTTTCTTAACGACTGAAGGGATTTTCTTAGCGATCATTTGAGGAGTTATACTTTCCGATTTTAGCGCAAGTTTCTCTGCGGTAATACCGAGCAGGAAAGCAGCGATTCCCGCAGCCTCAAAAGCTTCAACACCTCTCGCCAGCATGGCGCCCACGAGACCGGCGAGTGTGTCGCCCGTTCCGCCCGTGGTGAGAGTAGGGGAGCCGGCGTCATTCCACCTTGTTTGATCGGGGGAGTGGATGGCATCAACTTTACCTTTTTGGAGGATTACGGCCCTTAGTTTTTTTGTTAGCTTCTGGGCATCTCCTCCCAATCTTTTTAGTTCGCCCTTGTGGGGAGTTAGGACAACTTTTTTAGGAGAAAATCTCCCCCAGCCCCTCTTTGCGAAAGAGGGGAGTAATGCGTCCGCGTCCAGGACCAAAGGCTGTTTCGTTTTTTTGGCAATTTCTAAAACGGCTTGCTGGGTTTGTGGAGCTCTGCCAAGACCCGGACCAAGTACGATGGCGGCCTTGTTCTTTTTAGCGGATTTTAAAATTTCGGGAACTGCTTCAGGAGTTAATTTTTCCGAATCACCCTGGAAACTTTTCACCAAGACGTTGGGGGCAGATTTCCGGGCGGTTCCAAAGTTCACCTGAGGCACGAAGAGATCGACGAGATCGACTCCACCCGCCAGCGCTCCCTGCGCGGCGAAGATGGGAGCGCCGACAAAATCACGGCTGCCGCCCACGATCACGACTCGACCATTCTCACCTTTATGAGAATCAGGCTTTCTCTTAGGAAAAAACACTTGGACATCTCCGGGGCCGAAGTGGGTTTCGGCGATCCTAGGAATGCCGATGGGGACGACCCGTTCATTGGGCTGATTTTTGCTGGAGTGGAACGCAATTGCTAGCTGAGGCTTCAGGTTGCCAGTCGGCACGTCGAGGCTTACCAGTTTGGGTTTCCCCCCAGAAATCTGGGGGGTTAACTGAATTTTTTTCAGCCGTCGCACGATTTCAGCGAACGGCGATTTCAATCTGCCTTCCACACCGATGCCGAGCAAAGCATCGACTAGGATGTCACCATTGAAT
>JBDRMN010000028.1:0-3457 GCA_043812055.1 Patescibacteria group bacterium
ATTTCCACATCGGTCGGGTCGGCGGATTTATTTTGCTCGGGGGCACCCTGGGTCTGCTCGGTAGTAAGCTAAATTATTCAGTTTCCTTCACCGGCTATCTGACTATCGTGATTGCCGTGGTGATGTTTTACATCGGTCTGCAGATTTTGGGGATTGTTCCCAATATCACCAAGCTGGGTTTCCATTTGCCCAAAAAATTATCGGGGGCGATTCACAAAATTCAAAAAGTTGATCACCATCTCGCTCCGATTTTGATCGGTGCTCTGACTTTTTTCCTGCCCTGCGGCTTCACCCAAAGCATGCAGTTGGCGGCAGTGGCTTCCGGCGATTTTTTTACCGGAGCTGTCGTAATGGGCGCTTTTGCCCTAGGGACATTACCGGCGCTGCTCGCTGTCGGGATCGGCTCGAGTTATGCGAAAAAACGGGAATTTAAACTGCTCAACCGACTGGTCGGTGTGGTTGTGGTCTTCTTCGCTTTTTCTTCTCTCAATTCCGGACTGGTTTTGGCGGGCTCCACTTTTACTCTGGATTTCTGGAAGGGTAGTGGTGGTGCGGCAGTGGCCACGGTTTCGGACAATCTGCAGATAGTCAAAATGGATGTGGATTGGAATTTTAAGCCGACTGAATTTCGGATTAAAAAAGGAATTCCGGTGCGCTGGGAGATTAACGGGATTAATCTTTCCGGTTGCTCGAATGAAGTAGTAATCCCGAAATTCAATCTCAGCCAAAAACTGCAAAAAGGTCTGAACGTCGTGGAATTCACTCCGATCGAAGAGGGGATCTTGCCTTTCTCCTGCTGGATGGGAATGCTGAATGGCCGTTTCATCGTGACGGATGCAGCGGGCGGTTTCAGTGATATCTCAGTGCAAGAACTCGAAGCAAAATTAGCCCAGCCTATTCCCCAGGGGAGCTGTGATGGCAGCTGTGGTAATAGCGATTGTCCTGCCCTGAGAGGTGAGCGTGGTAGCTGTGACGGAGGGTGTGATAGATAGTATTTGGATTCAGAGACAAGCTTTTAAACACTTAACTATGCAAAAAACATTTTCCATCATCATCGTGTTAACGGTTTTGATCCTGGTCGGTTGCGCCGAAGTGGATTTAAGTGAGGCCAAAACATCTATTAGCTCGAAAAATCTCTCACCAGCAACAAACACCAGTGAGTTTCGTGGAACTGCAGGCGATTCGGTGGAACTGGTTGATGCTAAAGTTACTTTGGATGTCACTGAGGTGGAAGATGGACAAGCCCACTTTTACAATACCACCCTGCCAGACGGCGATCCGGTATATTTCTTCGTAGTCAAAAGTCCCGATGGGTCGCTGCGGGCTGCTGCCAATGGTTGTCAGGTTTGCGGCGGAGCTTTGCAAGGTTTTCGCCAGGAAGGTGATTTCATGGTTTGCAACACCTGCGGCAATCGCTACCCCCTCGACAAGATTGCCACGGAAAAAGGTGGTTGTAATCCGGCTCCGATCAATCCTGATCTAAAGATTGAAGATGGCAAGATAAGTATTTCGCTCACTGAGCTAAAAAATATCAAACATTTTTTTGAATAATTTTTTTGTTTCTTTAATCTTTTTTTCATGAGAAAAACTACATTTTTTATCGCTTTACTCGGCTTTCTTTTTGTTACCAGCAATGCTTTAGCTGACGGAGGAATGATGGATTATGGCCTTGGTAATGGTTTCTCTGGTTTTGGTGGTAGGGGAATTTTTCACGGTATTTGGATGTTGGTTTTTTAGGGTCTAGTTATTGCGGGAATTATTTTTCTGATCAAACTTGTTCAAGAAAATAAAAACACCGAAACAAAAGAAGACGCTTTAGACATTTTAAAAAAGCGTTTAGCCAAAGGAGAAATTAATAAAAAAGCGTTTCAAGAATTAAGGCAAGAGCTAAAAAATAACTCCTTTATTATGCAAAAAATTACTCTCCGCATCTCGGGCATGACTTGCGCCAGTTGCGTCAAGCTCAACGAAGACGCAATTCTCTCTGTAAAAGGAGCGAGTTCGGCAAGCGTTAATATCGCTACAAATAAAGCTACGGTGGAATTCGATGAAACCCAAACAAACTTGGAACAGATCATCAAAGCGATCGAAAAGGCCGGTTATGGTGCCAAAGAAGTAGGTGAGCACGAGCACAATCATTCTGTAATGGCAGACCGGCAAGAGGGTGCGAAAGCGCAGAAACGGTTTATCGGATCAGCGCTGCTCACGCTGCCGATCTTTTCGATGATGTTTCTGGCTGATCTGATGCTTGGAATAAAGTTTCTCGGAGCGGATTTACTAATGTGGATTTACGCGGCTCTGACTGCAGTGGTTGTCCTTGTTTTTGGTTGGCACTTTCACAGAAGTGCCGGGAAAAAGCTCCTGTATTTGAGCTTCAATATGGATAGTCTGGTTTCACTGGGGACGCTGACGGCTTTTAGTTACAGCGTTTGGGCGATGTTGGCCGGACAACACGTTTATTTCGAAGCAGCTGCAGCAATCATTACTCTTATCAATCTCGGTAAATGGCTGGAAGCGCGCAGCAAAGGGAGAGCCGGTCAGGCGCTGCAGAAATTGCTCGAGCTAGGTGTGAAAAAAGCGCGGGTAGTTCGTGGAAAAAAAGAAATTGAAATCCCTATCGCAGAAATTAAAGTCGGTGATATCCTCCACATCAAAGCTGGTGAAAAAGTTCCACTTGACGGTATGATTGTTTCGGGTGAGGCGACACTGGATGAGAGTATGTTGACGGGAGAGAGTATGCCAGTGGCTAAAAAATCTGGTGCCGAAGTTTTCGGCGCTACTATCAATCAGAACGGCAATCTCAAAATTCAGGTAAAGAAAATCGGTGCCGAAACGATCCTGGCTCAAATTATCAAAATGGTGGAAGAAGCGCAGGGTTCCAAAGCCCCGATTCAGAAACTGGCTGACAAAATCGCAGGGATTTTCGTGCCGATCGTGATGGTGATTGCGCTGACCACTTTTTTGATCTGGTATTTCGTGAGTGGCGATATCGAAGCGAGCATTCTTCCGGCGGTGGCTGTCTTGGTAATTGCCTGCCCCTGCGCTCTAGGGCTCGCCACACCGACTGCGATCATGGTTGGTACGGGTACGGGGGCGCGGAACGGGATTCTGATCAAAAACGGTGAGACATTGGAGAAATCGAATAAAATCGATGTGGTTGTCTTCGACAAAACCGGCACACTTACCGAAGGCAAACCGCAAATCACCGACATTATCCCTTTTGATTTTCCAGAGGAGCGCTTACTAAAAATTGCCTACAGCCTAGCGAAACTTTCGCACCATCCGCTTTCTCAAACGATCACGAAACTGGGTGAAGCTAAAAAAATCGACTCAACTAAACTACTTAAATTTAGGGAAATTAGCGGGCAAGGGGTTAGCGCGGAATGCCAGGAGCACAAAACTACTCTGCGCTTGGGAAATGAGAAGCTTATGCAAGCGGGGAAAATTAAAGTCACTA
>JBDRMN010000029.1:0-19427 GCA_043812055.1 Patescibacteria group bacterium
AAAGTCCTCGGAGATCACGTCGAGCAACGGGGCAGCAATATTACGGCAGAACGACTGCGCTTCGACTTCTCACATGGCGAGAAACTGACCCCGAAACAAAAAGATGAAGTTGAAAAGCTTGTCAATGAAGCAATTCAAAAAAATCTTCCAGTCGAGTGTGAAGAGATGAGTGTGGAAGAGGCGAAGGAGAAAGGCGCAGTGGGGATTTTCGACGAGAAATATGGAGAGAAGGTGAAGGTGTATTCGATTGAGGGAGTTTCGAAGGAAATTTGTGGTGGTCCTCATGCTAAAAATACGGGCAAGCTAGGGAAATTCAAAATTAAAAAAGAGGAAAGCAGCAGTAGTGGGGTGAGGAGGATTAAGGGAGTATTGGGGGAAGGTTAGTAAAGTGAATAAGGTTGAGAAGGTTGAGAAGGTTGAGAAGGTTAATAAGGTTAATAAGGTTTTGATAAAAGAATAGGATTGCGTGTTTTCTTTCTTTACGCGAGGAAATAGTTTCGAGAGAGGTCACATTTTGCTAAAATCAGTGACCTTAATTTTTTAAATGAGTAGTAAGCCTAAAGAAATATTCGTTCCCACGAAAACAGGAATAGATTATTTCAAAGAAATTTTCGAAGACACTCGAGATCAGCTGCAGAGTTTAATTGATTACTTGACAGAGCATCATCTATTTGAGTTCAGACTGCTCCAACGGGCTGCGAGAGCTGAAATATTCAATAAAAGTGAAATGAATCACCCGAAAGCACTAATTTTTTTCTTGGATGTGGTGCATAATCGCCCTGACTCAGGGCAGAAGAGTGATTTCGCTCACAGGGTTTATGAGATTTTTGAGGACCTCTTTGTGCCGGTTGAGCCTGTTGGTTAAAATCTTCTCACTTTAACTTTTTATCATGCCAGATATTATTCTCTTCGGGATGCAGGGCAGCGGGAAAGGTACGCAGGCCCGCAGGCTCGCGGAAAAATCCCAGCTCCAGGTTTTCGAAACAGGTGGGCAGCTGCGCAAACTTGCTGCGGAAGATTCGGATCTGGGTCGCAAGGTCAAGGAAATTACGACTGCGGGAAAACTCGTTCCCAATGAAGTCGTGATGGAGATTGTCGAGAACTTTTTGGAAGCATTACCCGAGGATCAGCACGCGATTTTCGATGGCATTCCCCGCAGTGAAAGCCAGCGTGTGAGCCTGGAAGAAGAATTCGTGAAGGTGAAGCGAAAGCCAACCGCGGTTTACATCAAAATTTCGCGCGAAGAAGCGTTGAGACGCTTACTCGGTCGCAAGACTTGTGCGGGCTGTGGGAAGATTTTTGGCACGAAGGACGACGTTGCGGACAAAACCGAGTGTCCGAAATGTGGGGGAGAGCTAAAGGTGCGGGCGGATGACACAGAGGAGGCGATCAGAACCCGAATTGATGTTTACGAAAAGGAAACGGTTCCGGCAATTGAGAAATACCGGGAGGAAGGAAGACTGATCGAGATAGACGGAACAACCGGGGTGGAGAACGTGACGGAGGAAATTATCTCGAAATTACAAAAGTAATATTGGAAAGCAGAGTAGAGACGCAAGATCTTGGGTCTCTACATTTTTTATAAAACTTTGAAATCTTCAAAGGACTCTTTTGTATCACTCCACTCTTCTTCAATTTTTTCCACCTGCGCCCCGGTCGGACCATGGGCACACCAATGCTTGAGTTTTTCTAAATTCTGCTTTTCTCCAGCCGCCACAACCTCGACTGAATTATCGGGAAGATTTTTGGCGTAGCCGGTGAGACCCAGTCCGCGGGCGACATCCATGGCGCCAGCACGGTACCAGACGCCCTGAACTTGGCCGATGATTTTTAGCTTGAGTCGCATGTTTTTGGAGAATAATAGAATAGGGGAATAATGGAATAAGGGAATAAAGGATAACGGCTATTAATTTCCATTATTCTACTATTCCATATTCCACTATTCCTAAGCGTTTTTGAAAGGACGAGCCCTGAAGGTAAAAGTGACTTTTTTGTTAAATTTTTACTAAATTCAGGATAATTACTTGACAAAATATCCAAAAAATCTTGAACAAAGCAATAAAATAGAAAATTTGTAAAGGAAATATGCTTGATTCTATCCTAATTTAAGCATAAATTGAACGTACAGCAACGGAGCTGTTTTTCACCTTTACCCCCATCCTCATGTCAATCAGTAAAACCCAAGTCCTTGCCGAAACAAAGAAGAACAAAATCGAATACGTAAATCTGCACTTCACCGATATCCACGGGATGGTGAAGTCGATCACGATTCCCGTCTCTGAGCTCGCGGGGGCGATTGATAATAATGTCTGGTTCGACGGCAGCTCAATCGAAGGTTTTACCCGCATCTTCGAGTCGGATATGTACCTGAAGCTTGACCTCGAAACTTTCCGGGTGTTGCCGTGGGGGAGCACGCCGACGGCGCTCTTCATCTGTGATGTCTATCTGCCGGATGGCACACCGTTTATGGGTGATCCGCGCCAGATTCTGAAAAAACAAATTGCCGAAGCAAGGAAAATGGGTTATCGGCTTAACACCGGTCCGGAATTGGAATTTTTCCTCTTCAAAAAATCTGAAGATGGCACGATCTCCTCGCTACCGAATGATCAAGCGGGCTACTTCGACTTCACGACTGATCTGGCGGCGCACATTCGCAAAAACATGAGCTCGGCGCTGATTGCTCTCGGGATCAATGTTGAAACTCTGCACCACGAAGTCGCCCCCGGCCAGCACGAGATTTCCTTCCGCTATGCTGAAGCGCTGGAAACGGCGGATGCCGCAGTGATGTTCAAATTTGCGCTCAAAGCAATCGCCCAGCAGCACGACCTCCACGCAACTTTCATGCCCAAACCGATTCAAGGCCAAAACGGTAGTGGGATGCACACGCATATTTCGCTTTCGGATGTCAAAACCGGTAAGAACGTTTTCTATGATCCGAAGAATGAATACGGCCTGAGCGACCTTGCGAAACATTTTGTAGCCGGCTTGCTTGAGCACGCGAGGGCTTTCGCGGCAGTGACGAATCCGACAGTAAACAGTTACAAACGTCTCGTCCCGGGCTATGAAGCGCCGGTTTACATGGCCTGGGGGACTACGAACCGCAGCGCGCTGATTCGTCTGCCCCGCATCAATCCCCAGCTCGCTCACAAAGCCACGCGTGTCGAACTCCGCAATCCCGACCCGAGCTGCAATCCCTACCTTGCCTTTGCGGCGATCCTGGCCAGCGGGCTGGACGGGATCAAACGTAAACTCAAGGCGCCGAATCCAGTGAACGAAAACATCTTCGAATTCAATGAGGTTCAAGCCAAAAAATACAAGATCAAAACTTTGCCAGCCAATTTGCGTCAGGCGGTGAAAAACTTTCAAAAAGATGAATTACTCACGAAAGCCTTCGGTCCGCATTTCGTCGAGAAATACGTGGAAGCGAAGAAAGCTGAACACGCGGAGTACCAGCTTTATGTTTCACCGTGGGAGCTGAGTCGTTATGTAGAGTATTAGGTTTCAGGAAACAGGTTCCGTCCGCTTTCGTCGAGGCTTCGACAGGCACAGGTTCTAGGTTTCAGGGAACAGGGAACAAGGGAACGGTTGCTAGGTGGACCCGCTCCTTGGGATACCCTGTAAGTCTTATAGGCCTGTTTTTACTTGTCTTTGGGGCTTTTTTGAGATACAATGACGAACCAATTTTAAATTTGTTTTGTCAAATCAAGATGTTCAACATCACGCAGAGGCAGCCGATCTGGAGACTATTTTTGAAGATAAAATAAATAATCTGGAAAAACCCAGTTTGGCGGTGCCGACTTTGCGGGCATACTTCCGCATGAGGTTTTATGATCTGATGGTGAGGTCGGAGGAAAAAGAGGAGGGAGTTTCATTTTCCGATTTGCGGGACTTCCTCGAGTTTCAGCACTGGGAACGCGAACAAAGCCTGAAAAGCGATCTACCAAAACTACTTCGAGAAATGATTAGCAGGCTTCTGGAGTCGGAAGATTCTTATGCAGAGATTTTTTTGCTGGCAGAATTGTTAACACACAAACTAGCCCAGATTTGTTTGTCTGTCGAGCAGGCTGATCGCTTCACGACAAGCGCGATTTACGGAGCTAAAGGAGACTACGATATTTTGGAGAAGGATCTTTTTCAAATTAGCGACGGACCTTTGCGTGAAATTATGGACGCCCTGGGTGCCGAACAGCGAGATAACCCTGCTAGTCTGGCGACAGGATCCAAGAAAGGAAAAAATAGCACGGCCTTGAAAAAATTTCTTAAGAATAACCCAAAAGGGCTTCCTGGGCTTGCGGCAGGAATAGCGTGGATGAAAGACCAGGCAAACTGTGCAAATTTAATTATCCGAGCAGCTCAGCAGATGCTTGATGATCCAGGTAAACAGAGGCGAATGCTCAAGGCTTCTCTCAGACCAGAGGCGCTGGACAATCGTAGTGCGGGTTGCACTGAATCTTGGACAGATGAGAGAAAGCAAGCTCAGTCTCCGATTTCCGCAAGAATTGCCGCCGGCCGACATAGAGACGAAGAAGGAAAATTCCTTCCTAATAGAAATAGAATGGGAAGATTCTTTTTCGATGCAGTTCGGCGGTTATCCTCTTTAGTGACACCGCGTTAGAATACAGGGGTGAATAAATTTCCTGCCAGTATTACGCGCCTGATTGACGCTTTCGCGTCTTTGCCGGGGATCGGGGAAAAAAGTGCGACGCGTTTGGCCTTCCACCTCGTGCGTAGTCCGGAGAGTGTGGCGAAGGAATTGGGTGAGGCAGCCCTGGGGCTGAAGGGAGAACTGAAGCTCTGTAATAAGTGTCGGAATATCGCCAATTCGGTCATCTGTTCGGTCTGCGAGGATTCCAGACGGGACTCCAAGAAGATTTGCGTGGTCGAGGAAGCTCTCGATGTTTTGGCGTTTGAAAAAGCGGGAGTGTGGGAGGGGGTTTACCACGTGCTCCACGGCGTGCTGAATCCGCTCGACGGGATCGGCCCGGAGCAGCTGACGATTGACGACTTAATTGCTCGGGCGGAAAAAGAAGAGCCTGAGGAAATAATCCTGGCGATGAATCCATCGGTCGAAGGGGAGGCAACAGCGATGTACATTACAAAACAGATCCATTCCGCTGCGGCGGACAAGCGGTCGAAAATAAAAATCACCCGGATTGCGCGGGGATTGCCGACGGGGAGTGAGCTTAGCTATGCGGATGATGTAACACTGGGGGCGGCACTAAAGGGCAGGAGAGAGTTTTAATGTCTGGATCCCCGCTTCCCAGCCTACGCCTCGCTTCGCGAAGCTTCGGCGGGCAGGTCGCGGGGAGTTTTTTCTGGATCTCCACCTACGCCCCTTGAGCTTCGGCGGACAAGCCGGATCGCGGTCCGGGATGACAATTAGTGCCGATGATGTGACGCTGGGGGCGGCGCTGAAAGGCAGGAGGGAGTTTTAGGGTGGGATTATTAGGATTGTTGGGAGTTTTGGGAGTAGGAGTTCCCAATACTCTTAAAATGCGGTTATAATTTAAATATATATTTAAATATTAATTTATGCGTAGGGAGTTAAGAGATAAAAATGTCCGCAAAATCTTAAAAGTCGGCAACAGCTATGCTGTCACTATTCCGCTGGAAATAGTCCGAGAATTAAACTGGAAGAAAAAACAAAAAGTTGTTGTCAAAAAACGAGGTAAGGGAGTGGTGGTTGGGGATTGGGAGTGAAACGTGAGACGTGAAGCGTGAAACTTGAAACCCCGAAGGGGCCCCGTTGGGGCGCGGCGGGGAGATTTTATAAAAAGATAAATCCACTGCAAGAAATTTTGTCTTGAACTGTGATTTTTGTGATTCATCTGATGGACTATGATTTTGGAATCATGGCAATCAGCAAAATCAAACGAGAATCATAGTTCAAGATTAGTTCGGTTCAGGTGGCCTCCGGCACACTTGAACCAGCAGTAGATATTAACTTATGCGTAGAGAATTAAGAGATAAAAATACCCGTAAAATCTTAAAAATCGGTAACAGTTATGCTGTCACCGTCCCTCTTGAGATAATTCAAGAGTTGGGCTGGAAGAAGAAACAGAAGGTTTTCGTCAGGAAACGGGGTAAAGGGGTGGTGATTGAGGATTGGGAGTAGCTCGAACCAGACGGGAAAACTTGTGTAGAAACGTTACATGCAACGTTTCTACAAACGATTAATCAGAGACTAATCGATCGGGGCGTACGCGGAATGACAAAAAGCGGATGATTTACCCTTCAAGCTTCTTTGAAAAGGAGAAGAGAGTTTTAAGCTAAATTTATAAAAAACGGAGTAGGAATTTGATGAAAGGGGCTGCTTTCGCGATTAAAACCAGTTAACCCTTTTTTATTTAAGATTCTTTCTATCATAGCGGAAAGGATTTGGTGGTAAGTAGATATGATTTCTTGCTTATTTGCATTGATATCCATTAGGCGTTTAATGCTGGGGTTTTGTTTCCACCTCATCCTAAACACAATTATTTTTTCATCATTTGCGGCTTCGAAAAATTCCTTCGAAGTAGCTTCACGCTTTCCAGGTGGTGGTATTTTCATAGTGAGATTTTGTGTAACTAAAATCTTCTCTGCTTCTTCTAAAATTTTTGCGATAGCTTCTCGATCCCTTTTCCAATCGTTTGATTTTATTTCCAAACCGTCTAAAACTTTTTCAATTGCTTTTCGAAATTCTTCTGCATTAGCGAGTAAAATATTAAGTTTTTCAACCATCAAAAATATTAAAGATTAAATTTTAATGCAAAAGCTACTTCACAGTCACACTCTTCGCCAGATTCCGCGGCAAATCCGGATTATTCTTCCGCAAAACTGCGAGCTGATAGGCCAGGAGTTGAATCGGAATGATATTCACGATCGGCTGGGCGTTCCCTGTGTCGGGGACGCGGATCCAGTCGTCAAAAATTTTGTCGTTCATCGGGCTCACGCCGATGATGTGCCCGCCGCGGGCTCGCACTTCGGCGACATTATTTAGGACATCGGCGCGGTTTTCATTCTTTGGAACAAAGGCAATTAGCGGCGTTCCTTTCGTGATCAAGGCCAGCGGACCGTGCTTCAGCTCTCCGGCGGCGAAACCCTCGGCATGGATGTAGCTGACCTCCTGGAGCTTGATCGCGGCTTCCAGGGCCATCGGGTAGTCGGCGCCTTTGCCGATGACGTACATGCTTTCCACATTTTTAATTTTCTGCGCGATCTTCCGGATGCGTTCGAAATAACGGGGATTGAGCAACTCATTGATCTGGCTGCCAGTCTCGGCGAGCAACTGTTTGCCCTCATCCAATTTTCCCGCCACAGCGTAAATGATCAGGGTGAGAATGGCGAGCTGGGCGGTGGTGGCCTTGGTGCTGGCGACAGCCTTTTCCGGGCCAGCGTTCACAGGTAGCACCACATCGCTCTGGCGGGCGATGGAACTGCCCGGTACGTTCACCACACCGACAGTCCGCACGCCTCGGCGTTTCGCGACTTTGTAAGCCTCGAGTACGTCGGCTGTCTCACCACTCTGGCTGATGGCGATAAGCAGCGTTTTTGATTTCAGGAAAGGCTCCTGAGTATCGAACTCACTGCCGAAAATCACATTCACGTGGCGATGGGCGACTTTGGCAAAAAGGTACTCAGCGGTATGGCAAACTTTGCCAGCGGTGCCACAACCGATCAGAAAAGTACCGAAAGATTTTTTAATTAAATCGGCAACTTTTTGAATTTGCTTATCGTCCTGCTGCAGAGCGCGGTGGATCGTGTCTTTCTGCTCGAAAATTTCTTTCAACATGAAATGCCGGAAGGCGCCTTTTTCAGCCTTGCTCGTCTTCAGATCAATCGAAATTACGCGCTTTTTTACCGGTTTCCCGCTGCCAATCTCGAAGAAGCGTCCGTGGAAGTGATCCTTGATCGGAGAGGGAGTTATCTCGATCAGCTCACCGTCATCGAGGTAAACGACATTGCGAGTGTGTTCTAGAAAAGCAGGGACGTCACTGGCGATGAAGAAAGCTGACCCGTCAGCCTTGGAGAGCAGGCGGTCATCGCTTTTGGGGTAGAACTTATCGATCCCGATAATTAACGGCGAACCCGAGCGAGCAGCGACGAGCTGCTGACTACCACTGACTGCAGCGACGAAAGCAAAACGCCCCTTCAATTTCTGAGCTGTTCTTCGGACTGCTTCGGCGAGAGAATAGCGCTTGAGGTTGAGTGCGACGAGGTTCGGAATTACCTCAGTGTCCGTTTCGGTCGTGAATTTCACGCCTTTCTTTTTTAGGGCCCTTCTCAATTCCTCGTGGTTCTCCACGATGCCATTGTGAACGACGACTACTTTTCCATCCGCCGAAAGATGCGGATGAGCATTCTTCCGTGTGACTTTGCCGTGGGTAGCCCAGCGAGTATGGCCGAGAGCTAGATTTGTTTTAGCAAAAGTTTTTCCGTTGCTGCGGAACTCCGAAATCTTGCCGACCTTCTTCGTGACGCGGATTTTGCCGTTCACCGCTTCCGCGAAACCAAAGGAATCGTAGCCGCGGTACTCGAGTTTTTTCAGGCCCGCGACTACCAGCTTGCCGGCGATGCATTTATCTCCGAGATAGGATATTATCCCGCACATAAGAGTTGCCAGTTACGAGTTGCCAGCCCCGAAGGGGCCCCTTTGGGGCTGTCAGAGCTTTAAATTTCAATCAGGTCGGCAGCTGCGGGGTGGTGGAAGAAGTTATTCCGAACAACTTTGTCGAACTCAGCTTTCGAAACTTCCGCTCCCCAGATAACCCCACTATTCAAATTTTTCACAAGATTCCTACCCAGGGTTTTATTGATACTGCTGACGCGGGCTTCGTCCAAGCTCTTTTCCCGTTCACTCGCCAGGACTTTGTTCTCCGGCAGGGCAAGTTCAGCCGGCAAAAAGCCTTTCCCTTTATCGAACTTCACAATTTCATCTCCACGCTTAATCCAAACGGTTTCTTTCTCCGCGTTTAGCAGCTCACCACTGCGGATAATTTTCTCGAGATCCTGATTATCGCCACTGAACTTCATTCCAAACCAGCGAAATTTCTGAAGCTCCATTCCAGCGGCGGCTCCCACCGAGAGCGCTTCATTGTCCGTGATTTTCAAAGCCACGAAAAGTTCAACATCAACTTTTGGCTTGGGGAGAATCGCAGAAGAAGGTGTTTTTGCAGAGAATTTTTTTGCGGCGGGTTTACGTACTTCCCCGGTGATCCATTGGTGGATTGACTGAAAAACCGGATCGCCCGCAGCAGTTCTCTCGGGGTGGGGCATGAGGCTCATTACGTTGCCCGCCGGATTTGTGACTCCCGCCAGGTTCAAGACAGAGCCATTCGGATTCACAGGGAAATCCGGGATCACATCACCTTTCTCGTCGCAGTAAACGAAAGCGTTCTGGCCGTTCGTGATCAGTTGTTCTAGCAAGTGTGGATCATTCGAGAAGTAGCGTCCCTCGGCATGAGCCATGGGAATGCGGATCGTTCCTTCGAATTGATTAAACGCATTGCGAACGTCGCTGCCCGGTTTGAGATGCACCCAGGCGTTATAGAAACCGGTTCCTTGGACCACTCCATCCTTCACGCGGCGATTACGGGTGAGGGCGAGGACGGATTTGCCGAATTCGAAATTCGGCACGAGACCGGTCTCCACGAGCACTTGCGCACCGTTACAGATGCCCAGCACCACTTTGCCACGTTTCGCGAGTCGATAAACTTCTTCGATCAAAGGGTCCTTGCTGGCGATCAAACCCGAACGACCACGATCTTCATAGCTGAAACCACCCGCGATGATGGCACCATCGAATTTCGTGAATGAAACTCCCTCATTCCAACGAAAGAGCTCCGCAGTCATCCCGTTGCGCTCAACTGCTCGCGCAGTTTCGAGCTCACAGTTCGTGCCGGGGAAGCTAATTACCGCGATTTTGGGATTTTCCTTGGCCATAAAAGCCAGCTGATTTTAGCTCAAATCTTGATAATCGTCGGCTTTTTGGGGAAATGTGTCAGAATTTCAGTTCCGTTTTTTTTGACCAAAATTGAATCTTCGATCCGTACGCCAAATTTACCTTTGAGATAAACACCCGGCTCGATGGTGATAACTTTACCGGTCCGGATTACCGCTCGAGATTTCGGACCGATCTTCGGAGGGGCATGAACTTTGCGGTCGAGGCCGTGACCGGTGGAATGGGTGAAGTATTTGGCAAGGTCCCCCTTTGCCCTTCGGCTACGCTCAGGGCGGGCGAAAGGGGGGAGTGACACGGATTTCAAATAATCCCTGACAAAACCGTCTAACTCTTTCGCTGCCATTCCGGCTTTCACTTTACGGATTCCCAGAAGTTGAGCGGCCAGAACTGCTTTATAAACTTTCCGCTGCAAGGCAGTCGGCTTTGCGGTGAAAAAAGTCCGCGTGATATCACTACAGCAACCATCTAACTTCACCCCCAAATCAATCTTCACGACATCACTCTTGCGCAGCTGCCGTTCAGTCGTGCGGTGGTGGGGGAAGGCGGAACTGCGGCCGAAAGCGACAATGGGCTGGAAAGCGATTCCATTGGCAAGCTTCTTCGCCAGTTTCCGAATCTCGCTGGCAACTTGCTTTTCGCTTTTACCGGCCTTCAAGTTCTTCACGACTGTGCGCAGAATTTGGGTGGCGATAGCGCAAGATTGGCGAATTTTTTGAATTGACATTTTCTTCAAGACTTTTGTTAAAATCAACCACCATATTAAACTTTAAAAGTGAATACTAAACAACTAGAGCGCATTGAGAACTTTACACTCAATGATTATAGCGATCTTTGTAGTATCATTGCATTTTCAGGTTATAGGTTTCGGGCAGCGTTAAAGATCATTTTTAAAGGAGAAAATTGTACGGATAAAGACGCGCTTGAATTTAAAAGAAAAGAGCTATTTTTGCTTTTTAGCGAGTAGCCATTGTTATTGATTGCTTTTCATTTTGCGGGCAAAAGATGAAGTTTTCCTCAGAAATAAAAGTTACACTATAAATTTTCAGTGGCGCGCTCAGCATCCGCCTTCGTCTTCGCTACGCTCAGGCTACGGCGGACAGGGGAATTGAGGATGGCGCTCCCAGTAGGAATCGAACCTACATCTCAAGCTCCGGAAGCCCGCGTCCTATCCGTTGAACGATGGGAGCAAGTTGGCTTGCCAGACGAATCCCGCGTACGCCCCTAAGGGGCCACTTCGTGGCGGAACGGGCCCCCTTGGAGCGGGCAACGGGAATCGAACCCGCGTTACCGGCTTGGGAAGCCGGCGTACTACCACTGTACTATGCCCGCAATTGAAGCCGCCTGCCCGCCGTAGCCGGAGGCGTAGGCGTAGGCGGGTTATACTACACCCGCATATGGCAGCTATTTTAACGTAATTTTGTGTTAAAATTCCCACCACAAATGGCTGAAGATCCTCACTTATTTATTTACCTCGTCTTAACCGGGTTAATCGCCCTTTCCGCGTTTTTCTCAGCGTCGGAGGTGGCTTTCATGTCTTTGTCGGCGGCGAAGGTGCATGTTCTCGAAGACAAAAAATCGCGCCTGGCCAAGCTAGTGGTGGGTTTGAAAAAGCGGCCGCAACGCTTGATTGCAACGATTTTGATTGGCAATAACTTGGTGAATATCTTCGCGGCGGGACTGGCGACGATCACGGCAACGGACTTATTTGGTAGTGCAGGGCTGGGGATTGCGACGGGGGTCATGACTTTGCTCATCCTTATCTTCGGCGAAATCATTCCCAAAGCCTTCGCGCAGAAACATGCAGAGGGTTTCGCACTGGCATCCGCCTACCCGCTTTTCATTCTCGACAAAATTCTCACCCCTCTGACATGGAGCATCGAGAAAGGTCTGTATGCGCTGGGGGCGCAGCACATCGAAGAGATTTCAGAAGAAGAAGTGGTCGCGATGGTGGATCTGGGAACGGAATCGGGTGAGATCAAGAAGCACGAACAAGAGTTGATTCAAAATGTTTTGGAATTTACCGATACGCGGGTGGAGGAAGTCATGACTCCGCGGGTCAAGATCAAAGCTCTGGAGAAATCCAAAACAGTTGACGAGGCCCAGAAGTTTTTCCGGAAAGTTAAACACTCACGCATTCCGATTTACGACGAATCAATCGACAAAATAATCGGCGTACTCACGTTACGGCAGATTTTCGAGCACGAAGGCGAGCGTAATCTCCTGATCGAGAAGCTTTCCCTGCTCGAACCGATTTTCACCCCACCGAGCCGCACGATCCGCTCCCTTTTCCAGGAATGCAAATCCCGCCACACCCACATAGCGGTCGTTGTCGATGAACACGGCGGCACACTTGGGATCGTTTCTCTCGAGGATCTGCTCGAAGAGATCGTGGGTGAGATCGAGGACGAAGAAGATGTTTCCGAAGTACGTATTGAAAAACTTAATGCACACACAATCCTGACGACGGGAGACACACCGCTATCGGAGGTGGATGAGAAGCTCGGCACGAAGCTGACGAGTGGTAAATTTAAGAACAAAAATGTTGCCTTTTTGATTTTTGAGAAACTTGGTAAGATTCCCCATCGGCATGACAAGATCCGCTCTCACGGTACAGAGCTGACGGTGGAGCAGGTGATCGATAAGAAAATTGAAAAAGTTAAAATCGAAAGGATCTAGGATTAAGAAGTAAGGATTAAGGATTAAGGTTGATTATTTAAGACTTAACTCTTCTACTATGACTTTCCGGAAACCTCTAGCTCTGACCTTTGCCCTCTTGGCTCTGACCTCCCTGGCCGGCTGTCAGATGGCTGGGATCGAGCTGACTCGACCGGCGGTTTACTGCGAGGTCGGAGGGGAGACCTATCGGCAGGGTGAAGTTGTCCCGGCGGAGGATTGCAACGAATGTATTTGCGATCTCCAGGGTGAAGTCGCCTGTACGGAAAAGGCCTGTCCGACTGAAGTTGGTTTGGCGAATCCGGCGGCAGTGCAGTGCAACGTCGACGGCCATAAATATGAGATTCGGGAGGACGAGACCGGCAATCAGTACGGAGTCTGTATCGCAGGGGACGCGGAATGTGATGCCTGGGCCTACTTCCGCAAAGAATGTGTGCTCGGAGAAACAGTTCAACGCTTCTCCGGCGAACTTACAGATGTCACCGGCGGAGCTGCGACCGGCAAAGCAGTGGCAGAGTATTCAGCGGAAAAATACCTGCACACCGTCTCAGCTCATGCGCTGCCTGCACTCGAAGAAGGCTTCTTTTACGAAGGCTGGTTGGTCCGCGTCGAACCGCTTGACGTGCTTTCCAGTGGGAAAATGGTTCCCGAAGGGGAAGAAGGCGGCTTTGCGCTCTCACTCGAAACCCCCGAAAATCTCACCGACCACACACGAGTGGTGATTACATTGGAACCCGACGACGGGGATCCGGAACCCGCGGGACATGTTTTGGAGGGAACATTAGAAAAGACTGAAGGCTAGCGCCCTGATTCAACAAATTTTAAATTTCGAATTTTAAGTTTTAAAACAAGATCGAATGTAAGAATGTTTAAATTTTTAAAATTAAAAAATTCAAAATTGTTTTAAAATTTGAAACTTAAAATTTAAAATTCTTCCCTCATGTCCAAAAAAATCCTTCTCCTCGCACTCTTCGTTGTCCTCCTCCTACCTGCCTGTGGCGAAGCCGATAAATCCGGTGACGATGTCGTCTTCTGCACCAAGGATGCCAAAATCTGTCCCGACGGATCCTCGGTCGGTCGAACCGCACCTGATTGTGAATTCGCGCCTTGTGCCACTAACCTTGCCAAAATGCCCGAAGATACAATCGCGGTTAACCGCATTCCAACTTATGATTGTGCTGATGCTCCCATCGGCCAGAAACGCTGCCCGATGCCGGGTGATGTCGTCGCCAAGATCAGTACCGGCCACGGTGAAATCTGGATTCGGCTCTTCCCGGATATGACACCCAAAACTGTTGAAAATTTCGTGGGGCTCGCCGAACGCGGGTTCTACGATGGCCTCATTTTCCACCGCGTCATTCCGGACTTCATGATTCAAGGCGGTGATCCGCTGGGGACTGGTACGGGGGGTGAATCGATCTGGGGCGGGGCGTTCGAGGATGAATTCAGCGAACTAAGCAACATCCGCGGCGCTCTCTCGATGGCCAATCGGGGACCGAATACAAACACTTCTCAGTTCTTCATCGTCCAGGCGCAGGACGGCACCTCCTGGCTCGACGGTAAACATACGGTTTTCGGCCAGGTGGTTTCCGGCATGTTCGCTGTCGATGAAATTGCAAATGCGGAAAAAGACAGCAGCGACAAACCACTCAAAGAAAAACGGATGGATGTGATGGTTTATGAGGTGACTGAGGCTGTGGAGGAGGTTGTTGAAGAGAGTGGAGAAGCGGAAGGGGTTACGATTGAGCCGGAAGCGGTGCTGCCGGCGGAATAAGACTTTTGTCATCCCGGCCGAAAAAAACTCTGTCATTCCTGCGAAAGCAGGAACCCAGATCATTTCCGCGAAAGCGGAAATCCAGACAAATTTTCTGGATTCCCCTGTCAAGCAGGGGAATAACCTGGATCCCCGCCACAAAGTGGCCCCTTTGGGGCTTTCGCGGGGAAGGCAAAATGGCGTAGATTTGTGCTATTTTGTAGTACAGGATTTCTTCTATCTCTTCTTCTCCCCACCTCCACGTTTTTCAATAATCTTCTCCGCCACATTCCTCGGCACCTCCGCATAATGATGAAATTCCATTGAATAGTTCGCTCTTCCTTGGGTCATTGAGCGCAGGTCCGTCGAGTAGCCGAACATTTCGGCCAGGGGTACTTCGGCAGTAATTACTTTGGCGGTGCCACGGTCGGTCATTTCGCCAATCTGGCCGCGTTTGCTATTGAGATTGCCCATCACATCACCCATGAATTCCTCGGGAGTAACGACCTCGACGGCCATGATGGGTTCGAGGAGGACGGGAGAGGCAGTGCGGGCGCCTTTTTGGAAGGCAATGGAACCGGCGATTTTGAACGCTATTTCACTTGAGTCGACGTCGTGGTAGCTACCGTCGTAGAGCTCGACCTTCACATCGACGACCGGGTAACCCGCCTGGATTCCGCGAGTCATCGCGTCTTGAATTCCTTTATTGACAGCGGGGATGTATTCTTTCGGGATTTTGCCACCGACGACCTGGTCATCGAACTCATAACCGTCGCCCGGCTTCTGCGGGACTAGACGCATGTAGACGTGACCATACTGACCCCGACCACCCGTTTGCTTCACGTACTTTTCTTCGACACTAATCTGCTTCGTAATAGTCTCACGGTAGGCGACCTGGGGTTGGCCGACATTGGCCTCGACTTTGAACTCGCGCTTCATGCGGTCGACAATGACGTCGAGATGGAGCTCACCCATGCCGGAGATGATCGTCTGCCCGGTTTCCTCATCGCCGCGAACGTTGAAAGTCGGATCTTCTTCGGAGAGACGGTTCAGCGCAATACCCATTTTTTCCTGGTCCGCTTTGGTTTTTGGCTCGATGGCAATACTGATCACCGTTTCGGGGAAAGTCATCGCTTCCATGGCGACCTTGCGTTTCTCAGCGCAAAGCGTGTCGCCGGTTTTCGTGTTTTTCAAACCTACGACAGCCCCCAGCCCCCCGCAGGGAATTTCCTCGACTTCTTTGCGATCATTTGCGTGCATCTGGAGCAGGCGGCCAATGCGCTCTTTTTCGCCACTGGCGGTATTAATCACATAGCTGCCACTCTTTAGGCTTCCGGAATAAATGCGGACAAAAGTAATCCGTCCGACAAAAGGATCGGAGGCGACTTTGAAAGCGATTGCGACCATGGGTTCGGCAGGATCCGGCTTGATGATTACTTCCTGCTCCTCATCCTTCGCATCACGAGCTTTCCATTGTACGACGTCGAGCGGAGAGGGAAGGTAAGCGTTCACGGCATCGAGGAGGGGCTGGATGCCTTTGTTTTTCAACGCAGCGCCGCACATGATCGGATAAAACTCGTTTTTGACCACGGCTGCACGAATACCCTTCTTGAGCTGTTCGGCGTCAGGATCTTTGCCGTCCATAAAGAGCTGCATGAGCTTATCATCATGCTCGGCGACTTTTTCGATCAGCTCCAGGCGCCACTTCTCCAGGGCCTCCTGGTGCTCGACGGGAACTTCGACCTCTTCCATTTCCTTGCCCTCGTCATCTTTGTAGATCAAGGCTTTGCGCTCGACGATATCAATAGTGCCTTTGAAATCCGCTTCGACGCCAATCGGTAATTGAATTGGCGAAGCTCTGGCAGATAAGCGTTGCAGGATTGAATTCACACTCATCTCGAAATCCGCACCCGTCTTGTCCATTTTGTTGATAAAGCAAAGACGCGGGACGGAATACTTATCACTCTGGCGCCAAACAGTCTCACTCTGCGGTTCCACACCCTGGCTGCCGTCGAAGATAGCCACACCGCCATCGAGAACTCTCAAGCTTCGTTCAACCTCCACGGTGAAGTCCACGTGCCCGGGGGTGTCGATGATATTGATCTGACAGTCTTTCCAAACGCAGTAGGTCGCCGCGCTGGTGATGGTAATCCCGCGCTCCTTTTCCTGCTCCATCCAGTCCATCTGGCTCTCGCCATCGTGCGTTTCACCGATTTTGTGAGTGCGGCCGGTATAATAGAGAACGCGTTCGGTCACGGTCGTCTTGCCCGCATCGATGTGGGCGATGATACCGATGTTGCGAACTTTGCTGAGATCGAATTCCATGTCGAAGGTTTATAAGGTTAGTAAGGTTGATAAGGGGGTGGAGATGTTGGCCCTTCGGCTCCTCACTTCGTTCGTCGCTCAGAATCTCCGTCCCGCGTACGCCCCAAAGGGGCCACTTTGTGGCGGGACTCCGAGATTGTTAGGAGATATTACGATTGTTAAGAGCAATTGTTTTACGCTTCAAGTTTCAAGCTTCAAGAAAAACGCCGGCAGATTTTAGGTGAAAAGCGGAAAACAGGCAATTCTAAATGCCACGGAAAATAATTCTTTTTGCGGCTGTCGGACTCACGCAGGTTCAGATTTGCAATCTGAACCTCAATGTTTCCGTTCGATTTTGTAAATCGAACCTAGTATTTACCAATGTTTTGTCTGCATGGAAACCCTGTTGCCAGCCTGAAACACAAGGTTCGGGTTACAAACCCGAACCTGCAGCTCTTACAAAAAGGTAACTCCTTGAATTTGGCTGCGAAACGGGAGTAACTCACCCAGTATTTTTTTTACCTGATTTGCTTTCCTCAAGAACTCAGAATCCGCATATGTCTGCGTTTTGCGTGCTAAGCAAGTTTCGTTTGGGTCAGCGACAATTAGGCCAGCGTGGGGGTATACGCTTATCTCGGGAAAAAGCCTGCAGGCGATTGGTTTGAGATCGTCCATCAGGCAAATCAAGTTGCGTAGATCAAAACAATCTTTTATTCGTTTACGAATTTCAATCCTAGTCGAAATCAAGCCACGTTCTTGCTGCTCTCTCAAAAATTCCAGTTCCCCTGGGAATAAGACTGTACCAAGCTCACAACAATTCTGGCACCCCTCGTTTATGGCTGTGTCGCACTCGCCAAATGCGCCACTGTTAGTGATCGTGTAAATTTGTTCAATATCAGAGGTAGAAAGTGGAGAATGCATGGTGTTATATCCTAACACAAAAACATTATTTAGCAACTATTCCCGGTGTTTCGGAAATAGCACCACTCCGATTGTTGTCTGGAACTGTGATTTTTGTGATTAATGTGATGGACCACGTCGTTCGAGAGCGACGTGGTGGACTATGATTTTTGGAATCAGAGTAATCAGTGAAATCAAACGAATCATAGTTCAAGACTATTTTTCGCGACAAACATGTTTAGCTAGCAAACTCGAACCTGCAGAGGTGCTCACGCAGGTTCAGATTTGCAATCTGAACCTTAATGTTTCCGTTCGATTTTGTAAATCGAACCTAGTATTTACCAATGTTTTGTCTGCATGGAAACTCTGTTGCCAGCCTGAAACACAAGGTTCGGGTTACAAACCCGAACCTACAGCTCCACCTCATTCTTTATGCTTCGGAAAAAGTACTACCCCAATCGTCTTCAGCAATATCTTCAAGTCGAGCCAAACACTCCAGTTCTCGATATACCAGGTGTCGAGCTCGACTTCTTCTTCGAAACCCAGGTCGCTGCGGCCGGAGACCTGAGCCATGCCGGTGATGCCGGGTTTGATCTCGAGGACGCGATGGTGGTGGGACTTGTATTTGGCGACTTCTTCGGGCAGATGCGGGCGGGGACCGACGAGACTCATTTTTCCGGTTAAAACGTTCAAGAGCTGCGGAAGTTCGTCAATCGAATATTTACGGATGAAACGGCCGAACTTCGTAATGCGCGGGTCATTCTCGATCTTCACAAGCGGAGTGCCGGAGCGGGTGTTTTGCTCCTGGAGGCGCCTGGAGTAACGCAGGGAATCGGTGCCTGCTCGCATCGAACGGAATTTTACGAACCAAAACGGTTTGCCGTGTTTGCCGATACGTAAGACCCGACTGCCATCGTCTTTACGCGCGAAAAAAACCGGTCCGGGGGATTCAAGCTTGATGATCAGTGCCGTGACGATCCAAACCGGCGAAGTTAGTATAATTGCCAATAGTCCCGCCAGGAGATCGAAAATTCTTTTCAACACGCGACCCCAGCCGGTCAGCGGGCTGGGACGGAGGGAAATTAGCGGAATGCCGCTGACGGTTTCGAGATCCACGTTTTTTTGAGGGACTTCGAGGAGGTCGGGCACGAAACGAAAATCAAGATGACTGACTCGACAAAAAGTCAGGAGCTCTCGCATTTGCTGGGGGGAGAGCTTGCGGCTGGCGAGGATAACTTCGCCAATTCCTTTTTTGACGACGATTTCTTCGAAATCATCCAACTCACCAATCGGCTGCTCCGGGAAGGCGTGAGGGAGCTGGCCCCCCGATCGGAGTCGAGGGCAGGCAACTTCGATAAATCCGGCGAAACGATAACGAGGATTCTTGACCAGAAAGTTGCCGATCAGGAGGGAATTGGGGTTGCTGCCGATGACGAGAGCTTTCACCACTCCTACTCCCAAGTTCCAAAAAACTCTTCGAATTATCCGAATTGCCAATCGGCCCAGAGTCACGAAGGAAACAGCGAGCACGCCGGTGTAGACGAGCGCGAGGCGCGAAAAGAAGAATTCCCGCTGGAAGAAAAAATACGCGATAATCAGCATCAACCAGGCGAAGACAAGGAAGACGATCTTGCGGAATTCTTTCCCAAAACCCCTCGATCCCCGCATGCGGTATAAGCCATTCAACGCAAAAATCAGGACGAGCATGCTCGCAGCGATTCCGACAAATTCAGAAAATCCCGCGAAATCAAGACTGATATCAGCGGGAGTCTGGAACTTGGCGAGCCAGGTGGGATGCAGGCGGATTGCGCGGGCAACAAAAAACGCGCCAGCTGCCGCTAATAAATCAACCGGGAC
>JBDRMN010000030.1:0-5575 GCA_043812055.1 Patescibacteria group bacterium
AAACTTTTCTCCTTTTATTCCAATTCCCAGTCCTATTATTGCTCCCGTTGCGGGAACACTTGCAACCATTAATCCAACCGTTATCAATGATTTTATAATCATAGCATTCCCAAATTATTTCACGAGAACCGCAATTACATCTGATTCCTGAATAAAAAAATACTCATCTTCACCCAGCTTCACTTCCGTCGGGCCGTATTTGGAATAAAGAATCGTGTCTCCTGTCTTCACGCTCATCGCTTTCCGTTTCCCATCTTTGCCAACTTTTCCCGGGCCGACTGCAACGACTTTGGCCTTTTGGGGTTTTTCTTTGTCAGCGGTGTCAGGAATGAAGATGCCGCTGGCGGTTTTTTCCAGTTCTTTTTCCGGCTCAATCAGAATGTAGTCGTTGACCGGTTGGATTTTCGTTTTTGAAGCCATTTGAAGAAGGGTTAAGTGTTTCAGCGGGCACGAATTTTAGGGGTGGAATAGTTTGAAGTCAAGTGTTTTAAGCCGTAAAATGGTTTTATGCAAAAAACCGGAAGTGAAATCATTTGCGAAAGTTTGATAGCGGAAAAGGTTGATACAGTTTTTGGCTATCCGGGCGGAGCGGTGCTCCCGCTTTACGATACGCTTACGAAATACGAAAAAAAACTACGCCACATTCTCACGCGTCACGAGCAGGGGGCGGCTTTCGCGGCCTGCGGTTACGCGCAATCTTCCGGCAGGGTCGGAGTTTGTTTCGCGACCAGCGGTCCGGGAGCGACGAATCTGATTACCGGTATCGCCAATGCCCATCTCGATTCGATTCCGGTAGTGGCGATTACCGGACAGGTGGCTGGTCCGCTTGTGGGCACGGATGCTTTTCAGGAGGCGGACATTACTGGCATCACGCTGCCGATCACGAAGCACAATTATTTGATTGCCGACGTGCAGGATCTCGCTCCTGCGCTGAAAGAAGCTTTTCATCTCGCGCGGAGTGGCCGGCCGGGGCCGGTACATATCGATATCACAAAAGATGCCCAGATTGCCGCGACCAAATTTAACTACCGCAAAACCCCGGTGCGTCTTCCCGGCTATCTTGAGCGGGGACCTGCTTCCGGGAAGCAGATTGCCAGCGCAGCCAAACTTATAAAATCCGCTCACCAGCCGGTAGTGATCGCGGGACATGGGGTGCTTATTTCTGGCGCCAGTCTAGAGCTTCAGGATTTCGTGAAAAGGATCGACGCCCCGGTTTGTGCGACGCTGCTGGGAATTTCCTCCGTTCCTTTCGGTGCGAAGAATTATCTCGGCATGCTCGGTATGCACGGGACTCCTGAGGCGAATTTTGCCGTTTCCCATGCGGATTTGATTATCTCGGTCGGATCCCGTTTCGACGACCGGATTACGGGCAAACTAGATGAGTTCACTGCGGAGGCGAAGGTGATTCACATCGACATTGATTCGGCGGAAATTGGCAAAATCATCAAACCGGATGCGCCGGTCGTCGCTGATGCGAAGGATGCGTTGAAGAAATTAACGCATAAAACTTCGCAGCAGAAGCACGCCAATTGGCACGCCCGGATTCGCGAATATTCCAAACAAATCGAGGCGAAACTGCGCGAGCTCGACAGACCCAGTAAGCGCCTGAAAGCCTACGAAGTCATCCACGCCGTGAATGCCACTTCTCCCAACGCGTTCATCGTTTCCGATGTGGGGCAAAATCAAATGTGGGCGGCGATGCATTTCCGTTTCCGCAAGCCGGGAAGGTACCTGGCGAGTGGGGGACTGGGGTCGATGGGTTACGGTTTGCCGGCGGCGCTCGGAGCGCAGGTCGCCAACCCGCGCGAAACAGTCTGGTGTTTGACGGGTGACGGGGGTATTCAAATGAACTTGCAGGAACTGACAACTCTCGCTCAAGAAAAAATTCCGCTGAAGATCGCGGTTTTCAATAACGGCTATCTCGGTATGGTGCGCCAGTGGCAGGAGCTTTTTTTCAACAAGAACTATTCCCACACGCCGCTGCTGAATCCGGATTTCGTGAAAGTGGCCCAGGCCTGCGGGCTGAAAGCTTTCCGGGCTAGCAAGCCTTCGGAGGCTCTCGCCGTTACGCGTAAAGCCGCCAAAACTCCCGGGCCGGTTCTCGTGGAGTACATGGTCGAGCGGGAGGAGAATGTTTTTCCGATGGTCGCGCCGGGGGACGCTTTGAAAAACACTAGGATTAAATAGAGCTAGGTTTAAAACGCCGGAGCTTAACTTGATTTTATAGTTCTGGAAAACAGGGAACAGGGAACAGGAGGTTCCAAGTTTCAGGTTTCATGTTTCACGTTTAAAGTCGTACGACAAAATAGCGCAAAGTTACGCAATTATGTAGTAGGGCTAGGGGATTAGGTGTCAGGATTATTAACGGGGCTCTGGATCAATAAGCTTGGAAATATTTTCATTGAACTCTTGAGCAAGCTGAATTAACTTTTTCGCTGTCTCCTTTCTTGCTTGAATTATTTTCACTGATGTTCCAAGCAAGAGCGTTCCTACTTTGTTTCTAGTTCGCCCTTGTATTTCAAGAATATATAGTTCTGCAAGCAGTCGATTAATTTCCAATGATAATAGAGTTAGCAATTTAGCTATTTCAGTTTCAGGTTTAGTTGTTTCAAAAAAGGGAGTTATGAGCTTATTTATTTCCATGGCTTTTCCGAGTAGCTGGTCAACTAGTGCTGGGTCGCTGTAATCATCATCGAGTCCTTCTTCATAAAGCAGGACATTCTTTTCTAAATCGGCAGCTTCCTCAAAAAGTTTACTCAACCCTTCTAGTAATTCTGAAAATTCCGGAACGATTTCAGTAGACCCTTTTTCTGTTTCTGGGGAAGTCATAATTAGCAAATTAAAATAAGGACTGATTTTCTTCGAAGTAAAGCAAATTTTCAAACCTCAAGAATAAGAAACTTGTTCATGCATGAAGCGTGGAACTTGAAACCCCAAAGGGGCCCCGTTGGGGCGTGAAACTTAAAACTTAAAACTTAAAGCGCGGCGATTCTGGCGCGAGCGGCCTTAGTCAACTTGAGCGTTTGCTCATTAAATCTGCTTATTCGTGCGTTTAATTCTCTCGTGTCATCCCAAAAAGTGCTGCTTTGGGGATCGTCTTTCCAGCCTGGACTGTCGCCCAATGCTTCATCTACATTGAAATGCCCATGAAGAATAAGAATTGCTGAACCGAGTTCGTTGTGGATTTCTGCAATTTCGATAAGCGCTTTAATTCTTTCACGGAATGGTTTAACAACATTTTCCAAAGATTCTGCCGCGAGATTCACGGAAGTTTTTTTCGGAGCGGGTGTTTCAATTTCAGTCATTTTACTTAGGTTAAAAAAACACTTGGTAGAGCATTTTCTCCAATTTAAAAAAACAGTGCAAATTCTGTCTGGGTCAAAAAGTTGATCAGCTTTCAGGCGTTTTCTAAGTTTTAATTCTATTTCTTCTTTCCAAAGCCAAGCAGTCTGGTGAGGTCTTCACTCTGGATAACCCCACCCTTCGGCTCATGAAATAAAAGTTGTCCGTACCAATCCACCCAAACCTTCTGTCCGGATCCATCTTTGTCCTGAATGCGGATTTCTACTAAGTGGGGATTAGGTCCTTTTTCACCGATGTAAAGAGCCGCTTCAATGCTTTGCGTCTTGCTGTTGAGGCTAGCAATTTTTTTGCCATTACTTTTGAGAAAGATGGCATTATTTTTTATTTCGATAGTTTTGGCTGCCGCCGGAGTTATTTTTAGCTCAAAATCATTTCCCAAATTATCTTTACTCTCACTCGCATTTTCCGCCGCTTGCCTTTCCGGACCACCTGCGAAAAAGAGCAGACGTCGGGGAGTGTTGAAGTTTTGCATTTTTGTTTTAGTTAGTTTGGTTATTGGTGATATTGTACCATATTTTTGGTTTTAAATCAAGTTAATAGTTTAGCGAGTTCTTCCTCCCGTCCCCCGAACGGTCCGATTGCTGCCAATCTCAAGTTTTTCGGCACGAAGATTTTCTGCGCGAGGATCTGAATGTCTTTTTCACTCGCTGCCTCGATTTTCGCGAAGATGCCCTCAATGGAAAGTTGCTTCTCGTAAAGCAGATGCTGTTTGCCGATCAGGTGGGCGTATTCTTCAGAGTCTTCGAGCCGCAGTGTGAGTTTGCCTTTGAGAAACTCCTTAGCGCGCTTAAGCTCATCCGCATCTGTTCCCTGCTCTGCCAAGCATTCATACTCCGTGCGAATCGCGCTCACGGCCAGGGGTAGGCGTTTCAGATCCACTCCGGCGCTGGTCGAAACTACGCCGACGTCAGTGTAGTCATCCGTATTGGTGCGAATGTAATAGCAGAGGCCTTTTTTCTCTCGCACATTCAGAAACATCCGCGAGCTCATGTTTCCACCGAGGATTATGGCGAGGAGACGCTGGACCCAGTGCGCATCACCCTCAGCCGGGATACCCGGCACGCCGAGGACGAGGTGGCCCTGCTCGGTCGCCTTATTCTGAATCTTGACCGGACTCTTTGCCTTGAAATCCTTAAGGGCTTTCCAGTCAAAACTCTTTTTACCGTTCTCGAACTGAAAAAACTTTTCGATCTGCTTCACCACTTCGGTATGCTCGCATTTCCCCGTGACCGCAATCACGATGTTTTCGGGCTGGTAGAGCTCAGTTTTGTAATTCACAAAATCATCTCGCTGGAAAGACTTGATATTTGCTTTCGTACCAATCTGATCCCGACCCATCGGTTGGTCGCCGAAAAGTAAACGTTCGAAATCCCAGCCGACCTGGTACATCGGGGTGTCCTGGTACATATTGTATTCCTCGAGAATCACGCCGCGCTCTTTCTCGATTTCCTCGGCCGGGAAAGTCGCGCTAACCAGCATGTCGGACAAAACATCGTAAGCAATCTCCGCTTTCTCCGAGCGCACTTTCACGAAATAGCCCGCATATTCCTTACCGGTGAACGCGTTGAAGTCACCCCCCACCGCATCAACTGCCTCGCTGACCTCTTTTGTATTTTTGAACTTCTCGCCGCCTTTGAAAAACATGTGCTCGAGGAAGTGGCTGAGCCCGTTGCGCTTTTTCGTCTCGTAGCGGCTGCCGGCGCCGACCAAGACGAGGCAAGTGATTGCTTCGGTGCCGGCAAGGGATTTGGTGACGACCTTGAGCCCAGAAGAGAGTGTGGTGAGTTGCATATAGAAGGTATTTTAAAAGGAAATGGCCTGCCCCGCGACTTTAAGGGAACCTACTCCCGTGACTTTGAGGGGGGCCTGCCCCCGCGAAAGCCCCGAAGGGGCCACTTAGTGGCGGGGGTGAGTTGCATATAGGTAGAGATAAGCTTGGAGGAGTTTAACACCCCGAGCAGCAAGAAAAGCGTGAGTGCAGCAGGAAGTAGCCGAGGATTATTCTAGAAAGCATCTGGCATCCTCGAAAAAACTCGAGCGCAATATTCTGGCTCTCCACCTGACCAAAACACTTTAAAAAATCGGCAAGAACTCCCTGCGCTCTTGGCGCAGGGATGAATTGCCGGCGGAACCAGCTAGAATAAAGTCCATGGTTAATCTAGAGACAGACATTTGGCACTGGTACCACAACGTTTCCGAAGCCTACTACCAT
>JBDRMN010000031.1:0-2922 GCA_043812055.1 Patescibacteria group bacterium
TTGTATGGAGATTTTCGTCGTTGTACATAGAAGTCATGGCTAGATGTAACCATGACTGGTGAGTTCAGGGACTTCTTGCATGAGAATACGACCCTGAGTTCAGGGACTTCTTGCATGAGACAAGAGTAGCAGTTGACACAGGGAACGAGAGAAAATAAGATCAGCCACCATTTAATTTTCCAAAATGAGTAAAGCCGACGGACTTGACGATGTGATCTTCACTTCTAAGGAATTACGTGAGCAAGAAAAAAATCCAGGAGAAATAACTCCTGTTGACAAAGACACCAGGAAAGCCTTGCTGTCAGTCGGAATACAAGCCCTCAAAGACGCCGAGCGGGCAGCGGAAGAGAGGGGGAAGCCACCCCAAAGACCTACGAATGAAAAAACTCGTCCCTTGCGTGAAGCAATCAAGGAAATTCAAGATTCCGATGTAAATTAATAACGGAAGACTTTAGCAAGCTCTTTGCCCTCCTCTTCCGATCCGACTAAAATCACCCGGTGATTTAAGTTTTTTTCAAAATGGCCCTCACCGATAACAAATACGGCTTCGACCTCAACAAAGACAACCCTTTCGTGATCTTCCGTTTACTCGCCAAGATCGCGCGGGAAAAAGTCGGCGTGGACAAGGTGCTCGATCTTTCACGGGGTGATCCGGGTTACGGCTTTGCACCCAGTATTCGCGGGCGGAAGCTGTATTCCTTTTGGGTCGCGCTCGACACGCATTTCAATAACTTCGAATCCCACTTCAAAGATCGCGGGCACGATTCCGCCGATCAGGTGGTGAGTGAAGTTAAGGAGTTTGCCGAAAAGAATTACCAGCCGGAAGTGGCGCGCGAGCTGCTCGAGCTTTTTCACGAGTTCGTCGAGAAACTTTGCGTCGCCGGTGAGGCCCAGGCGGGTTGGGATAAATTCGACGTGCTTTTCCGCATGTTCAAATACTCCGCGGGAGCCGGCGGTTACTACCACGATCCCTACGGAGAATGTATCGCCCGTGTGGCTGTGGCGGATTGGCACTCGCGCAATCTCGGTCTACCGGTGCACTACACTGATTTAATCTTTACGGAAGGCGCCAGTCACGCGATTGGAACATTTTTCAAAGCCTTCGGCGCAGAGGCCAAGGGATTTTTGAAAAAAGGGGATACTGCGCTTATCACCACTCCGGTTTATTTTCCCTACCTGGGCATCCTTGAGAATCGCGGTATCAAAATCGAAACTCTCCCCGTAGATCTGGAGACCGGACAGTTCACCCCGGACGCTTTCGAGAAGGCTGCCAAAATCAAGCCCAAGATCATCTTCCTCGTGGATCCGGACAACCCCACCGGTCTGCCGAAAAATGAGGAGAGTCTGCGGAGACTCGCCGATTACGCCGAGGAAAAAGACGCGCTGATTCTTTCCGATGAGGTTTACTTTTCTTTCTTTGAGCAGAAAAAATCAATCCTCAACTTCGCTCCACGCCGCACGATTCGCATCGACGCCCGTTCGAAAATTGAGCGCGCCACAGGCTGTCGCTTCGGTGAATACATCATCCTGCCAGAGGCGAATGAATACCTCTCCCAGAAGCTGAAGAAATATTTTCCGGAAGGAGTCAGTGACCTGAAAACTTATCTCCACGACGCGAAAGCTCCGGGCGGGGTGCTCGGCGAATTCCGCCACACGACTTTTGTCGCCGGTCCCGCGCAATTACTCGGCACCTGTCACGTAGTCCTCGGGGACTGTGCCCGGGAGAAGTATTGTGGGATTGTGAAGCAGAACATGCAGACCTGGTACGAAAATCTCGGGATGCCGTGGAAAGGAAATTTTTACTACTCGCTGCTCGACCTGAATTCGCTCGCCAGCGAGGCAAAGCAAAAAGTTCCCGCCGAACAAAAACTGCTCGATCTCGCTAATCGCGGGGTCGTCCTCATCCCGGCGAATCGTTTCTTTAGCGAGAACGACCGAAAGCAAAAAGATCGCACGAATTTCATCCGGGCGAGTTTGCCGAATCTGACTACCGCGCAGGTGGGGGAGGCGGCTAGAAAGATTAAGGAGTATATGGCGGACTAAAATTTACCGTCGTAGACTTTGGTAAATGCAGCCATGTCTTCCGGATCCTCGAGATTAAACCTCGCGATGACTTGGCCGTCAGCTCCGGTTTGATAAAGCGCGATCTCGGCGTCTTGAGCGATTTCCCCGATAGCCGTGCGTGTTTCCTCTAATAGCTTTTTGTACATCTTCGCATCGGGAATCTCCAAACCGCCGCAGCTGTTTTTAATGAAATTGAGACCGCCGCAGCCGCCGTCTTCACCGAAGTGGTTCGAAATGATGTCAATCGACATATCGGCTTCACGAGCCGCGTCGAGGATGGCTTGTAATGCCTCAACCAAATCATCATGGCCGGCATCTCGTAATTTTTGCGCAATTTCCGGATGAGCGAAGAAAGCTGAACCGGCAAAAGTAATGAAGTTATTACCGGCTAATTTTTTACGCGAAGCATTGGAAAATTCACGGGCGTCCATGCAGGTTATTTCCGTTTTACCGGATTTCAACTTTTCAGGATCAACTTCCGTGAATTTGATTTCGGGCTCACCAGCATGCACCAGTGGAGCCAACTTGGCGATTGCTGATTTTACTTTCGGATTATCCAGTAACTTTTTGGAAGGTAAAGCGACAACATAAGTCGGTCGCTCAAATTCCGGCAGCTCGGAACCGGTAGCCGTGACAATGAAATCTTTCTCGCTCATGAGATATTTGGATTAAATTTTGCGCCAGATTTTACTCGTAATTTCCCCCCTGTCAAGCCCTACTCTTGTCTCATGCAAGAAGTCCCTGAACTCAGGGTCGTATTCTCATGCAAGAAGTCCCTGAACTCACCAGTCATGGTTACATCTAGCCATGACTTCTATGTACAACGACGAAAATCTCCATACAATTACGGATCTGCGT
>JBDRMN010000032.1:0-2860 GCA_043812055.1 Patescibacteria group bacterium
AATGGACGATTCGGATTGTGACTGTATCAATGAGCCGGACACTTGCGAGGGAGATTTTATTGGTGAGCGAGGCAATATTGATCCGAGTTTTTTCAAACTGCCGGCGATTCCTGCTCTGTCGCCATCGCTCTACTGGGCGGAATCCCAAAAAGCTTTCACTGGCGGCGTGACCAAAGTCACGAAGTTCATCTCTGAAGAAGACGTGGCTAACGTCGAAGAGACGGTGGTGCGTGAGATTGAGCAATTGGCTAAGCAAGAGACACTGATCTTGCTTGAACAAAAGAACAGGCTCGAAAGCCGTACGCTGGCATTATTGGATGACCGCCAAACAGTAAATGTGGAGCTGCTTTCGATCGATACGCCGGCAAATCCGGTCGGTGCGTTCCAAGATGATTTCGTGGTGGTGGCAACTGCTCGGGTTCAGGCTATCGCTTATGAACAGGATGATCTCCGAGAATTACTCTTCAGCCAGCTCGAAACAAAGGTTCATCCCGACAAAGCCCTCGTAAAAATCAAATTCGATAGTACCGTCTTCCGGGTGGAGAATGTCGATCTGGAGGATGGCAGCGTGAAGGTGGCGGCGACGGTAGAGGGGATCGAGGAGTACGATCTGAGTACCGAGACTGAGGCGGGGATCCGGCTCACGGAAAAAATCCGCAATCGTATTCTCGGACGGAGAGTTAATGAAAGTGAGGCTTATATTCGCAACTTGCCGGAAGTCAATAATGCGATAATTTCCAGCTGGCCTTTTTGGGCGCGGAACATTCCGGACTTAACCGAGAATGTTAAATTTAAAGTTAAACGCTAGGAGAGTAGTTAGTAGCGAGTGTGAGTAGTTAGGTATCTGGGTTAGGATTGTTGGGAGATGTTAAGAAAAGTCTTTAAGTCGTTAAGTCTCTAAGTCTTTATGCCTTTGAGTTTTTTGGCTGCTGGTCACTGTTCCCTAGAAACTGGAACCTAACTGTTCTCTGCCTGCCCTCCGGAGTCCGCCTCAGCGGACGAAGGACGGGTTCCCTGATCCCTGTCATCCGGTCGCACCACGCGCCAACGTACTTCGCGCTCGAGCTTTCCCGGGACGGCGAAACCGGCGGCTTTCACATGGCCGCCGCCGCCGAAGGCTGAGGCGATTTTCGCCACATCAGCATCGGGGTGTTGGGTGCGCATACTGGCCTTGACCAGACCGTTCCGTTCCGACAGCAGGATCGAAAACTTGGCGTTGGGTACGGCATTCACATAGTCCACCACGCCCGCGAGGTCTTCGGTGCGAGCATCGGTCTCGTCAAAATCTTTTTTTTGGGCGACAGCGAGAGTGACGCCGTCTTTGGTCTGCCGCAGGCTTTGCAGGACATTGCCCCAGAGTTTTAGGGCGGACAGAGGGGTACTGCGGTAAATATTTTTGGCGATTAAGGCGTTATTGGCACCGAGGCGCAAGAGTTTGGCGGCTAGGCGGAGGGTACCAGGCTTCGTATTGCTGTGACGGAAGCTACCAGTGTCGGTGGAAATACCGGTAAGCAGGCAGGTAGCGACATCCGGGCTGATCGGCACGCCGAATCGCTCGAAGAGTCTGGTTAAAATCGAACTGGTAGCACACATTTCTGGATGGATGATTTGGACATCACCGAAATCGCTGGCCATCTGGTGGTGATCAATCTTGATAATTTGGCGTGCTACTTGCCCCGAGGGGCGGAAGAGCTCGGGCTTGTCCTGGTCGAAGCCGGTCTGATGGGGATCGCCGCAATCCAGCACGATCAAGAGATCGAATTCTTTGACATCAAAATCATTCACGATTTTCTCAGCAGCCGGTAAATAGCGGAGATTTTTGGGGGCGGGGTCGAGGCAGGCAGGAGTCACTTTTTTCCCGGCGTGATCCAGGATGAGATAAAGTGCCAGCAGACTGCCGAGAGCATCTCCGTCGGGATTTTTGTGGGTGAGTAGGAGGATGCTTTCCGAATCAACCAGCAGTTTTTCCAGTTGCGCGATGGCTTTTGCGTTGAATTCCATTTTGTTTTAGGAAAGGGATTGATTCTAACTTTCTGAAAAAAGTCGATCCAGCAAAAGGACTTGCGCGAGAACTGTTCAAATTGTTCTATCGTTCCGCAAAGCGGGACTTGTTGTATCTCCCCCGCCGCAGCGGGGGATTGTTCTAATTGTTTTTTGGCGGGTTGCTGAAACCCGTGAATGATAGAAGTGGCCCATTCGAACATTTAGAACACCTGGAACATTACTTCGGGTGGTACTTAGCCGAATCCAGATCGCTGACGAGTTTCCCTTTCTCCAGTCGAATCACCCTCCGCTTGACGCGGTCGACTGTCTCGCGATCGTGGGTGGCCAACACCACCGTGGCTCCGGCTTTATTGATGTCGAGCAGGAGGTCAATGATTTCGGCGCCAGACTCCGGATCGAGATTACCAGTCGGTTCATCGCCGATGACCAAGGCGGGTTCGTGGACGAGGGCGCGGGCGAGCGCAGTGCGTTGACATTCGCCTCCGCTGAGCTGTGTCGGGAAGGCCCGGGCGCGGTGAGTGAGGCCGACGATATCCAGGACTTCATCTACCCGCTTCTTGATGAGATCAGTACGATCGCCACAGACCTCGAGGGCGAAGGCGACGTTTTCCCAGACGGTTTTTTTCGGCAGTAATTTGTAGTCTTGGAAAATCACACCGACTTTGCGCAGATAAAGCGCCAGCGAAATTTCATCAAGTTCATTGATGGTGTAGCTGTCTACCGAAACCGTTCCCTCACTCGGGTGGATCGCGCCGGTCAGCAGATTTACAAAAGTGGTTTTGCCCGCCCCGCTCGGTCCCACCACGCTTACAAATTCGCCGCCGCCAATTTCACAATTGACTCGGTCCAGCACGGT
>JBDRMN010000033.1:0-16828 GCA_043812055.1 Patescibacteria group bacterium
CATAAATACAACTATTACAGAAAACACGGTGGATTTGGTATGAATCGCCTTACTCCTATTCAGAAACTAATCTCTACCTGGCTACAATTACTTGGTCAAGCTGAATTTAAAAAGGTAACTGGAATTCTGCAACAGTACAAATATTGATTTTCAGCCACTTTTCTGCTAAAATGAGGTTAATAAACATTTAAATTCAACCCAAAAAGAAATGAGTAATCTCTCGAAAATTGCCCTGATTAAGGAGATGATCGACTCGGCAGAGTCCAGTCTTCGTAGTGCGAAGCAGCTGCTGGGGGAGATTACAGGGAACGGAACGGGTCATCAGATTCGCTCGGGTTACATGCGAGCGGCCAAGGATCTGGACAGTACAGTTACCGAAGAAGGGAAAATCGTTGAAGGTGTTTTTAACGGAAAATCGATGGTTGGTCCGGATGGTAAGGATTATCCGGTGCCAGCGAATTATGCTTCGAAAAGCAAACTCGTTCCCGGAGATGTGATGAAACTCACAATCGGAGGAGACGGTGGTTTCGTCTACAAGCAAATCGGGCCAGTAGAACGCAAGCGGGTGGTTGGTCCGCTGACTCAAGAAGACGGGCAATACAAAGTGATTGCGGCGGGCAGGGCTTACAAAGTACTCCTGGCTTCAGTGACTTTTTACCGGGCGGAAGCAGGTGATGAAGTGGTCCTGCTCGTGCCGGCGGTGGGTGACAGTGAGTGGGGAGCGATCGACAATGTCATTCCGAAAATCCAGGCAGAGCTGGATGCGGAAGAACAGATTATCAATGAAACTAAAAAGGCGGCGAATGGAGTGAATCTGACAGAAGAGGAAGAGCCTGAAGTTGAGGAAAAGCCGAAGAAAAAGAGGAAGAAGAAAGAATAGGTTCTTTGCTCTGTTGAGGCAATTGAGGCAATTCATGAATTGCCTCTGCTTAATCCTTAGTTCTATCTAAGCTTTTCTACGAGGCTGCCGACTTCTCCGACATGGGAAAAGATATAGTCGGCTTTGTGCTCTTCGAAGCATTTCCGGTTGCAGACGCCGGTGAGGACGCCGATGAAAGTTACTTTGGCGGCTTTGGCCGCGCCTAGATCGAGGAGAGAATCGCCGACAAAGAGAGTTTCGGAAGGTTTTACGTTTAACTTTTCACAGGCGTAGAGAACGGGTTCGGGATTGGGTTTGGGGTTCTCGATCAGATCGCGGCCGACGATGAGATCAAAAAAGTGCGTAAGTTCAAGTTCGTCGGTGAGTTTCTCCACTCGGGTGACAATCTTCGTACTGACGACGGCAAGCTTGACCTTTTGTTTTTTCAGGAACTCGAGGGTTCCCCGGGTATCTTCGATAGCGTGAATGTTTTCGGCAGAGTTACGCAGATCTTCTTTCTCGCGAAAGCTTTTCTCGAGAGCGGCGTGATCGAGCTTGCTTCTTTCGGCGGGGGACAGATGTTCGGCAAGTTTGTCGAAAATCTGATCGATTGGTTCACCGATCAGGCGGCGGATTTGCCCAGAGTCGACCGAGTTGATAGCTTGCTCCTGGAGACATTCGGCAAAGATATCTACCAGTAGGTCAATCGAGTGGACGAGCGTACCATCAAAATCGAAGAGAACTGCTTTGATATTTTGCATTGCTACTTTTTAAGGGCTTGTTGGCGCATTTGCAACGTTGACACTTGGCATTTGTAAGCTAAAATCAGGTGCTGATTTATTCCAAAATAGCTTGATTATACGTCAAGTGGAAAGTTTGGAAAGTCGGGAACTAGAGCGTAAACTTTCATGTTGGAGGAGTCTGTACCACAAGATATAGTGGTGTCCTCCCGGTTCTGACTACAATTTATGATCGGACCTAGAGTAAACCTCGCTGCCCGTCGGGAACGGATTAGTAAGCTTAGGCTGGAGCGGCCCAAGAGTCCGCGCCGGCGTCTCGTGGCGCAAGCACTAGGGTTGGCGGCGCTGATCTTGGCCATCCCGGTCTTTTTGCCGAGTGGAGCTTCAGCGGAACTGGCCGGTGCCGAAGACTTCAACGGTGATTTTTTGGCGATTGATTCGCCGACTTTCTCGCTCGATATGATCGCGGTGACCGAAGAAGGTTTCCTCATCAAAGGTGCTGGTCAAAGTGCCTTGGTCGACCGCAGCGAACTGGCGGATATCATCGAGTACATAGTGGAAGATGGTGATGTGCTTTCCTCGATTGCCCGTCGTTTCGGAGTGAGTATGGACACGATTATCTGGGAGAACAGCATCACCAATCCACACCAGCTCAAACCGGGGACCGTGCTCGCCATTCTGCCGGTTTCAGGAATTACACACGAAGTGAAGACAGGGGACTCAATTAGCAAAATTGCCAAGCAGTACGAAGTGGAGGAGGAAGAACTTTATAAACAGAATCAGCTGAAAGAGAAAGCCGAACTTGTGGCCGGTACGAAGGTGATTATCCCCGGGGGCAAGAAGACGGTATACGCGGGGAGCGGTACTTATCTCGCCTCACAGAGTCCGGGAACTTACGCGTCCTACAAAGCACCGGTGGCGGTTGACGGAGCGATCATCATTGCCAATGGGGTGCAGAATAAAGATGGTAATTGGATGATCAAGCCGACCAGCGGCGAATACACGACTTACTTCGGTGGACGCCGAGGTCACTGGGCAGTTGATATCGCTGACAAGAGTAGGCCACCCGTCAGCGCGGCAGCAGACGGTACGGTCGTAAAATCACAGTGCGGCTGGAATGGCGGGTATGGCTGTGTCGTGGTGATCGACCATGGCGACAGTTACCAAACGCTCTATGCCCATTTAGCCGAGGTAGCTGTAACAGCCGGTGATCCGGTCACGCAGGGTACCCGGATCGGGACAATGGGGAATACGGGCCGGGTCTGGGGCAGTACGGGAATCCATTTGCACTTCGAAGTGATCGCGGATGGAGTGAAGAAGAATCCGCTGGCGTTTTATTCGGAATAGGTGCTAGGTGCTAGGTTCTAGGTGTTAGGTGCTAGGGTATAAGTTTTTTTGGGGTGTGGTAACAAAATTGTGGTCTGAGTTGTAAACTTGGGGCCGCGGAGACAATAAAGAATTTCTATTATGACTGATCCCGCCATAGGCATATTCAATGCTATAAAAAATTATGCCGATATAAATCGGTTTATTGAAGATGGTACGGCGGAAGGATTATGTTTAGAGGGCAAATCTCCACTAGAATGCAGACTCAATAGAGATTCAAAGCTTCAATTATCCAGGTCTCTTTCTGGGTTTGCTAATACAGAAGGAGGGGTGATCATTTTTGGTGTTGGGAGCGACAAAAAACCCTCGCATGGGAATTTAGACATTCTTACGCAAATAGAACCAATTCCCAATTGCAAAAAATTTGCACAGTTTTTAGAGAGCAACATACCATCGCTTACAACGCCGCCAATTACTCTTAGCAAAACTAAAGTATTGACCAAAAAGAAAGGAGACACCAAGGGTGTTGTTGTTGTCTATGTTCCTAAAACAAAAGGAGATCCTGTCCAAACCACAACTAGTGAGCGCCAGTTTTACTTTAGGAATGGCCACGAATTTATCGTTTTGCCTCACCAGATGTTACAGAAATTATTTGCTGGTTCCGAAAGCCCAGAGCTACATCCATTGCTTGATTCCGAAATTGTAGAGCTCGAGAAAAGTGGTTTTTGGAGGGTCCCGATAATAGTTGCTAATGAATCAAGTGCGGAAGCTAAAAATGTAACCGTGTCTGTTTGCGTAAAAAATCCTTCTTCATGTAAAGAGATAAAAGCTGAACGATTTCGAGATACATCTAAAATTAACCCTCAGAAAAAAATATTCATGACTGGTCTTACGGAAGTTGTTCATAAGGGATTAAATATAATTGCCGGGACATTACGTTTTGACATGAGAGTTGGACAAAGGCCGAAAAGAATACTTAATCTAGAAGTAGACATCTACGCTAGCAAAATGCGAGCACACAAATGGAATATAAAAGTTAGACTCGCAGGAGGTAAGCTTTCCGTTCAAAAAATGGAAGACGAGCATATATACTAATTTAATAGACGTCTTTTCTGGCTTCTTGCTTTTGCGAGAATGACAATTAGGATTTAGTTTTTATTAAGCGCCACATCTCAGGCGTAATTGCTTTTGTAGCAAGCAAAACAATTCCGTAAATCAATCCGCCAATCGGCATTAGCAGTAGCAGAGATTTATTCCCGCCGAAAGCTTGGAAGAGGATCGGTTGGAGGAAAAGCAGACCGCCGCCCATGGCCAATGAAGCGAGGATGGCTTTACCGGCTGTGCCTAATTTGAATTTCATTTGCAGCATTTTCCAGAGGAAGATAAAGCCCAGCGTGCAGACAAACATTTGACTCGCGACGGATGTCGCGGCGGCGCCGCGGAAACCCCAAATCGGGATCACGAGCAGGTTGCTGGTGATATTGAAGATCACAGCTGCGGCGTTCACGTAGAGCAATTTAATTTGCTGATCGCCAGCGAGCAGCGTGAAGCCAAAGAGATTGCCGAGGTAAGCAAAGAGCATCGCGACGAGGAGAATTTGCAGCGCGATATCAGAGCCATAAAAACCATTTGCCAGATCGGAAAGAAATTCAGGACTCGAGACGAGGGCAATGATGGGATAGGCGAGCGTGATTCCCCCGACAACTATCGGTAAAGCAATCAGAATCAAAAAGTCGAAAGCGTACTGCAGGAGCTGCTTGAGCTTTTCCTTATTATCACGGAAGAGGCGAGTAATCGAGGGAAGAGCGGAATTCATGAAAAAGATCGAAATCACGGCGAGACTCTCGAGGATGCGGGCAGCCACACCATAGAGTCCCACTTCCTCGCTGCCCTTCATGAGCGAGAGGAGGATCACATCGATACGCACGTAGATCGTGGCCAGCAAAATCGCGGCGCCATAGGGAAGCGTTTTTTTCAACACTGCTTTCCAAAAGGGAAAGTCAAAACGCAGGGTAATCTGTTCCACTCTCCGAGCGGCGAAGAAAACAATGATGAGTTGTAGAATTCCGCCGATGATCCCGGCGATGAGTAGCTGGAAAAAACCACGGGCGGGATCATCCGGTAGGATGCGGAAAATGGTGAAGAGCATCCAACCGAGAGCGGCAAATTTCGCGACGATAAGTCCCAGTACATTCCACTGCATGCGCAGGGCTACTTGGAGCAGCGAACTCAAGGTTCCAAAAGTGATGGTGAGAAAAGTGGTCGCGGCGGCGATCGCGATACCGGCGGGAATGACTGTTCCAGAGTATTTCGGGATCAAGAAAGCAACCCCGATGGCAACGAACATTGCTGCCAGCGTCAATAAAATTCGTAAAGCAAAAATATTGCCAAAGATTTCCCGACGCTTTTCGGGCTGCGCGCTCATCTCTTTGACCGCGATCTGAAAAATCCCGAAGTCGGCAATGATCGCGAAGAAGGCCAGGAATTCGTAAACGGTGGTGTAATCACCGTAACCTGCTCGACCGAGGTAGCTGCTGATTAGCTTCAGGATGATGATCGAGACAGCGGCAGTCGTGAAGCGGCCGATGACTTGAATGGCGGTGTTGCCGAGAACTTTGCGTGCGGTGGACAAGCTTTTTAATTTTTAATTGGAAGGTGTCTAACGTTTGGAGTCTTTTTCTGGATCCCCGCTTCCCAGCCTACGCCTCGCTTCGCGAAGCTTCGGCGGACAGGTCGCGGGGATTATTTCTGGGCCCCGGCTCGCGGACCGGGGTGACAAATATTTATTGACTTAAGGAACTATCCAGATATTCCTGGAGAATTATACGCGCGGCTTCGGAGTCAATGAGCTTTTTCTGCTTGCGGGAATCCTCCCCGGCTGCTTGGAGATTTTGACTAGCAAGCTTGCTCGTGAAGCGTTCGTCAACAAGCTCGATTTCTACGGGAAATTTTTGATCGAGTTCGGCAGCGAAATCACGGGCAGCTGCTGTTTGCTCGGTCTCTCCCCGCAGTCCGCGCGGCAAGCCAATGATTATTCTCTCGATCCCGCTGCGTTCACAAATTGCGGAAAGATTTTCTATAACGTCGGCATCATTCGTCAAAAAAGGTCGGGAACTGGCGACACCGACTTCTGTATCGGCGATAGCAATGCCGATGCGTCTTGCTCCGAAATCTAAGGCGAGGACTTTCATGTTCTAGTTGTTCTATCGCTTCGCTTGTTCTAAATGAAATTTAAACTTGAGGATCTCGAAGTTAGAACCCAAGAGGTTGATGAGCTTTTAGCGAAGAAGTTATTTAGTGGTAAACACGAGAGGCGGCTCATTTGAACATCTAGAACAATTAGAACACTTAGAACAATTAAAGTCCTTCCCGAGAGAGCCACTGCACGAAGCTCCAGATGCCGAGCTTGCTTGTGGCTTGGCGACTTTCGCGGAGATACCAAGTGGCCAGATTCGCCAAACGGTCACGCCGTAAAGCAATGCGGCCGAGATTGAAGCCCTGGACTTTGCGATCGACGACATAGGAATAAGTCGGAGTGTAAAGCATCACACCGGGGACTTCCTGACCGAGCACTTCCCGGAGATTGGCCAGGCGTTTACGGCGCTCACTGCTGTCGAAGCTGCTGCGGATCTGTTCGAGCCAGGCATTTACGGCACTGCTTTTGAGGTTGTTGAGGTTGCTGCCGTTTTCTCGGGCCTCGCCACTATGCCAGAAGGAATAGGTGTCAAGATTGTAGCCGAGATTTTGGCCGAAGAGGACGATGTCGTAGTCGCGTTTATTGAGGCGGAGCAGGAATTCGGCTTCAGGTAAACGTTCGATCGTGAGTTTTACGCCTCGCTCACTCCACTGACGGGCAACTTCTTCAGCTACGGGTAGGAATTCCTCGCGGTAGTCGGGGATCAGGAGTTTGAGGGCGAGGGGTTCACCATCTTTGTAACGTAGACGGAGTTGAGACTGCTCTTCTGCTTCCTCCTCGACGAACTCTTCCGGTTCAGCAGCTGTCTCTACTACTGCAGCGATTTCTGCTTGCTCCTGGAGACGCTCAGCCAACCACTGTTCGCGGGCAGCGGTATCCGCAGAGTAAAAGATTGTCAAGCGATCAAATTCGCCATTTTGATTTTCGATGATGTATTCACTCTCACCCGCCTGCAAAGTTCCCAGTGCCAGCGATGCTTTGTAACTCCAGTCCAGACTTCCCGCTTGGAATTTCTGGAGCTGATAACCGTTTACAACGACTTTCAACGATCCAGCCGGAGCACTGCCCTCGATGTAGAAATCGGTTTCAGCCGTGGCAAGGAAGTTTTCCGTTGTTGGCAGGTTGATAAAGAGAGGAGAATCATTGGTTCTTGGTTCTTGGTTCTTGGTTCTTGGTTCTAAATCGGAGGAAGGAGTTGCTTCACTTTCTGGTGCTCTGGTGATTTCTGTGGTGGCTTCGCCGTCACGGTAGTGCCAGCCGGCATCGAAAAGAGCACCATCAGCGCGGGCCGCATCGAATTCATACTTCCAATCCGCTGAGGCAATCTCGAGCAAGGGAGTGTCAATCACCTTGACGCGGCCACCATGGGCAGTGACGACAGTTTCTTTGTTGATAGCCAGCTGCAGGCCGAGACGGAGTTTCTCATCGTGGAGCATCGGTCGCTCGGTATTGAAGAAGAGGGCGACGTACTGGGGCAGGGTGAAGTCGTGAAGAGCCAGGCGGGCATCGTTTTCAAAAGACTTTACATTTTTTTCAGTGAGATCCTTCGTACCCATGATCCCCTCCGTGTTTTTACTCAACTGTTCGGCACTCTCAAAAACCCGAAAGACGACCGAATCAATGTAGGGTCGTTCGTGGAAAAATTTGGGAAAGGCCGAAAGTCGGATGGCGTTAGCTGCCACCGAATCGACCACGTAGGGTCCACAACCAACCGGGCTGAGGTTGAAATTGCTAGTGAGGAGTTCGGCTGGCGGGACGTCTTTCAGTAAGTGCTTCGGCAGGAGTCCGACCGTGGTGTTGTAGATGAAAAAGGCATATTTCTTTTGCAAGGTCATCGTAATCGTGCGCTGGTCGATTTTCGTGATCAAGACATCGAAGAAGTCAGCCGCCAGAGCGGGATTGGGGAAATTCTCAGCTTGAATGACATCACGAAAAGTGAAAATAACATCATCGGCAGTGACTGGAGCTCCGTCGTGCCAGTAGATGTTTTCTTTGAGTTTGAAAGTATAGGTGCGCTGATCGGGGGAGAGGGTGTGATCAGCGAGATCGTCGATGATGGAATTGCTGATCGGATCGAATTTAGTGAGTCCACTGAAGACTAGGCTCGTGATATCCCGGTCGAGGCTGGTTTGGGCGAGAACGGGGTTGAGGAAACTGAACTCGCCCACAACTCCCTCGACGAAAGTTCCACCGTTGGCCGGTACCGGTTCGCTATTCTCGATATAAAAACGGTTACCGACTTGGAAAGTCGCGATTAGAATCACCAAACTTAAAATTCCGACGATTATTTTTTCGGTGAGCGTACACGAAGAAATAAGCTTTAGCATTCAGTTAGTTTCAGTTTCAATTAAACAAAAACATAAGCAATGGCGGCGCCGAAGAAGATAACGGCGAAGAAAACGGTCGAATTTGTGAGCAGCTTTTCGATTCCGCGCTTGCTGGAGTAGGCGTTCCCGCCCCCACCGAAAGTGGCCGAGAGCCCGGCGGATTTGTGCTGCAAGAGGATGGAAAGAACCAGTAGGCTTGAGGAAGCGATTTGGACGTAAAACAGTGTATTCTGCATTTTAAGGATTAAGTGTTAATGAATTTTCAATTTCTAATTTCTAATTTCTAAACGATTTCCAATGTTTCAATTTCCTAATTTTTCAAACTAACTTTGACTGTTTGGGAAATTGAGAAATTAGTAAATTAAAAATTGTTTAGAAATTGAAAATTGAAAATTATAAATTTTTTAAACGGGCTTTAGCTGAAAGTTATCTACCTCTTTTTAACTAACCAGTGGGTCAGGATATTGAAAAGGCCCAAGATAATAGCAGCATAGAGATAAGTTGGCCAGGAGGGGGAGCTTTCGACGAGCACATTCACATACTCGAGTTGGAGGGTATTGATGATCCAGACAAGGAGTCCGAAAACCACTCCATTCACTACGAACATAAAGAGTCCAGCCGTGAGGAAAGTGATTGGCATGGAAAGCAACTTCAGTAGCGGCTTTACGAAGGTATTGAGCAACCCCAGGGCGATACCGGCAATGACAAAAACCAGGATATTTGTTTCTGGTTCGGCGGGGCAGCTTCCCACTGCGTCGCTGACGAAGCAGAGATCCGTGAGGAAGTAATCCACGAGGTAAAGACCAACCGAGTTAGCAATGATGCTGAGAATCATTCTTCTAATCATTTTTGAGAGGTTAGCTGGATGATTTTACCGATTTTCTTATTTTTTGACAGCAATTTTGATCTGGCCGAGACTTTCTTCCGCATCTGGATCTTGGATCTTCTGGCTAACTTTTTCCGCGAGAGTTTCGGCGGCGATATATTTTTCATGGACCTTGAGAATCTCATCCGCACCTTCGAGCATGAGTTCAATCCGATCCGAGACGTCGTAATCCGCCTTTTTGCGGAGTTCCTGAATCACCCTGACGAGATCACGGGCCTGGCCTTCGAGCTTGAGTTCGGGAGTTAACTTCGTGTCCAGGGCTACGACAATACCCGCATCACTTTCGACGGCTTTGCCTTCTTTGCCACGGAAGCCTACTGAGACCCCTGCTCCGATTAAAAGCTCGTCGCCAACTCTTACGCCCTCTTTGGTGATTTCAAATTGGCCCGCTTTCGTGAGTTTGATGATTTCCTGAACTTTGCTGCCGAGACGAGGGCCGAGGGTACGAGCATTCACTTCAACGATTTGTTCGGCGATGTCTTCGGGCGCATTCGCCAACTCGATTTCCTTCACATTCAACTCTTCTTGAATAGTGCCCAGTTCCAGATTTTCTTTTTGAGGAAGAGCGATGGTTGCCTTACTCAATGGTTGGCGGACTTTAATCTTTTCTCGGGCGCGGATCGCCAGACCGAGAGAAATGATTTTGCGGGTAGTGCCAACCTCTGCCGAAAGCTTTTCATCAATTCTTTCTTCATCCACCTCTGGCCAATCGGCCAAATGAACACTCTTCTCTCCTGTTAAAACGCGGTAGATCTTTTCGGCGATGAAGGGGGCGACGGGAGCGAGGAGCTTGCTGACTGTTGTAAGCACATGCAGGAGAGTCGAGTAGGCCTCCTGCTTGTCTCCATCATTTTCACTTTTCCAAAAACGACGACGACTACGACGTACGTACCAATTGGTTAGCCCATCGAGGAAACCAGCAAGGGGTTTGACCGCTTCTTGAATTTTGTAGGCCTCGAGAGCATCCGTCATTGCTTTGATCAGTAGGCTTAGTTCGGAGAGAATCCAGGCGTCCAGCTTGTTTTTTGACGGTTGAGGCAATTCATGAATTGCCTTTACGTCATGAATTGCCTTTACGTCATGAATCGCCTTTACAGGTTTCCAGCCGTCGGCATTCGCGTAAGTCGTGAAGAAGTAAAAAGTATTCCACAGTGGGAGCAAGACGCTGCGCAAAGTTTCCTCCACGCCCCGCTCACTGAAGCGCAGATCTTCGGCGTGGACGACGGGAGAGTTCATCAGGTACAAGCGCATGGCGTCAGCGCCATAGGTGTCGAAGATTTTCTGCGGATCGGGAAAATTGCGTTTACTCTTACTCATCTTTTCCCCGTCTTCAGCGAGGACGAGACCGGTGCAGGTACAGTTGCGGAAGGCAGCTTTGCCGGAGATTGCGGTAGCGAGGACATGGAGCGTGTAGAACCAGCCCCGGGTTTGATCCTGGGCTTCGCCGATGAAGTCAGCGGGCAGCTTGGTTTTTTCTTTCTCAGCAAACTGGGCGTAGGGCATAGATCCAGACTCAAACCAGCAGTCGAGAACTTCGGGAATACGCTGCATTTTCCCACCACACTTACAACTCCACGTTAATTTGTCGACGAAATGCTTATGTAGATCCTTAATGGTTCTTGGTTCTTGGTTCTTGGTTCGGTTTTTGTTTACCAGTTTTTCGAGTTCGGCACGTGAACCCACACACTTTGCTTCTCCACACTTTTCACATTTCCAGATCGGCAATGGAGTACCCCAGAAGCGGTTACGGGAGATGGCCCAGTCGCGAGCATTCTCGAGCCACTTGCCGAAACGGCCATCCCGGATATGGGCGGGGATCCAATTGATGTCCTGGTTAATTTTTACGAGCTGGTCCTTAATCTTCTCAACATTCACGAACCAACTGCTTGTCGCGTAATTCAAAAGCGGAGTGTCACAGCGCCAGCAGTGGGGATATTGATGCCTTTCCCTATCACTCTGAAAAATTTTGTCACCCAGTTTTTGCACGATTTCAATATCAAGTTTGTCAGGTTCATTTGGAATTTTTTCAAATCGAATTTTCTTATTTTTGAAATCTTTTGCAATTTTGGAGATCAAGCTTCCATCCATTTCCACGTGCTGAATTATGGGCAATCCCTTTTCTTTTGCGAGCTCGTAATCCTCTTCACCGAAAGCGGGAGCGATATGGACGATACCCGTGCCGTCCTCGGTGGAGACGAAATCGCCGGGGACAATGCGAAAACCATTCTTCGGTGGTTCTGGAACGGGCCGATTTACATCATCGGAAATAGTGAGCCAATTGTACTTTTGAGGGGGGAGCTTTGCTTTCGCGGGATTTTGGCGGATGTAGTCGGAAATGCCGGCGTATTCTTCTTCGGAGTAGATGTATTTTTTGTCGTAGCCTTTGCGCCAGAGTTTGAGGTAAGTGTCTCCTGTTTTTTCATCAACCTTACTCGTTAGCCCCTTGAGCACACCCTCCGTTAACCCCCCCGATATCTGGGGGGTTAACCCTGAGGGAAGTTGGGATTTGAGCTTCCACGATGAGTACCACTTTAGTTGCTGCAGAGCTTTTGGCAAACTGTCTCCATCTGCCTCAATCTGAATTACCAGATGGACATGATCAGGCATCACCGCTAATTCGTAAATCCTGTAACCGTTTTTTTCGGCTGCCTTCCGAAACGTTTCGGCACAGGCTTTGCGTAGTTTTTCGTTGGTAAATATTTTCTTACCATTCTCTGTGTTAAAAGTAATGAAGTATGTTTCCGGAATAACCTCATGAGGATCTCGTTTGGCAAAGTAAGGAAAAAGCGGTTTGTAGGTTTTTCCAATTAAGTCTTTACCCTTAAAAGTTTCGATAATTTTTGCGCCATCATTACCAAAAAAATTGCTAACTAAATTTTTGGCAATGATAAAAAATTCGCTGTAATCAACTACATTTTCAGCGGTTTTTTCTCCGGGTTTTTTTTGGATTTCACCTTCTGTTTTTTGTCTCGCGACCTTTACATAATCAATATCTTCTCCAACTGCGAGCGCGACATTTCCCAATAAAGTCCACGGAGTCGTGGTCCAGGCGAGTAAATAAGTTTTACCCTTATCGTTAACCCCGGAGATATCTCCGGGGTTAACGTCATTGTTTAGTTCGAACTTCGCCGTGGCGGAGATGTCGGTTATCTCCTTGTAGCCGAGACCCACCTCGAAATTACTTAACGGTGTCTCACAACGAGGGCAGATGTGCATGGGCTTGAGGCCTTCGTAAATCAAGCCCTTACTCCAGAGCTGGCCCAGGACCCACCAAACCGAGTCCATGAATTCCAGATCCATCGTTTTGTAGCTGTGTTCCACATCAATCCAGCGCCCCATGCGTTTGACCACCTTTTCCCATTCCGAGGCGTACTTCAACACGCTATCTCGCGAAGCCTCGTTGAACTTAGCGATGCCGTACTTTTCGATCTCAGCATGGCCGTGGAGCTTCAGTTCTTTCTCAACCAGATTCTCTACGGGTAGGCCGTGGCAATCCCAACCCCAGACGCGAGGAACTCGGTAGCCTTGCATGGTTTTGTAGCGGGGGATCAGGTCTTTCATCACGCCCTGGAGGATGTGGCCGTAATGGGGGAGGCCGGTGGCGAAGGGCGGACCGTCGAAAAATTTAAATTCACCCTTGGGTGAATCCTTTTCTAAACTTTTTTCAAAGATTTTTTCTTTCTGCCAATATTTCAAAACTTCTTCCTCAAGCTTGGAAAAAGATTGTTTCGGATTGGTCTTCGGGAAACTCATAAACGCAGAAGATTTTAGCGCAAAAAAAGAGTTTGAGGATTTTTTGATTTCTACTAAAATGGGTTCTTATTTTTTAATACCGCTTAACTATGAGTACACAACAAGCAGAAGCTGCGCTAATAATGGAAGATGCGGAAGATCAAGTTCCCGAGGAGAAGTTCAGAGAGCTTGCTAGAAAAAATGAGATTGTGAAAGTTTTTAGCTCGGGTAGGGTTTTTAAGGGCGAACTGGATTGCATTGTGGGTGAGGTAGGCCTTTACTGTGGTTCGACCGAAGCTTTACTTATTTTAGGCAGTACTGATGAAGTGCAAGTGCTTGAGGGCGAGGAGAGAATGACGGTTAAGGCAGAGATTGAAAAGCGGGCTAAGGAAACAGGAGCCTACCGAATTTAAATTTACTCACACTACTTTCAAAAAGTGATTTTACAAGGTAGCTTCCCAGTCTTGCTAAACTGTATCCGAACTTCTAACCCCTACCAAAATGAGAAAAACCACACTGGCGCTAGTCATCGCCCTAGCTGTCGTGCTGATCGGCTGTGAGCTCGAACCGGGAATTCTGAATGAAGAAGCAGTCCGGAATAAAGAAGCAGTCCGGGTGAACGCGGTTTTTGGGATTGCGGTGACGAGTATCGCGAATAACGCGACGATTACAGAGGAGGATTTACCGCTCACGATTGCTGGTGCGGTCAGTGAAACGGCCACGGCAGTTACAGTGAATGATTATCAGCTCCAGGCTTACACCCCGGGTAGTGGAGAATGGAGATACGTTATCAATCCGGACTTTGGGAATATCGTGGCAGGAGAGAACATTTACGAAATCACAGCTGTCGGGCCGGACGATATCTCAACGACGACTGAGTTGAAATTGAATTATCAGGTGGCGGAATAGACCTGGCGCGTGTCTTGGTTGATGGGTGTATTTTTTTAGAACGCACGTAAGCAAACGTGCGCTTCAAATTTTTCCATCAAGCAGGTTTTTAAATTCAGGATTAGCAGAACTCCATCGCCAGTTTTTAGGGTTTTTCACGAGATTATGTTTGCACGGGTTTGTGTGGATGTAGTTGACATGTTTTTCGAAATCGTTTTTATCCCGAATAATATGATCATGGAAACGCGATTGCCAAATCGGGCCCATTCCGATTTCAAAGGCGGAGGATCGCTTAAAGGAAAGCATGATTTTGGAAACGGTTTCTAGCCTTCCAGGTTGGAGGAGTAAGTGAATGTGATTAGGGAGCATCATAAATGCGAACAGCTTGAATGGGTGGATTTCTTTTGTGTGTTGTATCTTTCGAATCAGTTTCGGAAATTCTCGTGGGCCAAAGCAGGCCTCATGGTCATGTGCTGCAGTGGTAACGAAGTAGATTGCGTTCGATAAAACAATTCTTCTTTGACTCACGCTAAAATCTTACCGATCTGCAGAAAAGATACATGAACAGTTCATTAATTTTTAATGTTTAAGAAGAAGCGCGGGTTTGCCTACCCGCGATCCTAATACGAGATTCTGGTTAAAAAGAACGCACGTAAGCAAACGTGCACTTCAACTTTCGGCAAATTGGGTTTAGCTTTGTCTTTATCAACGTGCACGCAGCAAAGGCAGACTTTACAGCTAAGACAAATTTACCGGATCCACATCGATTCTTACTTTTTTCGGTAACTTGATTTTGGCGAGTAATTTTCTGGGATCACCGCCTTTCCAGATCACGTGCCAGTGGAATTTATTGTGGAGCTTGGAGATGAGGGCGGGGGCGGCCCAGACGTTTTTCTCACCGAGATGCTTCAGCTCTTGCGCGAAGGCAGTCGCGCGCTGCTTGGCCGTTGTTTCAGAGGGATCGACGAAGATGAACTTCACGATTTTTTGGAAGGGGGGCCAGCCGAAGCTGCGGCGTTCAGCAATTTCCGCGGCGAAGAATTTTTTGTAGTTGTGCGTTTTGGCGTTCGTAAGCGAAGGGTGTTCGGGAGTGTAGGTCTGGATGATGACCTCACCCGGGATATCGCCCCGACCGCAACGCCCGGCAACTTGAGTTAGCAGCGAAAAGACTTTTTCCCCGGCGCGGAAATCAGGAAGGTGCAACCCGATGTCAGCGAGGATAACACCGACGAGCGAAACTTTGGGTAGATCGAGGCCTTTGGCGATGATCTGGGTTCCCAGCAATATATCGGCCTTACCAGATCGGAAGTCGTCGTAGATCTTTTGGTGGCTGCCTCGGAGAGACGTGGTATCGCGATCGGCCCGGAGAATCCGAGCCAATGGGAAGAGCTTGGGCAGTTCGCTCTCGATCTTTTGCGTGCCGGTACCGAGATAGCGAATCGAGGCAGACTGACAGTGGGGACAGCTGACGGGAGGAGTTTCGGAGTAAGCACAGGCGTGACAAATACACTTACCCAGGACACGGTGAAAAGTTAGCGGCAGGGAACAGGATTTACATTGCAAGACAAAACCGCAGTCGCGACAAACGATCGAACTCGAGTAACCGCGTTTATTGAGGAGCAAGATCACTTGTTCCCTTCGTTCCAGCTTCTCCCGAATTTTCTCCTGGAGTAACTCGGAAAAAGGGGAATAGTTTTCTTTTTTAACTTCATTCCGCAAGTCAACGATGCGTACTTCCGGAAGTTTACGGGCATTGATTCTTTCCGGAAGTTCGAGCAATTGAACTCTCCCTTGTTCCGCGGCGAAATAAGTTTCGACCGAAGGAGTCGCGGAACCCAGGATCAATTTCGCTTTAGTCAGTTCCGCAATCTTCAGGGCAACGGCGCGGGCGTGGTAGCGCGGAGCCTGATCGTTTTTATAATTCCACTCGTGTTCTTCGTCGAGGATAATCACGCCGAGATCTTTGGCCGGTGAGAAGAGCGCGCTGCGCGAGCCGATGACGAGTTGGATTTCGCCGGAATAGATTCGCTCCCAGGCAGTTAATCTTTCTCCTTCGGATAGATTGGAGTGAATCACGGCAATGCATTCTTTAGGAATTGAGGACGCGAAATAACCGACAAGCTGAGGAGTGAGCGCGATTTCGGGAACGAGCAAAATGGCTTGTTTTCCCCCTTTTAAAACTTCCTGAATCACCCGCAGATAGATTTCGGTCTTGCCGCTGCCGGTGATGCCGTGGAGGAGAGTTGCCAGGGAACAGGGAACAGGGAACAGGATTTTCTTTAAGACTTTTGTTTGGGCAGGGGTGAGCTTTTTTTGAGGTTGGGTGATTGCCTTGATGGCTGATTCCTTAGCTTTTCTTTTTAAGGGATTATCTTTCCAAATGCGCAGGGGAACCATGAGGCGCAGGACTTTGCCGAAGTGGGCGGCGTAGTAAGTGTGGATGAACCGGGCTGTCTCGACCTGCCAGGGGGTGAGAACGCTGCGGCGAACGATTTTTTGAATCGACTTGACGGTGTAGCTTGGGATTTTTTCGCTGAGCTCGACCACGATGCCAAATAGTTTTTTATTGCGGAAATAGGCTTCGACTAGATCACCCACTTTCAAATCCTCAAACTCGTTCGAGTAGGTAAAAAATGTCGGAGAGCGCGGGAAAACTAGGGAGGCGTATTGCACTGGGTGATTTTAGCTCAGCCTGTCTTGTTGCGAGGGCTTGTTTGCCAAGGTGGGGGGATTTTTAAAAAATCGGCAAGAACTCCCTGCGCTCTTGGCGCAGGGATGAATTGCCGGCGGAACCAGCTAGAATAAAGTCCATGGTTAATCTAGAGACAGACATTTGGCACTGGTACCACAACGTTTCCGAAGCCTACTACCATA
>JBDRMN010000034.1:0-3365 GCA_043812055.1 Patescibacteria group bacterium
CATAAATACAACTATTACAGAAAACACGGTGGATTTGGTATGAATCGCCTTACTCCTATTCAGAAACTAATCTCTACCTGGCTACAATTACTTGGTCAAGCTGAATTTAAAAAGGTAACTGGAATTCTGCAACAGTACAAAATTTGATTTAAGAAAGTAAGAAGAGGAAAATTCAGAACAAATTTAATCTCCACAGAATGGGCAAGAAGAGAAATCCAATCGACGATCCTAACGCTTCTGCGGCCGAAAAGTGGGTTGCGTTAACTCTTCGTAAGGTCACCGCTACCAAAGTTGAGCAAACCTTCAAGCAAGAAGATCCTAAAACTACAAAAGACAAGGACAACCCGATACAAACTTGATTTCCTCCCCCCTCTCCCGGAAAATCCCTGGGATGAAAAGGAAGGTCTTACTTTTCGGAACATTCGATAACCTACACCCGGGTCACCGGGATTTTTTTCGGCAAGCGGCGAAGCTGGGAGACGTGATTGCGATCATTGCCCGGGATAAAAACGTAAAAAAGATCAAAGGAGCTTACCCCCATGCGCGTGAGCGTTCCCGCCTGCTTTCCGTCGCCCGGGACAAAAATGTCTTCAAAGCAATGCTTGGCGATCGAAACGATTTTTTGCGTCCTGTTGAACGCATTCAGCCCGACATCATCGCGCTGGGGCATGACCAGCAAACTTTTACGGTGGGAGCTTTAAAACGAGAACTAAAATCACGCAAGCTCACTCCGAAAATCGTTCGGCTAAAATCTCACCAACCCCAAAAATTTAAATCCTCAATTCTGAAAAACAAATGACTGGAACTATGATTCTGCGTATTCTCCGCATGGCCGGGCAAAACATCTACCGCAACGGCCTCACGAGTATCGTGGCCGTGCTGGTGATCACCCTGCTTTTCGTGCTTTTCAACGGCATCCTCTTCGCCAATGCCTTCCAACGCACGGCACTAGAGCTGGTCAACGAAAGGCTCGATTTGGCGATCAATTTCGTGAAACCGGTAGATGAGTTTCAGATCAACATAATCGTCGATGAACTCAATACTAATTTTCCCGAAATTCGTTCCGTCGGTTTTATTTCCCGCGAACAGGCCTTCCAGAATTTTCTCAAAAACTTCGGTCAAGCCAATCGCCGGCTGGCCACCTGGCTGCAGGCCAATACCGAAAAATCACCGCTGCCCGCCACCCTCGTAATCTCCGCCGACGCCGAGCTGCACGCTGAAATCGTACGCTATCTCGACAGCAGTAACTTCAGTGACCTTTTCAATCTCGATACTCCCGCCACCGGAAAGCTCGCGACTGAAACCGCCAACAAAATCATCGCTCTTGACAAGACCCTCTCCCGGATCAGCTTTCTCACCACTATCATCTTTTCGCTACTGGCGATTTTGATAATCGTAGCAGTGTTGAGACTCGCGATTTTCGCCCGCGGTGCGGAGATCGGCATCATGCGTCTGGTCGGAGCGACCCGTGCTTTCATCCGTCTTCCCTTTATCCTCGAAGGAGTTTTTTTTGGGGTGTCTGCGAGCTTTCTGGGAGCATTGATTTTCTACGGAACAATCGCCAACTTCGACGCTACGGCTCTGACCGGCGGGCCCTACGGCAGCTTCGGTGAAATGGTTGACCTCACTATCCAAAATTTGACCGGCAGCTTCGCTCTCACACTGAGTTGGCAAATCTTCGCCGCGATCATGATCGGCACACTCGCGAGCGTAATCGCGACCTACCGGTATTTGCGTAGTAAAGAATTGATTCTGCATTAGGAAATATCGTCTGCTTTGTCACTCTTAGAATCCTGTTGAGAAATTTTTAATTTTTAATTAACCAATTTCTCAATTTTTAAACCCCAAACTAGTCAGCCCGAAATAGTCTTTGGTTTGAAGACTGAAAATTGAAACATTGAAAATCGTTTAGAAATTAGAAATTGAAAATTATTCCCCAGTCTCCTTAGTAATAATCCCCTCCACTTCGCTAACCATCTTGGGAATCTGTCCTTCCTCACTTATAACCTCATAATCCGTGAGATCTTTTTGGGCAGTTTCTTCTTCGGCACTTTTCAACCGTCTCGCCAGTTCCCCTGCGGAGATCTCTGGCTGCCTCCGGAGAATGCGTTTTTTCAAAATTTCCAGATTCGGTGGAGCTATGAAAATAGACTCAAATTTCTCTGGCGCTAGACCCTCACGAATCGAAGCCAGCCCCTGGACATCTACTTCGCGGATCACCACTTTGCCAGATTCAATCGCTTCGAGAATCGGCTGCTTGAGTGTTCCGTATTTTTCGGTACCGTGAATTGTCGCCGTTTCGAGAAAGCCACTCTGCTGTTCCAGATTCTCAAACTCGGCAGCAGTCATAAAGTGATACTGCTCACCCTCGCTCTCCCCTGCCCGAGCTTGGCGCGTAGTCGCACTCGGTGGGAAATAAAATTCCGGATGGGCTTGGCGCAGTGCATCGATCAGCACGCCTTTGCCGACACCACTGGGACCGATGATGAGAAATAGCTTTCCTGACATCCCGAGGATTTTAGAGTAAAAAACTTGACAGGTGCTCTTGACATCTTGCTGAAAATTTGATACAATGTGATGATTCGTTTACTGCAAAAGGGGTTCCTTGAAATCCTCGCCTTCTCTTGCCCGCCCTTTCGGGTAGGAAGCGAGCTCGGTTGTTCTCCAGAACTTTTAACTGCGCTGGGCTTGCCACGTCGTTCTCGAACTACAGGGCTTGCCTCGGCCAGGTCTAAAGTTCCGAATCCCACCCATCCCGACACGTCGCTCGCGAGCGACGTGTCCCAGCTACCGAGATGAGCGGAATCCGGGTTTCAAGCCTCTATTTGGAACCCCTGAACTTCGTTTGGTCCAACCGGGCTCACTTCCTACTTTTCGATAGTGGACCGCCGACTACGGTCCCACCTACCGAAAGGCAGTCTCTCTCCCGATGTTCCATCGGGACGAGAGGTTTGCGGCCAAAACAAAAATCAACTGAACAAAATGCTGTTCCTGACTCACGTCGAGGAACCAACACAAAACAAAAAGCCAAAAACAGCGAGGTGGCGCACATACCCACCGAAGAAAGGTAGGAACGCGAGAGATTTATAGTCGGCTCCTCACGCTCGCACCCAGTTTCAAGTTTTTTGCTCCGAGTCGCGTACTCGGCACGCAAAAGTCTTCGCAGGGTGCTCGTACCCCCCGAAAGATTTTCTTCTCTCGGGGGGTATTTTTTTGTAAAAAAATTGTTACGATTGCAGCAATTAGGGTTACCTTTTGGTTTCAGGACTAGGGTATCTTGGTGGCAACCTAATCCTGCTTTAGCATGCCTAGAAGTACTCACACCCAACTCCTTTCAATGAAGAAAGAACTATTCAAGAACTGTT
>JBDRMN010000035.1:0-14606 GCA_043812055.1 Patescibacteria group bacterium
AGTGAGCAGTGCTGCTGCTCTCGTGATCCAGTACGATTCCCGCATTCAAAACAGTCCGCCACCGTTGTTTGAGATTAGTACGGGGACTCAGAGTGGGGAACTGGGAAGCTGGTTATTGCGAACTATTAAAAAAATATGGGAGTAAAGAACTTTGACTAGTCACGTTGCTCGCGAGCGGCGTGGCGGGCGTACAAAGTGGAGAGTTGGGGAGTTGGTTGCTGAGGGTGATTCGGAAGATTTGGGAATAAAACCAGCAACCCCTCGGGTTGCACCCAACCCGAGGGGTTGAATCCGAATACTCATACTACATAATGGCGTAACTTTGCGCTATGCCGTAGTAGGTGGTTTTCTTAATCTTCGTTCTTCTTCCCCTCTCCCGTTTTTTCCTCTGCTGTTTCCTTTCCCTTGCCTTCTTTATCATCCTTACCAAGCTTGGCATCTTTAACGTCTTTTTCTTTTGTTCCCTTCTCCGTCTTAACGTCTTCCTCAACTTTCGCCTTAGCCAATTCCCGCTTCTTCGCCGCTCCCTTCACCCGCTCCACCGTCTTCGCACTATCTACTGCCGAACCTCGGATGACTGCACTCGCCGCCGCCGCCGCTTTCACCGATTCGGAAATCTTGCGTTTTTTCGAATCCCCCACCGCCTTCGCGGCCTTTTGTCGGGCGCGGAATTTATCCACCTTTCCGGCTGTATCCACGAGTTTCTGCTTGCCGGTGTAGAAGGGGTGGCAGGCCGAGCAAATTTCCGTTTTGATTTTCCCCTCAGCCGTCGAATCGAACGCAAAAGTAGCCCCACAACTGCATGTTGCGATGGTCTTTTGCGCCTTGGGGTGAATTCCTTGTTTCACAGTCCAAAATTAGATTTATCCCGAAGCACTGGATCCGGGAACTGGGGGATTTTAAGAACTTAAATACGATAATGCAAATTATTAGGATTAACTTAATCGTGGAACACGTATCACATAGCATGGAACAGGGCTAAGTCCAATTGTTCCATGATCCCCCGAAGGGGCCTTAGCCGGAGCGCACTTGCTTGTCCTGAGCCTGTCGAAGGGTAGTGCGCCCCGAAGGGGCCCCTTTGGGGCTTCGTAACGTTTGATAATCAGCCAGCGGGTGATATGCGGATCTTGCCAGGTATTTTGCTAACAGAGGACCAGCGCCAGTCTCTGGGATCGTGAACGTATTGTTTGTAGACGGGATTGAAATGAATGTATTCCATCTTTTGCTGAAAGAACTCTTCAGTCTTAATAACTTTTGGGGCATTGGTTTTTTGCCAAATGTGGTAGTGATCTTTTTCTTTAAAAAGTTTCAGTATGCCAGGTTCGGTAGCAATAATGTTTTTCTGCAGTTCTCTGCTCAAAAAGGCTTTCATGTCCCGAACCACATCACCGAGATTTGGGGCAGCCGCAATGAAGTGAATGTGATTGAGCATGAATACGTATGCATAAATTTTTAATCCTTTGTATCTCTGACAATAGACAAAACTGTCTTCGAGAATTTCGAAACGATTATGGCGGTCAAAAAGGTAATACCACTTCTTCACTGTGAAAGTCAGAAAATAAAGTTGGTCGCAAAGATCCCTATTGATGCGTGCGGAAGGCATAAGGGGATTATAGGCAGCTTTTGGATTTGGAGTATGAACAAAAGATGAACTTTAAAAATGGGCAATCTGCAAGATTGCCCGGAAACGTTACGAAACGGAGCGCAGCTCCGTTCCGGCGCATAGATCATTAATTCCCACTCCTAACATCTCCTAATAATCCCAATAATCCTACACTCAAAGACTTAAAGACCTAAAGACCCAGAAACCTGATAACCCAAAGACCCAATCACTTAACCTTCCACACCAGCCTCACAAACCTAAACGTCGCATTCCAAATCCTTCTAAATCTCTTCGGCTGACGGATCAAGCGCCACAACCATTCCAGCCCCAGCGAACGAAAAATCCGTGGCGCTCGGGAGATTAGGCCAGCGTGAAAATCAAACGCTCCACCAATTCCCGCAGCCAACTTTACCTGTTGCATTTTCGGTAAATTGCGGGCCAGCCAGAGCTCCTGATAGGGCGCCCCGAAAGCGACGAAGAGTAGCTCGGCCCCACTTCTATTAATCCTGAGCAAAATCTCCGCTTCCTCTTCTTCCAGCGGCGAACCCGCAAACGTTCCCGCAATCGTGAGATCCGCTATTCGCGACTCAAGTTTTGTACGTAATTTTTCCGCCACTCCCGGAGCCGCCCCCAGTAAAAACACCTTTCTCTTTTTTTGGGCTGCCAATTCGCACAGTTTCGGCAATAAATCCGTTCCCGTCACCCGGGCTGGTAAAACGCTCCGAATCTTCCGTGGGGCGAAGATAGTCGCCAGCAAGGAGCCCAGCAGGGTAAAAAGATTACGTCGCTTCAGGGAAAGAAAATAGCTCGCCCAGAGAATCCCGATCCCATCTGGCACGGCCAAAGCAGCCGTGTTTAAAACTTTCTTGAAATTTTCGTTCCGCTGCGCCACGAGCACCATCTCCGGGTTCGGCGTGACTAGTAAAAACTTTCTTTGGCCTCGCACGCTTCCCCACGCCGACTGCGCTTGCATCTCCACCGAAATCTTGCCAGCCAATGCGTCCTCCACCCGTCGAACAGCAGTGGCTTCATTCACTGGATCAAATCCGATGCCGGCTACAAAAACACGAGGCAGGGGTGGGATTGTTAGGAGTGTTAAGAGAAATTAAGAGTATTAGGAGTTTAAAGTTGATTCTCAACCATCTCAATAATCCCAATACTCCTAATATTCCCAACCATCCTAATAATCCTAACTATCCTTCATTCTAATCACAATCGCCCGATAATCCCGTTCCCCGGCGGATTCTGTCACGACATCTTCCCATTCAGGCTTAGCCAGCTCGAGGTGCACCAGACGGCGAATGAAGCCGCTCATGGGCGGCAGTTTCACCGAATTGCCTGAACTGCGCACCTGCTCAGCCCGACGCTTGGCTAGATCCACGGCCTCCTCTTCCTTGCGTTTCAGATAACCATCCACATCCACGACGACTGCAATCTTGCGATTAAGCTCTTCGGATTTCTTACCAGCAATTTTCTTGAGAACGTGTTGAAAAGCAGCGAGATTGTCGCCGTGTTTACCGATCAGCAGCGGAGCGTCCGTAGTTTTGATTTCGACGAAGTAACGCTCAAGCTCCTCTCCGGGGGTTTCGTCTCGACGCTCTACGCGCACGCTCGCCTCATCGAGACAGAGGCCTGCGAGAATATCCTCGGCGGCGGATTTTATGACTAATTCCATTTCAGAAGGATTAGATAATCAATTTTAAGTTTTAAATTTTAAAAATTAGAGAATTTAAAATTCGCTATCCGTCTTACTTAATCTGCCTGTTCACTACCAGTTGCTGCCCTACTCCAAACAGCGTCGAAATCCCCCAGTAAAGCCCCACGGCTGCCGGCATAGAAGCAGAGAAGAAAGCAATCATAATGGGCAAAAAGTAAGGCATCATCTTGCTCATACTCCGCATTGCATCGGCCATCGGGTTTCCCCCCGGAGCTTTCGCTGTTTTCTTGTGGGAATGATGCAGCGCCAGCTTCATCTGTCCGAATTGGGCAACCGCCAAGAAGATTGGTAAAGCGAAATAGAGCTGAGCGCCTGGAGCAATCAAGTCCAGGCCGAAGAAGTTTGTGGTAACCGTAGCGAGATCAAAATTCTGCAGAAAACCGTAAAGATGGATGAAATTATTCTCACCCAATCCATCCCGCGTTGCCCAAAAGAGCGCGATCAGGAAAGGCATCTGGATCAAGATCGGCAGACATGAGCCGAAGGGAGAGACTTTGTGCTTCTTCATCAGCGCCATCGTTTCCATCGCGATCATCTGTTGGTTGCCCTCGAAACGTTTCTTGATTGCATCGATCTCTGGTTGGATTTTTTGTAACTTGCGCTGCGATTTCAGAGATTTCTGGAAAGGCATGAAGAGAATCAGGCGGAGTGTCAGGGTTAGCAGCACGATTCCCCAGCCAAAAGAGCTCCCCGTCAGTTTCGTGAACAGAATCAGGCCATTATAAATCGGTCGGTAGACGAGAGTGCGCCAAATCTTGCCGAAAGCACCGGGACGCACGATTTCGAACTCGTGGAAGAAAACCTTTTTTTCGAATGGAATCTCGATCCGATATTTTCCCGGCTCGGTAAAAAGCTCACCCTGCCAGTGCTGGTAGCTGATTGTCGTACCCTCTTGCGGCTGCAAGACAATTGCTTCAGTAGAGCAGTTCTCCGTCTGAGCCCCCTGCGTAACCCATTTTCCGTTTACGTATCTTGAAACATTGAAAGGTTCACCGGGGCATTCGGATTTAAATGTGATTTTGTCAGCCGTGTTATTGGTGAGACCCAGGATCACCGCAGAACCAGTCTTGACCTCAGCGGAGGCCTGGATCACCAGATCGTCTAGTGACCCGGGGCGCTGTTCCGGCCCGCGACTAAACATCTGCACCACCAGCAAGGCCAGTACCGCAATTAGCGCGTAATTCAGAATTTTCTGTTTATCCATGAGGTAAATTTTCAATTTCTAATTTCTAATTTCTAAACGATTTTCAATTTTACAATTTATCAATTTTTTAAACTTTGCCAACCAAAAACAGTCTCAAACATAACGGGTTTGAAAAATTAAAACATTGAAGCATTAGAAATCGTTTAGAAATTGAAAATTGAAAATTAGAAATTGTTAGCGATGCGGTAGCTTTGAGGCAAGCTTAAGGAATTTGCCAGTTAGCTCAGCAAAGTCAATTTCCCGCAGTTTAAGACTCCGAGCGATGATGAGCAAATCGAGACCCTGGGGCAGCTGCTCTAGGTTCAGTCTCGCCACCTCTCGCAATCTCCGGCGAATTCGATTCCGGGCACTGGCTTTGTTGCTGAGTTTCTTGCCAACCAATACCGCTATCCGAGTTGTCCCAAACGCGTTGGGAAGAAACTTGAAAGTAAATTCGGGCAGTGAAACTGACTTACCTTTATGAAAAACCAAATCCACTTCTTCCTTCTTCCGCAAACGAAATTTACCAGAAAGCATTTTAGTTGCCAGTTACCAGTTACCAGTTGCCAGAAATAAATATAAAAACTGTATGCTGTTATGCTTTATGCTCCACATATTTATAAAAAAGTTTTTCAAACACCACTCCTCCTCCCTGATCAGACAGCCAGTTGTTTCCGTCCTTTCGCTCGTCGACGGGCAATCACTCTCCGGCCACCCGGTTTGCGCATCCGCGCCAGAAACCCGTGCGTGCGTTTACGTTTCCGTGTCCGAGTTTTAGATAGCATTTCTAAAGTAATTTAGCTTTTCAAGGCCGCGGGATTTTAGCATAAGTTTCACGCCCTAAAGGGGGCACTTCGGGGTTTCACGCTTCAAGCTTAACGTTTCACGCTCCTAACTACACTCTCCGCCATCTCCCTCACCCTCCGCATAACCGAAACCGGCGGATGGTGTCGCCGCCGAAAGCTCGGTCGAGCATTCCTCCGGAGCCTGCACAAAAGCATTACAAATCGTCTCCAGCATGCCGGAGGGAGCCCGGGAGGCCCCTTCAATCACCTTGCCGTTCACGATCAGGGTTGGCGAGCCACCCACACCGTATTTATCATTGTCCGCTTTGTGCGTGTTGAATTGTGGATTTCCATTTACATAAGAAGTCTCATCTTCCAAATTCTGTGTGGCGGCAAACTCTTCATCCGCGGCAGAGATATGGCCAGCCAGCTCCATCACATCAATCTCTGCTGCTTTCAGCGCATCACCACTTTTACCATCTTTGAGAAATTCTTTGAGATAGGGTAAGAATTTATCCGGATAGTTCTTCTGAATCGCGTACTGGCGAATCTGCTCGTCCACTTCTTCTTTGCCGTGCATCGCGTAGTAAACAAACTTCAGCTGAAAATCGACCTTGTCGCCGAGTGCTTCGATAGCGGGAATAATCCCTTTCTCTGCCTGAGTGCCAAAGGGACAGTGACTCATCACAAAAAGCTCCACTAGCGGTTTAGCACTCTTGTCAATGTCTGCCTGGGCTGCTACTTCTGCTGCTTTCTTTTCTTCGCTTGCCTTAGTCGTCTCCAATACATCCATTGCCTGCGGGAAAAAGACCGAACCGTCTCGACTGAGGAAGGAGGTTACTTCCCTGTCCTGGAGTTGGACTTGCAGGCGCCAGAGGCCTGCTTCCTTCTGGATATCCAGAATCTCCGCCTCTACATCGGTATCGCTCAGGAGCACTGAGTTGATGAAATTTGCCGCCGCCGCTTCAGCCTCGGTTTGGGAGAGACTACCGAGACAGCCCGTGAGCAAGACCAGCGCAGCCAGGGAAATAAGTAATTTTTTCGAGGACATAATAAATGGGGTTAGAACTCGAGGGAGTTTACTTTTGTGGAACTAGATTATCAAGCCAGCCGAGCAACTCTTTTATGTCTTCCGGGCTGTGATCCCCCATGTGCCCGATCCGGAAAGTTTTGTCTTTCAAGTCGCCATAACCGTTGCCAATTTCGGCATCGTGCTCGGTCTGCAGCTTTTCGTTGATCTTGCCAATGTCCCAGTTCTTGGCATTATTAATAACAGAAACACCCGGACTGTGGTAACCCTCCTCGGAAAAGTAAGTCAGGTCGTGCCGCTTCACCCATTCTTGAGTAAGACGTTGCATCTTGAGGTGCTTCTGCCAGCGCTGCTCTATCCCCTCTTTGAGAATCTCATCCAGCTGGTGATCGAGGGCAAACATGAGGCTGATTGCCGGTGTGGTGATCGTGTTGTGCTTTTGCGCGGACTTCTCCCACTCCACGAAATCGAAATAATAACCCTTCCGACCCGCGGGCTGAGCCTCGGAGCGCCGCATGACTTCCTCGGAAACGGAACAAAAAGAAAGTCCGCTCGGCAGCGCCAGTGCTTTCTGCGCGCCGAAGATGATCGAGTCAATCCCCCATTCGTCCGTGCGGATTTCCGCAGCCGCAAAACTCGAAACACAATCTACAAGCAAAACAACATTTTCGCGCTTACGGACAAGTTCAGCAATCTCTTTCAAAGGTGAGAGTGCTCCTGTGCTGGTTTCCGAATGGGTAAGCATCACGGCGTCTATTTCCGGATCCTCGTCCAAAGCCTTTTCCACATCCTCCGGTTTCACCGCTTTGCCGAATTCATAATCCAGCGTGACTGCCTCAATCCCGCACATCTCCGAAACCTTGGCCCATTTATTGGCGAAAAATCCGTTCGCACAAACCAAGACTTTTTTCTTAACTGCATTTTTGAGCGCCGCCTCGATCACCCCGGTCGCGGAGCAAGTGGCGAGGAAGACTCGGTTCTGCGTAAGCATAATCTGCTTCATTCGTTCTTCGATGCTTTTGTGAAGTTCCGCGTAGGGCTTCGAACGGTGGCCAATCATCGGACGCGTCTGCGCCTCCCGTTGCGCGGGATAGACTTCTGTTGGTCCGGGGAGGAAGAGTTTGGGCATTGGAATTAGGTTACAGGTTCTAGGTTCTAGGTTATAGGGTAGAGGAAGTTTAGCGAAGATCATATTTTTTGAAAATTCATTAGCAGCGCAGGTTTGCTACCTGCATTGTATTACCACATTTTTTATTCAAAAATTTGACAGCAGTGTCCAGGAACGGGAAAATTCAGCCTTAAATTTTTTTATGGGTGCAGAAGCAAATCCCGTTCCGCCAGAGATCAATCGGGAAAAATTCCTCGCTGCTATCAGAAAAATTTTTATTGCAGAGGAAAGCTCTCCAGAAGAAGACGTGCTCCAAAACTTCGCGCAAAAAGGAATTACTCCCCAAGAAGTCGATCAGATTTTGCAAGAGCTTAATTTACCCGATAAAGAACTTCGGTCGCAATTTCCAGCAGCGGTGCAAGAAACCTCTAAGAAACGACGCTACCAAAACATTATAAACAGAATACCCGGCCTGCAAGATTTAACCGCTGTTTTTAATACGCTCAATAAAAACGCCGGTGAATTGGCTCCGGAGTTTGCGGAATTACGCTGGCAGATCCGCTTCCAGCTTGCCCTTCTGCTCAAGTCTGAAGTAATCAGAGGTCTTGAAGCGTTCCTAAAAGAAGAGTGCTTTCGAGACAGGGTGTTCCGATTCAACCAGCTCGGCCCCGCCATTGCCGCTTTTATAAACACAAACCGCGGAACTCGAGATCCGCGAGTTGTCCTTCCGGAAATATTAGCAAAGCAGAGTGATATTGATGAGTTGTTGAGCCGGCCCCACAAGCTAGGCAGGTCTGAAAAAATCACAGCAGGCTCACTCGTGCTTATTCCAAAAAGTCGTTTCGCAAGCTGGCAGTCAATTAATGAAAAAATTTACAACACCGAACTAGATATTTTGGCATTCAAAGCAATCGTTGCCACTTTTGAAAGTCAGTCAAAAAAGTACCCGGAACTTAATCGAATCCTGCCCGACACACACAGTAAGAAAAAAATCGTAATCACAGCAGAAGAGTTCCCTCGTATTAAACAAGAGCTTGAATTACTCGAAGTAGAATTGAGTCCGGCAGCTACCAAAAAAATGAATGCTCAAAAAATGCCTGCTGATGTAAAAAACTTCGACCCCGCTTTCGCGCAGTGTGCACTTTCGGATTGAACAAAATTGGCTAAGCTACGTTGTCTTGGGAGTGTGCCTGTCCGCCGTATCCTGCATATACCATTCCTTTGGGGGAAAATGGCCATCCTTATGGCAGGCGAAGGCTGGGTTTGTAATTTGGAATTTGGGATTTATTTGGGATTTGGGATTTGGAAATTTTGGTAGAAGCTCTCAAAAGGCATCAGGCTTTTATTCCCTTTCTTGCTTCACGGTCAAGATCCCGTTTCTTAATCGTCTCCCGCTTATCCCACTTCTTCTTCCCTTTCCCTAGCCCCACCTTGGCCTTGATCTTGCCGTGGGTGAGGTGGAGGTCAAGCAGTACGGCAGTAACTCCTTTTTCGTTTAGTTCCCGTTCAATTTTGGCTAATTCCTTTTGGGTCAGTAATAACTTCCGATCTCGTCGACGCTCGTGCGGTTGGCCTTTGGCATACTTGTATTCCGGGATGTCGAGACTTTTGAGCAACGCCCCTCCTGCGCTTATCGTGACGAAGCTCCCCGCCAGCTTAATGCTGTTCGTCCGCAATGATTTCACTTCTTTGCCTGTGAGAACTATCCCCGCCTCGAATTTATCCAAAATCTCATAATGAAATCTGGCAGCCCGATTATCTGCGAGAAGGCCGGGAGGGAGTTTTTTCATCGCGAGGATTTTAGCTGAAAGTAAGGAGGTTTGATAAACTCTCTCCCGTTTTACGTTTCAAGCCCCAACGGGCCCCCTTCGGGGTTTAACGCTTCAAGTTTCATGCTCTTCACTTCCGAATCCGTCACCGAAGGCCACCCCGACAAACTCGCCGATCAGATCAGCGACGCGATCCTCGACGATCTGATTCGGCAGGATCAGAATTCGCACGTGGCCGTGGAAACACTCGTGACAAACGGTCTTGTCCTCGTGGCCGGGGAAATCACGACGCGTGGCTACGCGGACATTCCGACCATCGTGCGCAATACCATCCGCGACGCCGGCTACGACGATGCGAGTTTCGGTTTCGACTACAGGGCCTGTGCGGTGCTGACCTCGATTCACCCGCAGTCTCCGGACATCGCGATGGGGGTGAATCGGAAGAAGCTGGGTGCGGGCGACCAAGGCACGATGTTTGGCTACGCTTGCCGTGAAACCCGCGAACTCATGCCCTTGCCGATCATGCTCGCGCACAAACTCACTCGTAAACTGGCTAGCCTTCGGAAAAGCAAAACCCTGGGATACCTCCGACCCGACGGCAAGTCTCAGGTCAGTGTGGAATACCAAAACGGTAAACCCAAGCGCGTTCAAGCCGTAGTCGTCTCGACACAGCATTCAGAAAAAGTGAAGTTAAAAACGCTGCAAAAAGACGTCTTAGAAAAAGTAATCAAGCCGGTTCTAGGAAAATATTTCGACAAAAAAACCGAAGTCCTGGTGAATCCCACGGGTCGCTTCGTCAATGGCGGCCCACCAGCGGACACCGGCATCACGGGTCGCAAAATAATCGTTGACACTTACGGCGGCTACGCCCGGCATGGCGGCGGAGCGTTCAGCGGCAAAGACCCGACGAAGGTTGATCGCAGCGCTGCCTACGCGGCGCGCTGGGTCGCGAAAAATGTAGTGGCCGCGAATCTCGCCGAAAGAGTCGAAGTCCAGCTCGCCTACGCCATCGGCCACCACCAGCCCGTGGCGGTCAATCTCGAGACCTTCGGCAGTGAACAGGTAGCACTCCAGAAAATCGAACGGGCCGTCAAAAAAGTTTTCGACCTCTCCCCTGCCGGCATCATTCGCGACCTCAATCTAATTCGTCCGATTTACGCGAAAACTGCGGCCTACGGGCACTTCGGGAGAGAGGAAAAAGAATTTACGTGGGAAAAAACGAATAAGACTAACGAGCTCAAAAAGGCGGTTTGATGAGAGTTTCAAAACTCGTACTACAAAATGGCGTAGTTTTGCGCTATTTTGTAGTATGACTTTTTCAGGGAGCAGGGACAGGTTTCAGGGAACAGGCGTTGGATTAGGAACCAGATTTATGTAGTAACGTTGCATGCAACGTTACTACACTAACACTAATTACTAATACTCCCACACCCTATTCCCTATACCCTATTAACCTGCTACAATCACCCCTCAATTTTTTAACCCCCAAAATCATGGCTACATCCCCAGAAACCGGAAAGGTAGACCCTGCAGAAAAACTTAATCCTAGCGGTTTAAGAATAAAAAAACTCGAAGAACTGAGACTTGTGGACGGGGCGATTAAGCAGGAGTGGATAGATAGTTTCGCCGAATACGTACAACAGCTAATCTCAAGTGGACGTGACGGCAGAGTAGATGCTTCAATTCAGCTTAAAAACCTGCTTAATCTTGAAACCTGCATAGCAGCTGAAAATGGTAAAACTAGGAAGGAACCTGACTGGCTACAGGGAAAAGTTAATTGTTTTAATAATCCTGAACGCAACCCTTTGGGGTAATCTCTCAGCGCAGATTTATTTAACAAAACACAGGTAAGCGAACCTGCCTATCAGCAGGCAGGCCTGCACTTCAGCTTCAGAATAATCTCCGCTGCACCGCCCAGGTCTTCAGCGGCTCGAAAGTCCGGCGGTGAATTGCAGTCGGGCGCAGTTTTAAGAGCTTTCGGATGTGATGCAATGTACCGTAGCCTTTGTGACTCTTGAATGAATAGCCGGGATACTTGCGAGAGAATTCCTCCATTTTTTTGTCGCGAGTAACTTTCGCCACGATCGAGGCGGCGGAGATCTCGGGAAAGCGCGCATCACCCCGGACAAAATCCTGCGAGGGAATTTTGAATTCAAATTTGTCCCGACCATCCACTATTAATTCCGTCGGTTGGGGTCGTAGTTTTTCCACCGCCCGTTGCATCGCCAGCTCCGTAGCCGGTTTAATGCCGAGCTTATCGACTTCAGCAGCACTCGCCTCCCCGACCGCCCATACCGCGTGTCGCTCAATCATCTCAAAAGCTTCCTCCCGTTGAGCTTCAGTAAGTTTTTTCGAATCCGCCAAAATATGTTTCGGAAAATCAGACGGCAGGATCGCCGCACCCGCGACTACCGGCCCGGCAATACAACCGCGGCCGGCCTCATCCACTCCAGCGATAATCTTGGTGGCTTTCACGCATGAATTTTAGCGTAAACCCCTCTCCTTCCAAACTTAAAGCAAATTTGAATTCCGCTCTAAATTTTGCACAATGGAAGTAACTTCTTTAACCCTTTCGCCATAATGACAGGATATTCACATATGGGTTCCGGCTGGATCCTGCCCAAGCTTTCCGTTCTCGTTCTCCTCCTCGGACTCATCCTTTTCCTCGTCTGGGCAACTCGCACACTCAACAAAAAAGACTTAAAAAAACTTGTAGTCGGCCTTTTGGGCATAACGGTCAGCTCATTTTTCGGAATGAAACGCTGGAACCACAAAAAAAATATTACTACTGACTGGCAAGGAGTGGTCGAGGGTATGTGCGCGGAGAGCCACGCCGATCTCGAAACTTCTGCTGACTGGAAGCAGTACCTTTTCGGGAAGATGAAGGAGCTTAAGTAGGGTAAGTTTGAGCAGATCCCGTACGAAAAAACCTCCCCGCCACAAGGCGGCCCCTTCTCTAAAGGGAAGTCTTCGACTCGGGGCTTCGCAGAGAGAACCTTTCTTGGCTTGCCATTCGTAGTTCCGAAGGAGCGAAGAATAGAGCGCTACATTGGACGCTGTTAGAACTTATTTCCGAGAAGGGAAGAGTGCGGCAGGATTGTTGAATTTGATACCCACCCTTTAAATTTCCCGAGAGCTCAAAAACCAACCTCGAGTTTTGTTGGCAATTTTTACGAGAATTAGCATTACTGGCACTTCTACCAAAACTCCAACAACAGTGGCCAGCGTTGCGCCAGAATTTAATCCAAAGAGAGAGATTGCTACTGCTACCGCCAATTCAAAAAAATTACTCGCTCCAATCATCCCTGCTGGTGCCGCTATCTCGTAGCTAACTTTCCAGAGTTTTGCCCAACCATAGGCGAAAAAGAAAATAAAAAAAGTTTGTAGAATCAACGGAACCGCAATCAACGCAATATGAATCGGATTTTCCAAGATTACATTTCCTTGGAATGAGAAGATGATCACGAGAGTAATCAGCAGACCAATTTCGGTAATGCCTTTGAATTTTGGTAAAAAATCTTTTTCAAAACACTCACTCCCTTTTTTCTTAACTTGGTGGTGGCGTGTCAAAAACCCTGCCAGGAAAGGAACTACTACAAAAAGGAAAATCGAAAGAAAAAGTGTAGCGTAAGGAATTGGGATATTACTAATTCCTAAAAGCAGTGAAACAATCGGCACAAAAGCTACGAGAATAACCAAATCATTCACCGCTACTTGTAGAAGTGTGTAGCCGGGATTGCCTTTAGTGAGATAGCTCCAGACAAAAACCATCGCAGTACAGGGGGCAGCTCCGAGGAGGATCGCACCCGCGATGTATTCCTTGGCGAGAGATGCTTCGATGAAGTTTTGGAAGAAAATTCCTAAAAAGAGCGAAGCAAATAAAAACATTGTGAAAGGTTTGATGAGCCAATTGCTCACCAGCGTTATGGTCAAACCTTTGGGGTGCTTGAAACAATTTCGCAAACAAGCGAAATCAATTTTCAGCATCATCGGATAAATCATCAGCCAAATTAAAATCGCAATCGGGAAGGAAACATTCGCGTATTCAAATTTACTCAAAGTTTGTGGAATGACGGGGAGATATTTCCCGATGAGAATTCCACCGATGATGCAAAGTAACACCCATATGCTGAGGTATCTGCCAAAAAAATCTAAATTTTGTGATTGAGATTTCATTCTAAAAAAAATAAGAATTTTATTTTACCTTTTAATCTTAACATTCCGACATCAAAAAACTATGCCATTACTTTCTTGCTGCTAATTAAGACTATATAAAAAAAACCGCTTATTTAAAGGGTTAAAGAAATTTTGGCCTGCCGTTCGAAGCCCCGCCTTGCGGGACGAAGAATGGAGCGGATGACCCCGGCGTGCCGGGGCGGCCTCCACCTTGGTAATATATCTGGAGCGGGAAACGGGATTCGAACCCGCGACCTCCACCATGGCAAGGTGGCGCTCTAGCCAACTGAGCTATTCCCGCAAAATGTTTTTTAGTACTTAATTATTTTAGCTAATGATTCGGATTTCCGGCCGTAGGCCGAGCCAAGTGCCTGTGCCCCGAGGGGTAAGCTACATCCGCAAAAGAGCTAATGGATTTTAGCAAAAGCTCTTCTGAATTCAACCTGAAAAAACCACTCTCATTCAAAATTTAAACCTCTTAATCCGCAGACTGTTCGACACGACCGAAACTGAGCTCATCGACATTGCGAAGCTGGCAAAGATTGGATTCAATAGCCCCAGCGCGGCAATTGGAATACCGATGATGTTGTAGATAAACGCCCAGAATAAGTTCTGTTTAATAACGCTAAATGTGCGCTGGGAAAGCCTGATTGCTGAAAATACCTTCGCCGGAGAGCCCTGCATCAGCACGATATTGCCCGTCTCAATCGCGATATCCGACCCCGTTCCCATCGCAATCCCCAAATCAGCCTGTGCTAAGGCCGGGGCATCGTTGATACCATCACCAACAAAGGCCACTTTTTTATTTGCCTGTTGAATTTTCTTGACCTCCTGCGCTTTGTCCTGCGGCAGGACCTCCGCAATGACTTTCTTGATGCCCAGACGGTCCGCAATCGCTTGAGCGGTTTTACGGTTGTCGCCAGTCAGCATTACCGTTTCCATTCCGAGTTTGTTGAGGCGGTGAATTGTTTCCCGGGAGTCCTTTTTGGCTGTATCCATCAAGCCAAGCGCTCCGATCAATTGCTTACCATGCGAGACCAGCAGGGGTGATTTTCCTTCTACGGAAAGTTTTTGAATCATGCTTTGCGCTTCTGTAGTGACTTTAATTTTCCCCGCTTGCATAAGCTTCTCATTTCCCAAGCGCAGAGTAGTTTTGTGCTCCTGGCATTCCGCGCTAACCCCTTGCCCGCTAATTTCCCTAAATTTAAGTAGTTTAGTTGAGTCGATTTTTTTAG
>JBDRMN010000036.1:0-22764 GCA_043812055.1 Patescibacteria group bacterium
CTGAGCCTTTACTAAGTGTATTAGTTCCCATGTGCAGGAATCTACCTGCACCCCTAAGCCATTTACCAATAAATATTGTTGGCATGATTAATGAATGTTAGATGGCGTCTAACATTCCAGTATGTGTCTGAACTTATTCATGGGCTAAAATCGGCTCCTACTTTTTTAAACCCTTTAAAAATGACCCTTCTTGAAAAAGCAGCAAAAAAATATCCTAATGGGATCTTTAGTGGAAATTTAAGCGAAGCTGAAAAAAGGAGGGCGGTTACAGCGACCAGGGAGTCAATAAAAAATGGTGTGCCTCCTGAAGTTGCCAGAGATTTCGGCACATTTGGATTAGTGCTAAAGCCTGCTGACGAAGAAGCCGAGTAAAATAAAGAATGGCTTGCCGTGCCTGTCCTGAGTGAAACGAAGGAAGCCCCGCAAGGCGGGACGAATGGTGGGCGGAGAAGGACTGAAGCTAGCTGACGATTTTTCTATACGTAACTTCTCGCACGGGCCGCCCCGGAATCCGTGTGCAAAGCCTTACCGTTTTTCCTCTACGGGAAGATTCTCACCACTCTCCATTCACCACGAAGAACCTCGACACTCACTTTGTTCGGTCGAGAACCTTCGTGGTGGGCGGAGAAGGACTTGAACCTTCGACCTCGTCGTTATCAGCGACGCGCTCTAACCAACTGAGCTACCCGCCCCAACGGGGCCCCTTTGGGGCCCGTGATGTTTTACCTATTTTTATTTTACTTGAACTTTCGACCTTCCCGATGAACATCGGGACGCTCTAATTTATCCGCCGAAGCCTGAAAGGCGAAGGCTGGGCCAGCTGCTTGCCCTCCGAAGCCTCTTGACGACCGTAGCCTTGGCGTAGGTTGTTGGCGTAGGAGGGAACTACCCGCCCCAACGGGACCCCTTTGGGAACTTAAAAAGTTAATGAACTGTTCATTAAGAGCCGTGCCATTTTATGGAAGCTTACCTAAAATTTCAAAGTTTTGACCAAGCGTTTTTTGCTTTCGTTTTATGGAATTCTGGCTGGGATAGCTGCAATCATTTACCTGGCTTCCACCAATCTCCCCAGCAGTAAGCTCACCGTCACCATTCTCGACGTTGGCCAGGGTGATTCAATCTTGATTCGCACACCGCTGAATCAAAAAATTCTGATTGATGGCGGACCGGGGAGTAGTATTTTGACGCCGCTTTCGCAGGAATTGGGATTTTTGGAACGCCGGATCGAGCTCCTGATCATCACCCACCCCGATGCCGACCATATCGCCGGTTTCACGGAAATCTTCCGACGTTATCAGGTGGAGAATGTTTTACTTACCGGAGTTCAACACAGTACTGCCTGGTATCGCGACATCCTTACCCAAATCGCGAATCAAAATATTCCCACGCTCATCGCAAGTAGTGAAGTCGACTTCGATTTCGGCTCCGGTGTAGTCCTCGACACCGTCTGGCCGCGTGAACCGCTCGCGGGAAAAGCTCCAGCAGATGCGAATGCTGCCTCGGTCGTAAGTCGCTTAACTTTCGGCCAAACTGCGATACTCCTAACTGGAGACTTCGACGAGGCCGGGGAGGGGGAACTATTGAGAACCCCTCAAAATCTCGCTGCGGAAGTGCTCAAGCTCGGCCACCACGGCGCCAAAACTTCTTCGAGTGCGGAATTCTTGCAAGCAACTAATCCCCAGATCGCCCTCGTCTCCGCGGGGGAAGATAACCAATTTGGCCATCCCAGTCCGGAGATCATTGAACGGGTAAAAGATCAGGAAATTTTGGAAACGGCGAAAATGGGTAGTATTCGACTGATCAGCGATGGTGTGAAGTGGAGACAGGGGATAGGATCCACTAACTACTAACTACTCTCTACGTTGCCACCCTCTTAAATATCTCCGTCTCCACGAATTCCCTGTCGCGTCCATACTTGAGCCTCGAAAGCTGCCGAATCGCCTCCGCCGCTTCTTCATCCCGCCCACCCGGATCGTAAATCGTTTCGAGTGTGAAGCCCCGGGAAGTCGCGTTATTGATATTGAGCTTGATACAGGCTTTGAAGTTGGCGATATTGATCAGATCTTGCTCGGAGAAAACCGGAGCGAATTCTTTGGACATCGTTTCGGCATCCTGCGCCCCGATCTTGAAGCAAACCATCGAGCCGACATTCCCAAAGACCGCGTCGCGGATCTCAGTGTCCTCGTGTTTACCCTTGCCACCACCATGCTGCTTCGTAATCTGCGCGATGTACTGATGCGCCACTATTAGATTGAGGCGGTACTTACGGGCTTCGGAAAGGATCGAAGCAAATGAGTCTGTCACGAAGTTTTGGAATTCATCCACGTAAAGATAAAAGTCTTTGCGCTCTTTTTCCGGAACATTTACCCGGCTCATCGCCGCCTGTTGGATTTTGGCCACGAGTACGGAACCGATGAGCTGACTATTCAGCTCGCCCGTTTTCCCTTTGGACAGATTGCAGAGGATAATCTTGCCGCTATCCATCGCTTCCCGCAGATCGAAGGCTGATTTGGTCTGGCCGATCACATTACGGATCAGTCCGTTCGTGATGAAGGGGCCGAATTTTGAGTTGAAGTAGGGGATGATTTCCTGCTTTTCCCGCATACCACTTGAAGCCATCTCCTTCGTCCAAAACGCCCGCACGATGGGATTTTTTACCTTTGCAGCCTTATAACGCTGCCAGGCATCGTCGGTAAAGAGACGGGTGAGGTCAATCAGGGTCGCGCCCTCGTCTTCGTCTTCCATGAGCGTCAGACAGCCATTGCGGAAATAGTGTTGGAGTCGCGGGCCCATGATTTCTTCCCCGAACATTTTGATGAAAATCGCCAGTGCTTCCTGCGCCATGAATTCCCGTTCATCCGCGGTTTTGCCTTCGAGAATATTCAGTCCTATCGGTCGTTCCAGATCACCCGGATTGAAGTAAATCACGTCGTCGGCGCGACTGCGGGGGATGTAGGGCAGCACCGCTTCCACCAGATCGCCATGCGGATCGACTACACAGCAACCTTCACCATTCTGCATATCCTGCCGAATCATGTTCTCGAGCAAAGTGGTTTTACCTGTGCCGGATTTACCGATCACATAGAAGTGGCGGCGACGGTCATCCCGCAGAATGCGAATTTCCTTTTTCTCACCACGGTAAGTGTTGTGCCCGAGCAGCAGGCCCTCCCGTGGAATGTTTTGCGGCGCGGGTTCAACTTTGAAATCCTGCCACTTCACAGTCGTACTCGGGTTGTAGCGGGCATCCGGGAAATGGTACATCGAGGCAATCTCTTCTGTGCCCAGAACCATTTTTGTTTCGAAACGTAGCAGCATCCAAAACCAGGCCCAGTAACCCCGGCGGAATGAGCGGAAGATGAAATTCCGCACGAGCTTGCGGTCGGAATGGTGGATTGTGTACCAGAGAGAATTGTGCGCTGGTACACTGAATTGTTCGAAGCTTGCGCGCAGCGAGTGGACGATCTGATCTACGCGTGACTTACTGGGAGCCGAGGCGACAACTCGAATGATCGCATCATACCCACCGTGCTCGGACTTATCCGCGATCAGCTTCACCATGTCCTGGACGTTCTGTGTTACCTGCGCCTTGATCGAGCCATCATCGCCTTGCGAAGCCAGATACTCCGACTGCGGACCGCGGACCAGAATGCCAAAAATGCTCGCCAGCCAGCCGAAGGGATGGCGAAACCAGCGGACTTTTTTCCGCGTATAGAGTGCATCCGCCAGCTCGCGACATTTCTTGCGCCAGCCCGGTCGCGTCGGCCGCAACATAAACTGGATCGCTGCTCCCTCGTCCAGATTGATCTTACTGAACGCATTGAGGATCGGATTGAGTGATTCGCTGTCGAGTTTTTGAAAGGTGTAGAGCGGTTGGGAGTATGATTTTTTGAGAATGAGATAGGTGCCGCCTGATCTGTTACCTTTGCGGAAAATATTGTAATCGGGCACCTGATCGATCACCGCGTCTTTATAGAACCCCGTGATCTGCTTTTCGATCAATTGACGATAATCGCGGGGGACCACCACATAGAAGTAGAGTTCGCCGTCGTGCATCGCGTACTCGAGCGAGAAAAAATTCTGCCCGATGAAGCGACCGCGGATCCTGCGCGAAAACATCACCTGCAGGTTTTGCATCAGGTGTGCCATGATGCCCGTGATTTTGCGGAATTCTTTGCTCGTGCCGAACTGTTCGTGCTCCGGATCGCCCCCCTGTTTATCATCCTTCGTGTCTTTCTTCGGAATCAAAACGCGCAGAAAGATGAGGTTGAGGCTGCGCTTGAAATTCCACCAGCGGGTGAGGATCTGGGCAATCAGCCACAAAGCCACGATAACGGCTAGGGTAAGCCCACCGTAAGTCAGCACGAGATTCACGATTTCCGACCAATTCATCCCTGCAATTCTACCAGGGAACAGGTTCCAGGGAACAGATTGCAGTTACGAGTTGCCAGTTACCAGTAGTAAACACCACATCCACACGAAATAACGAATTAACGAATTAACGGAACTAAGCCCCAAAGGGGCCCCTCCTTCGGGGAACGAAGACCCAAAAACCCAATTCCTTTTGCCGGAGCAAGTCCCCGCCACTAGGTGGCCCCTTTGGGGCTAAGCGGGGCTGCTCCAAAAAAGTTACTCATCACCCAAGGTCTCCGTCTTAATATACTGCGCCTCACTCACCGGCTGCATCTGCTCCAAAATTCCCGACTCTTTGATCGCTTCCAGACTCTTCGCCTCGCTAACCTGCTGATCCCAAATCTCCATCTGGGTTTGCAGCGTGTTTTTTTCGATTTCCAGTTTTTTCAACGCGTAACCCCGCGTCGCCGTCCGATTCGCGTGGGCGAGGTAAACCAGCGAAACGGCCAGCGCCAGCGCGATGACTACCACCATCAGCGTGAACGTCCCAACTTCCACACGAGAAGACAGGGTCCGGCGGCGAATTCCGGGTTTGCTGTTACGATGGTGAGAAAGAATTAGATTCATGTTCAGGTTCCAGGGAACAGGGAACAGAATATATATTTTAAAGTTTTCTTGCAGCTCTTAGCTTGGCACTTCTAGAACGTTGATTCTCATCAATTTCTTTAGAAGAAGGAATAATTGGTTTTTTCGTCAGAACCTCCAGAACCCCCGCTTTCGCATGCTCTCGGAAAAAGTTCTTATTAATCCGATCCTCGAGCGAGTGAAAAGAGATTACCGCCATTCGCCCAGTTGATTTTAAGGTTTTGAGAGCGGCATTCAAGCCCTCGGTCAAAGTATTCAGCTCGTCATTCACTGCAATCCGCAGAGCCTGAAAAATCTGGGGCAGCAGGCTCTGGGCCTCGACTGCCTCGACCAGGTCGGAAGTCCTCTCGAATTTCTGCTGTCGCCTTCGTTCGACAATTCCCCGCGCCACTTTTCTCGAACTGCGCACTTCGCCAAATTCGTACAAGACATTCGCAATTTGATTTTCAGTGAATCCGTTCAAGATACCGGCGGCAGTCAGAGGAGAGGAGTCATCGAAGCGCATATCCAGCGGCCCGTCGTTTTGAAATGAAAAGCCGCGACTAGGGTCGTCGAGATGCGGACTGGAAATTCCCAAGTCAAATAAAATCACGTCGGCAGACTCCGGTTTCACGAAACTGCCAAGCTCACGGAAGTTAGCGTGGATGAGCTCAACATTTCTGAACTTCTTTAACTTTTCTTTCGCCAGCTCCAAATTCCGCGGATCCGCATCCAAGCCGATTAACTTTCCCTTCTCACCAACCCTTTCTAACAACGCCTCCGCATGGCCACCGAACCCCAGCGTGCAGTCCACTACGAAATCTCCTTCCTGCGGATCAAGCAAGTCCAAAACCTCGCGAACTAAAACCGGAGTATGCATGCGAGGATTTTAGCAGGAGAAAAGCTTTCTATTTAGTTTATGTTCCTATCTCTTCGAGAGCTTTTTTCGCGCAACCTGGACAAAGACTATGGCTGAACTTTGCTTCGGAATGATCATCGATAAATTTCTCTAGCTGAACCCATTCGCCTTTTCCTGGCTCTTGACCTTCATCATCGCGAATTTTTTTGCAGCTAGAGCAAATCGGCAGCAGACCACTGAGATTTTTTGCCTCCATTGTTTCTAGGGCTGCCAGGAGCTCTATTTGCGGAGTCAGATCAACACCAAAAGAAACCATAACCTGATCCCCGTTAATCTGCGTTTTGCTATTATTCCATCGAACGGGGATAAGACTACCATCTTTAGCTTTGATGCCACTAAGCACTCCGCCAAGTTCTTTGTCGCCATTCACAACTTCCCCAAATTTTTCCCAGAGCTCAGGTTGTTTATCTTCGGCAATTATTATCTCAGACAACTTTTTTCCTTTCAGCTCCTCCCAGGAGTAGCCGAGTTTCTCTAATGCAGTCGGATTTAAGTGAATGATCTCGCCGCCCGTACCAGAGACCACCCCTATATCACCACTCAGATCGAGCATTTCCTTGAGTGCTTCTAAACGGACTGTTTCCAAGGAAATTTTTCCCAGTAAAATACCGAAAGTATTACGTATATAATTACGCACCTTCCCTAGAGTGTCGCCGACTCTCTCCGAGACATCAGGAGTTTCCGAATTCGATTTATCTGCTGGCATTATTAATATACTACATAAAAAGATATATTTGTCAAATAGCTTCTCTGCTAAACTTGTCCGGCAATGCCACCTGAACTGACCACCTTCTTGATCTCCATGACCCCCGTTGGCGAACTCCGCGCGGGGATTCCGTGGGGGATAACAATCGGTGGGGTTTACCCTTGCGCAGCCTTCATCTGGGCCGTGCTGGGAAACATCTTCGCGGCAATCTTGGTAATCCTCTTACTCGAACCCCTGAGCCATTTCGCCCGCCGGCACGCACCAGTATTCGATCGACTACTCCAGAGAATCTTCAATCATACTCGCAAGACGCACTCGCGCAGTTTCGAGCGTTTCGAGGAAATCCTGTTGATCCTAATTGTGGCAGTTCCGCTACCTGGCAGCGGAGCTTACACCGGAGCCCTCGTCGCCTGGCTTTTTGGAGTAAAAACGAAAGTCGCCATTGCCCTGATTTCGCTCGGAATCATCATCGCTGGCTTAATCGTCCTCGGCCTCACGACCGGCGCGCTAGCGTTCGCAAAATCTTTTTGAACGTCAGCGTTCCTTCGCGGATTAGCCGAATCTCTTTTCCACTTACATCTACGATCGTACTGGGGCTTCCCGCACTCGGGGAGGGATCGTCCAAGACCAGATCTGGCTGACTCTTTTGTTTAGCAAAAATCTTCTCGACTTCCGCCGCCGAACGAGCGGGGGAGTGCTCGGCAATATTCGCCGAAGTGGTGACGAGCGGAAAGCCGCAGCCACGCGCGAGAGCGTTGCTAAGTTTATGATCCGGGTAACGCACTCCTAAAGTGAAACTTCCACTGAGCCCCCCCTCTTTCGTAAAGAGGGGGTTGGGGGGAGATTTTTTCGAACGAACTATTAGCGCCAGCGGACCCGGCCAAAACTCTTTCGCGAGGGCGTGGGCTACGCAAAGTTTCTGGCCCAAGCGAATAAGCCAGCTCTTCGAAGGTAATTGAATCAGGAATGGCTTATTCGGGTCAGTCTGCTTGATGGCGTGAACTTTCTTTATTGCTTTCGCATTCGAAAAATCCGCCGCCAGACCCCAGACCGTGTCGGTAGGATGAGCTACGACTCCGCCTTTTTTGAGAACCACGACAGCTTTTTGAACTGCCGACTGAAAATTTACGTTTGTGATCTTTAAAAGCTTCACTTGGAATTTTCAATTTACAAGCACCAATTTTCAAATAAATTCTAATTTCCAATCATGCTCAGACGTTTCGAAAACTTAGAATTTGGTGCTTATTTGGAAATTGGTAATTGGAGTTTGGAAATTAAAAACGATCCTTTCGGATTGCAAAGCAAGTCGAGGATGTCATCTAATTCTTCCCTAATCTTTTCGAAGAAGCGGCGTATTCCTCCACCACCATCAAGCACTCCCGCGCCTTCTCATTGTCCGGATCGACTTCAAGTACCCGGCGGAAAATCGGCAGAGCTTTATCGATATTCTTTTCATTCAGATAGCAGACTCCCAGATCCGTCAGGACATAGACATCGTCGGGGGCGAGCGTACGGGCCCGCTCGAGCAGGATGATACCGTGCTCCCGATCACCGCTCATCGCGTAGCTCCAACCCAGACAGCGCAGGATTTCGGGATGGTTGGGTTTGAGGCTGTCAGCTTGTTCGAGTAGTTCGATGGATTTGCGCCAATTCCGTTGGCAGGAATGCAAGAAGCCCATCAGGTACGCCGCGTTGGGTGAGCTCTGATCAGTCTCGAGAGCCTTGGCAAGCGCCTTCTCCGCTTTGTCCAGCTGCCGCAGTGAAATGTAGTTATCACCAATCTCCTCGTAAGCCTCGGTACACTGCGGATCATCCGCGAGGATTTTTTCACAAGCCGCGATCGCCTTCGCGTATTTGCCGGCAAGTTTCAGTTCATCAGCCTGGTCGAGAAGTTTCTGAAGATCGGGGCTCATCTGACGCGCGCGAGTTTAATCTCTTTTGAGACGGGGAACAATTTCGCGAAGATAGCTTTGGATTGCTTCACTGGTTTCAGGATGCTGTAACGCGAACTCGATGTTCGCCTTCAACCAACCCAGCTTAGCTCCACAATCGAAACGTTCTCCCGTAAGCACACAACCGTGGACAGGCTGGCTCTTTACGAGCTCAGACAGTGCGTCAATCAAACGAATCTCACCGCTGGCATTTGGGTGCTTTTCGAGGATGGGAAAAATTTCCGGCGGGCAGATGTATTTACCCACAATCGCCAGATTGCTCGGAGCTTTCCCCGGCTGCGGCTTCTCGATGAAGCTTTCAATCTCGAGTGAGTCGCCTTTGGGCTTCACGATTCCATAACGCGAAACTTCCTCAGGTAAGACTTCCTGTAAACCCACGACGGCCGAATGCTTTTCTGCCCAGGTTTTTAGCAGTTGAGTCGTGGCTGATACCTTGGAAACGATCAGGTCATCACCGAAGACCACCAGGAAGGGTTCGTCGCCGATGCTTTTACGTGCCTGATACACCGCGTGACCATCTCCGAGTGCTTCGTGTTGCTTGACGTAAGTAAATTTCGCCAGCTCAGAAATCTTTTTTATTTTTTTAGCCAAATCAATCTGTCCTTTTTTTCGTAAAACTTTTTCGAGTGCGGGGTCCGGGGAAAAGTGCTTCTGAATCGCCGAGTCGCTGGGGGCAACTACAAAAATTATTTCCGCGATGCCGGCCTTTACCAGTTCCTCGACCAGTAGCTGTAGCACCGGAGTATCCACGATCGGCAACAACTCTTTCGGTATCGCCTTGGTCGCAGGCAGTGTTCGCGTACCGAGTCCCGCTACCGGTAAAACTGCTTTGCGTAAAACTTTCATCCCGAAGATTTTAGCAGAAGGCTGAAGCTCCCTGGGTTTACCCAGGGAATCTCCTAATACTTTCGCTCTCGAGCAAAAGTCCGTCGAAGTCCGCCGCGGCGGACGAAGGCGGAGCAAAATTCATTTGATGAGTAAAAAAATAGCTCGATAGTGGGATTTGACAGGATAAAATTATTTTGTAAAAATGCAAGCCTCTGCCGATAGCTATCAGAAGAAAGTCAATGGCTATCAGAAAAAAAAGGATTCGGCAATATGGGGAGAAAATATTCCAAGAAAATTATTGACAAAGCGGTCAAGCACCCTTAATCTCTCTTTCGTTCAAAATTATTTTCGGTCAGAAGGTTTAAAAGGTTTGTTAAAATTCCCCTCCTATGAGCACCGCTCCTACCCTAGATCTCTCCCAGATCTTGGATGAACTCTTCCTCGTCCTCTCCGATAAAGAGCGAGAAGTGATCACTCGTCGTTTCGCCCTCACCGGCAAGATGCGCGAGACCCTGGAAAAGATTGGTCAGCATTTTGACGTTACCCGTGAGCGGATTCGTCAGATCGAATCAATCGCTCTCCAGAAGTTGCGCCGCACGATTGGTAGCACGAAGTTGCAGCATATCAACGAACTGGCGAAGAATGTCCTGGAGAAAAGTGGGGGAGTTAAGCTCGAGGAAGGTCTGATCTCCGAAGTGCTCAATATGATTCACTCGGTCAGCGAAGTGGATGGTAATATCATCCGCCTCAGCCTGGCTGTTGACGAGTCGGCTCAGCAGGAACGCACAAGTAACCTCAAGCCGTTTTGGCGTTCGACCAAGATTTCGCTCAGTGAGATCAATACCATTACCGACAAAGCTGCGGGCGTGCTCAACAAGCAAAAAGACATCACCGAAGAAGAGCGCTTAGTCAATATGGCCCGGGCGGCTTTGGCCAATAGCGGCAAGAACTTCAAAGCCGAGACAATTGCTTCAGTTTTCGAACTCGATCCCCGGCTAAAGAAAGTGGGGGAAGGTTGGGGACTGATGAATTGGCGGCACATCAATCCGCGCAGCCTGCGGGACAAGGCGTTGATCGTGATGCGCGATATCCAGAAACCGCTTCACTTCGTGGAAATCGCCAACAAAATCGCCGAACGCGGTTTCGACAAAAAAGTCGTCACTGTCCAGGCTGTGCACAACGAATTGATCCGGGACAATAACTTCGTCCTGATTGGCCGTGGTCTCTACGCTCTGCGTGAATGGGGCTACACCGAGGGCACCGTTGCCGACATTATCGAAGATCTGCTTGGCAAGAAATCTCCGCTGACTAAGGAAGAGATTATTCGCGGCGTCCTCAAACAGCGCCAGGTCAAGAAAGGCACGATTTCTCTCAACCTCCAAAAAACTCCCTGGTTCGCCAGAATCGGCCGAGCCCTTTATAGGCTGGAGCTAGGCAAAAAGAAAGGGCCGGAAGCGACGCGGAAAAGGCGCGGCGGTAGAAAAAAATAGAGCCAGACCCTCATTACTCACGCTAATTACTCACACTGCGTTTTGTAGTATGGGTTTTTAGGTTGTTAGGTCTTTGGGTTGCTGAGTTACCCAGTTATTTGGTTATCTGGTTATTTAGTTACTAAGTTCTCTGGCCTCTTTAAAATTGAAATATTGAGACATTGGAAATCGTTTAGAAATTAGAAATTGAAAATTTCCTAATCTCTAGTCCTTAGAACCTAAAACCTAGCACCCTGCCTACGCCAAGGCTTCGGCAGGCAAGCCCCGAAGGGGCCCCTTTGGGGCTAGAACCTTCTCTGGGGTTTTCGTTCGTCTTATCTAAGCCGAAAGATATTGATTTTCGGGTCAATTTATGCTAGAATAATGAGATTTCAAAAACTAAAACTTGGCCAAAATAGAAAATAAAATCCATCGTTTCGTCACGCGAAATCTGCAGCACATTCAGGAAAGCCTCGTGGCTCTGGTGATTGTGTTTATTTTTGGTGGAATTTTGGTGGGAAATTTAGGTATTGAAGACACAAAATTCGGGGCAACTCTACTGGGGGCAAACACCACGAACGCCCCTGCACTCTCACTTCCCACCGACTCCGCCCCAACCGGCGTACCTAAATTCGGTGAAACGCATTTCGAAGATATCACGCAAAGTGATGGCAGCAAAAATGATGCGCTCCTCGACGACATTTTTAAAAAAACTTTAATAGCGCGGATTATAACTGTTGCAAAATACGTGCTCGGCGCCATTTTCATGGTTTATCTCGGCTTGTATGTGATCAACTTCCTGACTTCCGGTGACAAAGAAGAGGCTTCGACCAAGTTCAAAGATCAGATGATCTGGTCTTTCGTGGGTTTCCTAGTCATCGCTCTTGCTGAACCTTTTTCCCAGTCTTTCAGTAATTTTGTAGTAGGCGGCAAGCTGCTCACCGACCCCGAGGCACTCAGAGCTTCCGCCGAGCTCATCAGCTTCACTTATCGCTCCGCAGCTCATTTAATCCAATATTTACTCGGCGGTATCGCGCTCGTCGCTATGGCTATCTCAGCCTGGCAGATTATTTCCGCCACAGGCGATGAAGAAGCCGTCCATTCCGCCCGCAAAACCATCGTCTGGGCAGCGATTGGGCTCATCATCGCCGGTGGTTCAGCACTTTTTATCGACAAAGTATTCGCTCCTGAAACCGGTATCCAAACCGCAATCACCGGAGGGGGCGAGGCTGTTGCTCAACACGAAGCTATTTTGGAGGCTGGACAGATGCAGGCTCGGATACTCGTGCTGAACTACGTGAAATACTTTCAGACCTTCGTGGGAGCAGGCGCGATGCTGATGCTCTTCCTCGCCGGTTTCAAGATGGTCTCCGCCGCCGGTAACGAAGAGATCATCACCAAACAGCGCCAGATGATTACCTGGGTCTTCATGGGACTCGCGATCATCATGTTGTCTGAAGTCTTCGTAAATGTTTTCATGCCAGGAGGATGGAGTGGTATGCCGAATACGGCCGGCACCTTCGCCGCCCAAATGGGTGGTTTGGCGAACTTTTTCATTGCCTTTTCAGGTGGCCTGGCCGTGCTCGCCCTCATCGTCGGCGCGCTCTACGTCACCACCGCCGTGGCGAATCCCGAGCAAGCGGAGAAGGGTAAGAAAATTCTGCTCGCCGCAGCCATCGGCCTCATCATCACAATCTCGGCTTTCGCTCTCGTCAATACTATCCTCAAGGGCAATCCGCTTTCCTCCGGTGGCAGTTCGGTAAACATTAGCATCGGCCAATGAATGCCTTAAAGAGTCATCCCGTTTTCACCATCCAGCGGATTCGTAATCGCAATCCGCAGCACCCGCGTATCTTTCGTAATACGACCCGCCGACTCTGGCAGTTTGGAATCGTACTGCTCCTGGCAATTTCGAGTATCGCGTTCTTACTGATCTTCACCCAGAGCTTTTCCGGAGCAGGGTTGCATGCTAAGGCCAGTAATTTTCTTGGCGATGGCTTCAAGGATACTGCTGGATTTGAGGATACAGCCGAGAACCCCCAACTCGACAGCCAAGGTTCACCGGAACATAAAGAGTCCGGCGTCGGCACGATTAATGCGACCCTCTACAACGTTAAAGATTTTTTCAAATATGCCGCTGGTGGCATCGCTATACTCTACTTACTGATCGCCGCGCTACAGCTCGTCACTGCCAATAGCGACGAAAGAATTCAAAAGGGCAAGAAAAATCTCAAATGGAGTATCGTCGCACTTGTTTCCGTATTTATCATCGATGTAGCAGTAGTCGCTATCTACGAAGGTGGCGGAACCGGTCCGGCCCAAAGTTTATTTTCGATTGATTCACAGAACAGTCCTGTGGAAAACACCGGACTTATGGAAAATATCGCTAAGTACTTTCAAAGAGAAGCCCGCGCACTTTTCACTTATATCAAATATCTCGCCGGAGCCTTCGCACTGCTCTTCATCTTCACGGCGGGTGCCCACATGATTTCCGCCAGTGGTAATGAAGAAAACATCGAGAAGGAAAAGAAATATTTGATTAATGCCATCACGGCTTTCGTGGTCTTACTTATGGTTGATCAGTTTATTTTTGGATTCATCTACCCATCTACGACTGGAGGCATGGACGGTGTCACTTCTCCCGAATGTGTGGAATTCATGCAGATGGTCGAAAACAGTGGTGACCAGGCCGATCTTACCAAGATCCCCGAGGGATGCACGCTCTCAGCAAGTGCTTTAGGCACACAAGGCTCGGCTATTATTCTCAAGATTGTTAAATTTTTCACGAGCCTGATCGGCAGTATTGCCGTCTTTTTCATCGTCTATTCCGGAGTCGCGATTATCTCCTCTTTCGGCAACGAGGAGCAACTGAATAAACACAAGAAAACCTTGTTTTGGAGTCTGGCCGGCTTAGCCCTGATCCTGCTTTCCTACACTTTGGTGAACGAGTTTTTCTTCGTCGTAAACACTGCTACCGGTGATGCGGAAATAGTTACTGCTGTGGGTATCTCGACCCTGGCCAATGTAACTAATTTCCTCGCGACCTTTATCGGAGTCTTCTCGGTCATCTCCATCATCGTCGCCGGAATCCTCTGGGTCGCGAACTTTGGCAATACAGAAGTTGCCGAGAAATCGAAGAAAGTGATCCTCGGCGCGATCGTGGGCGTCATCCTTAGCGTGGCCGCTTTCGCGATCGTAAATTCATTGATCGCCGGCAACCCCGAGGGAAGCAGTAGGACCAGTATTGACATCAACATCGGTAACTAGTTTGTCAATCAGGGTATCATTGATTTAGAAGCCAAAATTTGCTAAAATAACTAGATTTAAAAACTTAACCCAACCCCAAAATGGCCAAAACCAAAATCACCCGCAGTCGGGTACGAGCAGATCGCAGTCATTTCGCGATTCGCCCGATCCGCAACGCGAACCCCCGTCGTTTCCGCGCTCACCGCGCCGGCAGCGTCCTGGCTCGCATCTTCTCACTCTAGGGGAAGGATCATAAGGAGCCTAAAGGGCGATAAGGGTTATAAGGATCTCTCCTTACCGTCTTTAAAGCTCCTTATGATCTTTAGAATCTTTCTCTTCAATGTCTCCAAAAACAAAAACCAGGCCGAAAAATGCGCCCCGGCAGGCGGTTTTCACCGTTCGCCGGATTGCGAACCGTAATCCGCGTGCAAGCCTGCCCGCCGTCAGGCGGGCCCGGAATTACCATACTTTCCGGCGCAAGCTGGCGCGGACCACAGCGGGCTTTCTCTTGTTTTTGCTTTTGCTTATTGGAGCGTCTCTAAGTGGTGATCTGCGTAGCAATGTTATCCTGTCTGATGCAGAAAATTTCATCTGTTCGGCTACGGAAATCGGCCAAGCTATCGATAAGGCCACACGTGACATTATCAGTCTCAATCAAAATTTTCCGACTATCCTAGAGGAGCTCTTCCTCTGTGCTGACGCGGAATGTGCAGCCGAAGAGAGAATTTACGAAACCGAAAATCAAATTACGGCGCTGGAAACCCAGATCTTTGACCTGGAGAAGCGCTACGACGAGGATCGCGAAAACCTCGGAGAGACTTTATCCAAGCTTGAAGATCGCGTGCTTTTTTGCGAGGACGCCAGCCGCTGCAGCAAAGCCAAAATGGCACTACGAGCGGCCCGCGACTGCGAGCAGGAGTTTGCTCGGACGGAGATGATTTTTAGCACCAAGACTGACGTTGCTGACACTTATCCACTTCCAGATACGAAGGGCTCACCAGTGACTGGGGTCAGCTACATCTACAAGCTAAGCACTGACCTGCTCGAGCAGAGAATTCGCACGGACAATTTCAAGGCTACTTACGAGCGTTGTCTTTTGGCTAACCCTGAATCTCTCTGTCGGAAATACACCAGCAACGCCGCTGATTCAGTCAAATTGGAGAACCAAATTGCCAGCGAATTACGCACGGCAAAATCCAATCTAATGCATGCCATTGGGCAGCTGGATACTGACATCGTTGCCTTCGAAATCAGCCGTAAAGACAAAACTGATCTTACCGCAGACCAGGGTTTGGGCTGGTGTGAAACAGAACTAAGCAACGCGAAACAAGCTCTGGGTGCGCAAGCGGAGGAGGCTGCCGATCTCAAATTAATTTACGACAACGCCTACGACAATTTACAGCAAAAAAAGTCTGAACTAAGTCAGCAGCTTGAAGCCGAAGCCAAGGCAGCCGATGCTGAGACCGTGGCCAGGATCCAAGCCGAGGAGCTGCACGCTGCTGCCGAGGCAGAAAAAAGTACTCAAAAGCAGCAAGTTGGCACTCTCCTGAATTTTTGGGGTTTTATCCGCAACCTGCTTTAACTATCCATGTTAGCCAAATTCAAGCCATTCCGTTGTCTGCAAAAGCTCTGGTGTCAGCCGGTCAGTCATGTGTGGGTGCCTATTTTTGGAGTCGCCACCCTAGTATTTGCTTTCGGCTGGATGGCCAGTGGCAGCAATCTACGTGCCGACGTCGTCTTGAGTGGTAGCGCGCTGGAAACGATCAAACCCTATGTCGCCGAAGTCCGCGCTGCCCAGACAGACTACCGAGCCGCCATCGGTCAGGGCAATGGGGGAGCCTACGATCAGTATCAAACCGCCCTTACCTGTACCGCTAAACTCGACGATAAGCTCCGGGCGCTCAAAGAATTGCGCGGCAGTTACCGTCGCCTCAGCACCCAAATCAGCCTACGGGAGCGGGAGCAACGCCTCCGGGTATTCCTGCCCAAAGTCGAGAGTCAAGCGAAATCAATCGTTCGTGAAATTTTCACGGCAGCAGAAGAAAAGGCTCTCCTGCAAAAAGCCGAGGAGCTCAAGTCAAACTTTGAAAAAGTCACTACCCAGCTCGCCAACTGCCTCCAAACTTTCCAAAACATTGAAAAATGTGAGTCTGAAATTCAAGCCTTCCTCAGTGCCGAGGAAAATACCAAGCAAGAGCTTCTGGCAATTCAAAACATGGGCATGGAGAAAGAGCGGGAGGCGCAATCCCGCCTGGAGGTGCTGCAAAAAGAGTCTGAGCAGCTCTGGTACGAATCCGAGCAGGAGCTTTTCGATGAGGGCCGTGAGCTCAGCAGCCTCTGGGGAAAAATTCAAGCAGGACAGCTAAAAACAGATATTATTGAAAACTCCCTCAAAACAGGTGCGACAATCGGTAAGGTCATTGGCAAGGCTACTGAAATAATCACTGCTCCCATCGTCGGTGCCGCCGGTCTGGTTGGCGGAGTGATTGACTCTGGCAAAAAGATCGTCAATGGTATCACGACCGGCCTTTTGGCAAGCCTCTCTTCCCTGGCGGAAGCGCCAGTGGTGTCGGTGGAAGTGGAAGTGTCGGTGGAAGTGGAAGTGTCGGTGGATATGGATCCGGCGCTACCACATTCAGCGGCGCGGATGCGGCGAGCGGACTGCAGGAATTCGCCCGGTCCTACAAGGGCAATAAATATGGCAGCGCCATCGGGATGATTACGGGCTGGACCAATTTTCTCCTTCCTTTTGTAGGCGCGATTGCCATTGCGGCAATTGTTTACGCCGGCTTCCTCTACCTCACCGCTGCCGGTAATCAAGAGCAAACTGAAAAAGCCAAGAAGATTATAATCTGGGTCGTGATCGGTATTATCGTCATCGTCTCAGCCTACGCCATCGTCAACACTGTTTTGTCCGGTAAATCAGCAGTGCAGTCTGATAATCAGGTTGATATCAGTATCGGTGGCACCGATATCAACGTAGGTTGGTAAAAAACTTTTCAAATCCAAATGTTTAAAATCAAAAATCAGCTCCGTAAATTTCCCACTCTGCTCGCAACTTTCGCGCTCGCCGGAGCCTTCAGCGCCATGACTTGGCTGGGCAGCTCTCACCCGGAGAGTGCCAACCTGGCGGCGTTCAGTTTTGGCTTAGGAGATGGCGGCATCCAGATCGGAACAGACAATTTTAGTTTCGGCCTGGGGGTGGGTGGTGCAGGTGATCAGCCGGGCTGCAGCGGTAGCAACTGTTTGAGTGTTCCCAGCGCCGGTACTTACAAAGGAATCGCGGTAACCGGATCTCTCACCAAAGCCATTCTCAACTGGACGAATTTCTTTTTGGGTTTCTTCGCTTTAATCGCGATGGTGGCTCTCATTTACGCGGGCTTTCTCTACGTCACCGCCGCCGGTAATGATGAACAGGCTACCAAGGCCAAGAAGATCATCATCTGGGTTGTGATCGGCATCATTGTTATCTTGCTGGCCTACGCTCTCGTTAATACTTTGATTACAACCGGTCCCAAAGGCGGAGATTACTAGACAAGTACGAACGCCCCAGTGGGGCGTTCCTACCTATTACCCTAAACCCTACACCCTAGAACATGTCTGAAAAACCAAACCTTTCCGACTTCGATCAAATCGGTCAAGCCGTCGACAAGATCGCCGATCCGGCAATTAATACTCCCGCTGGCACCAAGGCAGCCCCGGTAACCGGTCCGAAGCCCCCTGCGAAACCACGTATCCAGCCCCGCAAATTCGCTCTGGGTTGTTTAACTTTTTTCTTCGGACTTTTCGCCATCCTGATTGTCGCGATGATTTTCGGACTCAATGCTGGTGAAGAGACTATCCTTAATTTCGGACTCAGTCCGGCGTCTTTCAAAAACTGGACGATTGGCATGGTAAGCATGCTTTTTGGTTCGCTCGGCCTGATCGCGATCATCTACAGCATCTTCCAGTTTGGCCGCCGTCTGCTGGCTGGACGGGAGGAGCGTGCGGAAAAAGCTCGGGCGGGTCTGCGGGCTTTGACAAGTTTCGGGATTGCTGTCTTGATAATTACGATTTGGTATTTCGTTTACAGCTATATCAGTAGGTTCGAAATGAAACCACCGGAATTACCGATCGAGATCGTGACCCAACCGGAATACACTTACGAACTCACTTCACCAATCCAGATTGAATTTTCAGCGGAGCGCATTGTCGATGCTTTCAAAAAAAATTACGACCTCGTGAGCTACGAGTGGGATAAAGATGGCGATGGAGAAGTGGATGACACCGGGTCGCAGGTAACCCTTTACTTCCCCCACGGCGGTAAATTCAACGGCGTTTACAACGTCACTCTGCGAGTGCGGATGCAACCCAAGAGTGGGGGAGACTCGATGGTAAAAGAGTACGTACGAACCGTTTCCATTTCCAAGCAGGAGATCTACGGTGAGATTGAGTCCGATCCCGAGTCAGGTGAAGTGCCGCTCAAAGTAAAACTCGATGCTGCTAATGTAGCGGATCCTCAGGGCTCGGAAATCACCAACTACAGTTGGGATCTGGACGCCGACGGTCGTGCCGACCGGGATAGCATGAATTACCGTCAAACCGAGTGGACCTTCAAAACTATCGGTGAGCACAAAGTGACTCTCACCGTCACTTCTGGTGATTTTTTACCCGACGGTCGCCACGAGGAAAAAACTTTCGAAAAAATCATCACTGTCTACGAACCGAGTGAGCTCGTGGAAGGTACCCTCTGGATCAAAGCTGATCCCAAAAAGGGTTTCGCCCCACTGACGGTAAATCTAGAAGCGGCCCGGGCGTCGAGTGGAGGCCTGTCCCAGATCGACAAATACGAGTGGCGGATCGGGGATGGTCTCGACAAGCTACATGGCCAGCGCAACAAATTTACTTTTGAGAAACCTGGTACTTATCCGGTCGAGCTCGTCGCCACTTATTACAACGGCCAAATTCAGAAAGACATGGTGGAAATCCAGGTCAATGACGCAAGCTTCGCGCCTGAAGCAATCATCACCACCGAACCGCCTTTTTCCACCCGTTATCAGGCTGTCGCGGGCTCCGCTCCACTAACCATTAAATTCAGTGCTGACGAATCCAAAGACGCCGACGACAACATCGTGCAATATGATTGGGATCTCGACGGTGACGGGATTTACGATACCGAGGGGAGCACTGTCGAGCACAAGTACTGGATGCTTGGCGAATACCATGCCAAATTGCGTACCACGGATAGCGATGGTAACGAAGACGAAACTGAGGTGAAAGTCACCGTCGGCGAGGAAATGCCGGTCGTTGACTTCGGTGCGGACAAGCTCTCAGGAGCCGCTCCGCTGACCGTTAATTTCGACGCTTCCGGCTCCCGTCTACCGGCCAGCCGCCAGATCACTTCTTATGAATGGGATTTCGGAACTGGCCAAAATCAAAATCAGCAAACTTTTATCAATCAATCCGCTCAAACTTCGCATGTTTTCGAAACTGTCGGTTCGCAGCTCGTGACTCTGACTCTGCATGCCGATGACGGCACTGAGTACTACGACATTTTGAAAATTGTAGCTACTAACCCGACACTCAATTCGAAGTTCTCCGCTTCACGAGTGAGCGGTACCGCTCCGTTGGCTGTTTCTTTCGATGCTTCCGCGAGTTCCGGGAATATCACCCGGCATGAGTGGGTTTTCAATGACGGTGGCACAAGTAGCGAGAAATCTCCGGCTCACGTTTTCGCTGAAGCTGGTGAATACAATGTTGTGCTCTCGATCTATGATGCCTACGGCAATGTTTCCAAATACAGCCAAACAATCGTGGCAAAATAAACCACCTGATTGTGCGGCTCAAATCAACACAAAAGTGACCAGTAAAATTTATTTTTTCGAAGTTGAGCCCGCCGACGCACGCGTTATCACGGTGAAGTATCCGCGAGCCAAGTGTTTTGCTGAGCCTTTTTCGGCGAAACTAGCGAGTCAAATCAAAGACGCCGAAATTATTTGTGGAATGATTCATTCGGATTTTTCTGGAAAGGCCCTGCAGCTTTTGCCCAAGCTCAAACTGATCGTGACTCGCAGTGCGGGCTATGACCATGTCGATCTTGCGTGGGCGCACGACCAGAAAATTCCTGTTTGCTTCGTGCCCGAATACGGCTCCCACGTCATCGCCGAGCACGTCTTCGCTCTTTTGCTGGCCAGTTGCCGCAATGTCCTGGAAGGCGAGGAACGCACCGCCCACGACAATTTCTCCTGGTGCGGACTCAAAGGCTTGGCGTTGAAAGGAAAAACTATTGGCGTGATCGGCACGGGCCGCATTGGCGCCCAAGTTTGTCGCATCGCTTCCGACGGCTTTCTGATGAAAGTACTCGGTTACGACGTTCAGAAAAACCCTAAGCTGCACAAGCTCCAAAATTTCAAATACACGAGTCTCGACACTTTGCTTAAACGCTCCGACATCATCACCCTGCATCTCCCGCTTTTCCCGGAAACCAAGCATCTGATTAATTCAAAAAGCATCGCCAAGATGAAACAGGGCGTCGCTCTCATCAACACTGCTCGGGGTGCTTTGATCGACACTCCGGCGCTTGTGAAAGCAATTAAAGCAAAGCGGTTTTGCCACGTCGCCCTCGATGTCGTGGAACACGAGAACAATCTGAAAGAAGACCGTGAGTTACTCCATCTACCTGGCGTCATCATCACTCCTCACATTGCCTTCTACACCGACGAATCGAATGCCAAGATGTATTCAGAGGCGTTCAAGTCCATTGACCAATTTTTAGCCAATAAAAAACTAACTTTACAAGTTCATGGACATTAACAAAATTTCTAATTTTCAATTTTCAATTTATAAACGATTTTCAATTAATTAATTTCTCAATTATCCAAACCAAAAATAAATTTCCTAAATAAAAATGGTTTGAAAAATTAAAACATTGGAACATTAGAAATCGTTTGAAAATTAGAAATTAGAAATTAAAAATTCCCTAATCCCTAGCACCTAGAACCTAGCACCTAAAATGCCTGCCTACCGCATCGCCACTCTCGAAAAATTCAAAAAGGAGAAATCCATCGTGCTTTCGCGCAGTAAGGCCAAGCGTATTAACGCGAACCTCGAAACTGCTCGCAAACGCTACGAAAAATCTCTCTTCGACAGCTTTCCTTACTCCTATTTTGAGAGTTTTCGCATCACGATTTTTGGCAGCGGACTTTTCGAGGAGCAGGATTCTGAATATTTCCATTTCGTCACGCATCTGACGAAAAAGCTCGGCAAGGAAATGCAGGTGGATATCGTCACCGGCGGGGGCGGAGGTCTCATGCTTGCCGCCAACGAAGGACTCGAGCAGGCCAAGGCCGAACTTAAGCGTGAGCATAAGGTCATTCACTGCAAAAATCGCGGCATTCGAGCCGACCTGCCTCACGAACTCGGTCGCAACGAAAGACTGGATATCGTTCAGGAATATCGCAACTTCAGCACCCGGATCGAAGAGTTTGTGCGCACGAGCAATGGAGTTTATCTCGCCCCGGGAGGTATCGGTACTGATCTCGAAGCGTCGATGTTCATCCAGATGAAACAGCGCTGGAAATTGGAAGCCGACTTTCCTATTCTCGCGCATCCTTTTTGGAAACCAATCTTTGAGCACGAAAACAAAATCATGTTCGATGAGCAGATTAAAAAAGGTCATACTCCCTTTATCGCCAAAGACGATCTAAACATCGTGCACTACACCACCGATTTAGATGAAATTGTGAAAATATTCCAGAAGCAGTACAAGGCGTGGGAAGCGCTGCGGAAGAAAGTGAAGTGGGTGAAGTAGGTTTTAGGTTTCAGGTTCTAGGGGAACATTGCACGAGAGTCACCTGCCCACGGGTGACCTTTTTTAAAAGTACCACTCTACCCACTAGGAGTAGGGGGTGGGTACTAGAGGTGGTATTTGTTTTTGGCAGGCCACGTCGTTCGTAAGGGGTGGCAAGGCCACGTCGTTCAGTAAGGGGTGGTAAGGCCACGTCGTTCGCGAACGACGTGGCAGGGCTTATTAACTGAAATTAGAACCGCTTGGGAGACGGAGGAAAGATTTTTAATCCCTTCTTTTTCTACATGTTCACTAAATACATCAAGTTCATTTAAGCTCTATTTATAGACAACAAGAAAACCGAAGATAGTGTGAATGTGTGATCTACGGGAATCTCATTTTTTTAAAACTCATTTGTTAGCGCAAAATTCAATCGCATCTAAACTTAAAATACCACTTTCCACTACTCCAATTACTTTAAGAATTTCAAACTAATTTTTTAATATTTCCATCGGGGAGGTAGAGAATTAACAATCCGATTAAAATACTGAAAACATTGCTCCAAAACGGATTTTCTACAAAAAAGTAGGCATCTAGTAAGTTCCACAACCCTCTCCAAATCATCACAACCGCGATTGCGGTTATTAATCTCTCCCAAAAGTAAGGGCTCAATCGAAGAGAAAATCCAGCATTTTGTTTTTTCTTTTTACGCATTTTTATTTTTATCGATGTCCACATTTTAACATTTTTTACTATTATTCGCAAATCACTGTATGCGTCCAATACATACTGGAATGTTTAGCTAAGAATACTTGAACCGGGGTTTGATTGGAAAGTGAATAGTGAGGACGGTAGAAGTTGTAAGTAAAGATGAACCTGGATAGTGATTGGTTAAACTCAGAAAG
>JBDRMN010000037.1:0-15235 GCA_043812055.1 Patescibacteria group bacterium
CCAAAAGACGGTAAAATCTTCTGCGTGAAAATTATTCGAGCCAAACACGCCGGGTTTTGTTTCGGGGTACGCCGAGCGTACGATTTGGCGTTACAGCCTCGTGGTAATGCTGTGCGTACTCTGGGCGAGTTGATTCACAATCCGGAAGTTTTGGAAGAATTAAGTTCTCGCGGGGTTCGTTCAGTTTCCGCCATCTCGAGGATAAGTGGAGGAACGGTGATTATCCGGGCTCACGGAATCTCACGCAAAAAACTGCAAGCTTTGCGTTATAAAAAAAGTAAAGTGATCGACGCAAGTTGCCCCTTTGTGCAAAAGATTCACCTGGAAGTGGCTAAATTCGCGGAGCGGGGGATTCCGGTAGTGATCGTCGGTCGGCGCAATCATCCGGAAATGCGGGCAGTGGTTGAGGATTTTCCGGAAGTTTTGGTTGTAAGTTTAATATCTGATCGACGTTTACGGCGCTACGCCGGGAAACAAGTTGCCGTCTTGGCGCAGACGACGGAAACACCGGAACGTTTCAGCGCTATTGTAAAAGAATTGCAGAAATTAAAAGCGAAGGTTGCAGCCTTAAAAACAATCTGCGGGGCGACTATTGAACGTCAGACAGCTGCGGTAGATTTGGCTCATAAAGTGGATCGGATGCTCGTAATTGGCGGTAAGAAATCGAACAATACGAAACAACTTTTTGATTTAGTGAGAAAAATTGTGCCAAGCCACTGGGTGGAAAATGAAAAGGAAATTAGAAAAAACTGGCTCAGGGGCGTTAAAAAAGTGGGGATTACGGCAGGAGCGAGTACGCCGGAAAATACTATAAGAAAAGTGGAAGACAGAATTGGGAAATTTTCTGCGAAGCAGGTGCCCTTCCAGCCTTCGCCCCGTTCCGACGTGATGTCGGGAGGGCTACGGCGGACAGGAAAGGGACACTTGCTCCTGCGTTAGCTGCTCCCTGCCTGCCCTGAGCTTGTCGAAGGGTTCCCTGGAACCCTGGAACCTAGAACCTAGAACCTGTAACGGGGTTTCCAGAAAAGCAAAAATGCCGTAAAATCACCGTATCTAACTTTTAGCACCATGACTCTCGGTAAACCGATTCGCCTCGAGCGCATCATCGACCGCAACACAGGTAAGACCGTGATTCTTCCGCTGGATCATGGTGCGGGAATGGGGCCGATTGAGGGTCTCGTTGATTTAAAGACTGCCGTGAATGCTGCGGCGGAAGGTGGGGCGAATGCGGTGGTTGGACATCTGGGTTTGGCTCTGCATGGGCATCGTAGTGCCGGTAAAGACATAGGTTTAATTCTGCATTTTTCTGTTTCGACTGAACTCAATCCGACCGATGGTAATGAAAAAGTTAGCGTAAATAATGTTCAAACTGCTCTAAAAATGGGTGCCGATGCTGTTTCGATTCATGTCAATTTCGGTAGCGAAACGGAAGCAGAGCAGCTGCGTGTATTTGGCAAGATCGCGACGAACTGTCTCGAATGGGGAATGCCTTTACTCGTGATGGCCTATCCGCGTGGACCGAAGATTAAAGATCCGAATGATGTGGAGCACGTAAAGAAGGTGGCTCGAATTGCCGCCGAGCTGGGTGCCGACATTATCAAAGTGCCTTACACCGGCGACGCCAAGAGCTTCAAGGAAGTCGTGGATGGAGCACTAGGGGTTCCGGTCGTTATCGCCGGAGGAGCGAAGGGTGATGATTTGGCTGCGCTCCAGAATGTCGAAGGAGCGATCAAGGCGGGAGCGGCCGGGGTCGCGATGGGCCGTAACGCTTTCCAGCACAAGAATCCCAAAGCTTTCATCCAGGCAACTGCGGCCGTGGTGCACAAGGGCATGAGTGCGGAGGAAGCGGCGAAGAAGTTTTTGTAGGGGATGGGTTCTAGGGTATAGGGGATAGGGGGTAGAGTGTAGGGTTTTTTTTATTACCGATCTTTTTTCTGTCTAGTTTTGCCCTTTCCGAAGGGCTGATTTTTGGGTATTTGAAAAAATTTGACAAAATTATTTACCAGTCTTAAGATTGAAAACTTTCCTAAAGTTATGCCAGAACTAAGTTGTCAGGACGCAGAGCTGCTAGAAGAACTGATCCAGGAGGAAATTGCCGAACGCCGTGAAATTAATTCATCTTTGATTAGTTTAATTATTGCTAAAGCCAAGGATATCGTTAAAGATTATTGTGAGCCGGATGTGCCGCTCCCTGATTGTACTTTGAGACAGATAGTGAGAGATGTTATAAAAGATTTGGCTCCAAGGGAGCAAGCCCAGAATCCAAAAAAGCTTCCTGTGGCCGGAACGGGAAGGCAACGAAGAAGCAGAGGTTGGGGTTTGGGAAATGAAGATGCAGCTCAAAATTGGGCTTGAAGCGCATTTCACCTTTAGCATGAGTGATTTTATTAAGTTCAACACTCCGGGAACTCCGGAGAATGCAGCACCTAAGCAGATTGCCCTGGATTTTCCTGAAAACCCCAAGGAGGCATTAGAAGATCTCTTAGGGATTCACTCAAAGTACTTTCGTAAAGCTGTGGGGAGACCAATGATTGCCACTCGTGCCAGGGAGTTATTTGAGCAGCTGAGACCCAGGACAAGAGATCAAATTGATGAGATTGTGCAACAAGCTGTTTCTGAGTGGAGGGAAAGAAACAGAAAAAAAGGGGAGCCTTTTGCTACAAAGGCTCGGCAGGCGCGAGCTCGAAGAGTAACGACGGATCGTAGTTGGCTGGATTTTCTTTTGACTCCAGCACCACAATCTACAGTCGCCGAAGGTTCCTCAAACAGATTAGGGGAGATGCTCGATAATAGAAGGACTGTACGAGTCAGGTTTAAAAATGTTTTTAGCGACTTTGAAAGAGGTAAATTAAGCCTGACAAAACTGCTCGCGGCCATACGGGAGGCCGAAGGGAGAGCTGTGGAAAACAACTTGGATTTTATAATGAATTTCGCCCAAGTCTGCGCGGAAAGATTTCCTTGGAAGATTAGCAGCATTAGGGAAGATTTACGTGCGATCGGGTATCCAATTACTGCTGGTCAACTGCAGGCTGGAGGAGGCAGACGAGACTGGGGTAGGGGTAGAGAAGCAGCTGCTCAGCTTTGGGATTAACTTTTCTTTCTCCCTGTTTTCCGCCAAAATCGGGCGGATGCTTATCCTCGGAATCGAAACCAGTTGCGATGAGACGGCGGCGGCAGTTGTTCGAAATGGCTCAAAAGTTCTTTCCAGTGTGATTGCCTCCCAAGCGGAGCTGCATGCCAAGACGGGCGGGGTGGTTCCCGAAGTCGCTGCGCGGGAGCACGTGGGGGCGATTTTGCCAGTGATTGAAAAAGCGCTTAAGGAAGCCAAAACATCACTAAAGAAGATTGACGCAATTGCAGTGGCGGCGGGTCCGGGCTTGGTTTCAGCCTTGCTGTCGGGAGTGATTACGGCGAATGCTCTGGCGATGTTCAGCAAAAAAAAGTTGATTCCGGTAAATCACATTCTCGGCCACATCCGGGCGAACTGGTTGGAACGAGAAGCGAAAAGTTTTCGTTATCCAATCATTACTATGACGGCGAGTGGAGGACACAACGAATTAGTTTTGTTGCGCTCCGCGACGAGTCAACCGAAGCTGCTCGGGGAGACGAATGACGACGCAGCCGGGGAGGCTTTCGACAAAGTCGCGCGCTTGCTCGGGCTCGGCTACCCCGGTGGCCCCGCGATTGAAAAAGTTGCCCAACTTTCCAAAAAACCAGAACTGCTGCCACGCGCGTGGTTGATTCCAAAAGATATTTCCAAGAACTTCAGTCCAACCGAAGTAGGAGAGCGGTTGAGAAGCGGAAAACTTGAGCTTAGAAACTTTGATTTCTCATTTTCCGGATTGAAAAGTGAAGTAAGACGCAGGTTCCAGGTTCCCCCTCGACTTCGCTCGGGGCAGGCAGGGAACCCTTCGACTCCGATCAGGACAAGCAGGGAACAAAAAAGTTTTATTGCTGATCTTGCAGCCGGATTCCAGGAAAGCGTAATTGACGTGTTGGCCACCAAGACTTTATTAGCTGCGAGAAAATTTAAAGCTAAGGAGATTCATCTTGCCGGGGGAGTGAGTGCGAATAAGGCTTTGCGGGGGAGATTCGAAAAGTATGCCAAAGAGCTCGGGATAACTTTCCGTTGTCCCGCAAAATTTCAGTACTGTACGGACAATGCCGCAATGATTGCGGGAGCGGGGGAGTGGCTACTTCGGAGAAATCCTGCAAAGTTCAGTAAGATACGTTCTGTAAACGTGAATCCGAGCCTGGGACTTTAATTTTCAATTTCTAATTTCTAATTTCTCCATCCTTCGCCCTTCGGGCTACGGAGGACAAGTAAACGATTTCCAATGTTTCAATTTTTTAATTTTCAAACCAATTTTCATTCCTGAAAATCGAAGTGCAGGATTGCCTTCCTGCACTTCATATACAATACCGCGCGGGTAATGCGCCCGCACTTCATCGACTTATAATTTGAAATTATCTGTAATCATTCCGACTTTCAACCGAGCTGACGTCTTGCGGCGGAATTTGAATTTGCTCGCTACGCAGACTTTGCCGAAGGAGGATTTCGAAGTGATTGTCGTTGACGATGGCTCTCGGGACGAGACGCCGCGTTTACTACGCGAATTTGTCGATAAACATGTGCTTGATCTGAAAGTCTTCACTCAAAATAATGCCGGGCAGGGAGTCGCGCGCAACCTTGGGATTGAACGTTCCGGTGGCGAAATCTTGCTTTTCCTGGGTGACGATATGCTACCCAAGCCCGATTTACTCGAACGGCACTACCGCTTCCATTCCGCCAACCTGGAGAAGGAGCGCTCAGCGCTCGGTAAAGTTACGTGGCATCCGGAAATTCGGGTAAGTCGCTTCATGCGCTGGCTCACGCACAGTGGAGTTCAGTTCAAATTCCATGATCTCAGCCATGGCGAGCAAACCGACTTCTGGCGTTTCTATACAGCGAACATTTCGATTAAACGAGAATTATTAGGTCGTGAGCGTTTCGATCAGGATTTCTCAGGTTGGGGTTTCGAGGATGCGGAACTGGGTTACCGTTTACAGGAGAAAGGGATGGAATTGATTTATCTGCCAGCAGCATTGGCCGAACATTTCCACAAGATTGATGCCACCTCTCTCTTTGAACGTCAATTCGCCGCGGGCAAAAATGCGGTGCTTTTTCAAAAGAAACATCCAGAAGAGGCAATCCTGCCAACGGGCGCCAAACTTTTCGTCCAAAAATTGATCGCCATCGCTTTGCCCTTCACCTTTTACGCCCGGGCGAAAAAGGCTTTTTTGGCGGGCGTTGCGGCGGGCAAGCGCGAACAGCTAAAATAACCTCCAATGAATCCAAAACTTCTTAAAATTCTGGCGATAATCGGAGGAATCGTCCTGCTTTGGCTGCTAGTCCTACTCGTTCGAGGTGAATCCCGTGATCAACCAGTCGTGACACTGGAGTTTTGGAATGTTTTTGACAAGAGCGACACGCTGGAGCCTCTGCTCGAAGATTTCACCGCCCAGACGGGGGTCAAAGTAAACTACCGCAGTTTCACGGACCTGAAAGAATACCGCGAGACTTTGTTATTGGAATTAGCAGCGGGAGAAGGCCCGGATGTCTTGGCAATTCACAACAGCTGGATCCCCAAATACGGCAGCCTCCTACAGCCTCTGCCAAGCCAGGATCTGGGCTACACTCAGAATAACGTCAAAAGTGATTTTGTCGACGCGGTGAGCGAGGCAGTTGTCTTCGAAGAAAAAATTCCCGAAAGTGATGTGAAGAAGGGGAGAATGGCCGAGCAACGGATTTTCGCGCTGCCGATGTATCTCGAAACACTCGGACTTTACTTCAATAAAACCATTTTCCGGAACGTACTCAGCAAACCCTATCCCGCGCCGGAACTGACCTGGAGTGGTGTACTCGATGACGTGATCGAGATTACGGCGCTGGACAATAATGACCCGGAAGGCTTCCGCTTGGCGGGAATTGCTCTGGGTCGGACGGACAATATTTCGCGCGGTCTGGATATTTTTTATAACCTTTACCACCAACTCGGCGGGGCAGATCTACAGCAGGCGAGTAAAGAAACGGTACGAAATGCCTCCGGTCAGGCTTACAAGCCACTGGAAAGCGCGCTGGATTTCTTCACCACCTTTTCCCGCAATACGCGCAATCAGGAGTACAGCTGGAATAATCGTCTGGCTGCCGGTGCTCCCGAGAAAGAGATCGACGCTTTCGTACGCGGCAAGGTCGCGATGGTGGCAGGGTATTCCTACTACTACGAGCAGATCAAAGACCTCATTCAGCAGTATGAGAAGGGAGGATTACCCGGAGTAATCCAGATTCCGGACATCGAGATTGCGCCGCTGCCTCAGGTCCAGGATCCGACCCAGGGAAACCCCAAAGTGGTGCTGGCGGATTTCTTTGCTCTGGCAGTCGCCAAATCATCTGCCGAACCCCACGCGGCCTGGCAGCTCATCCTCAAGCTAACCGGGCGTGCTGCGCAACAGCAGTACCACGCAGCAACAGGTAAACCAACTTCCCGGCGGGATTTGATTACCGAGCAGAAGCAGGACCCGCTGACGGGAATATTTGCCGAGCAGGCTGTCTACGCGGACATATTGCCGATCAGTGATGACCAAGCCTTTGCCGAGATTATTGCCGAGGCTGTGACTGCGGTAGCCGACGGAGAGATGAGTGTTGGGAGCGCGGTGAGTGAGATGGTGAAGGCTCTGGAAGGTCTGAACAAAGTTGAGTAATAATTTTCAGCCGAGCTGCTAAAATCTTCCCGTGAAGTTTTTTTCTCTACCTGCGCTTCCGAAACTTCCGAAATTTCCGGAAATTCCTAGGATAAATTTTTATTTTTTTGCGCAAATTTTCTTTGGCTCAGGAATTTTCCTCCTGCCGCTCCGCCTCCGTAGCCTGGTCCACACCGGGTCAGCGTATGATCTGGGTTTTTTCAACGAGTACGCGGCTGCCTTTATTTCGCTTAGTGAAGTACTGTTCTTGCTTGCCTTCCTTTTCCTCGGTCTAACTTTCGCGTTTCAAAAAGACTTCCAGCCACAGCTCCCACCAATCAAGAAATATACTTATCCTCTCCTGGCACTTTTCGTTGCGTCGGTACTCGTGATTCCCTGGGCGACTGACCCGCTACTCGCGCTATTGAATTTTTGGCGTATGCTCTTGCTGGCGGCGGTGGCGCTGGCAATCGCGCTGCGAATTTTCAATCGCTATGCCGTAGTCAAGATTCTCGCCGCCGCCGTATTCCTCCAGGCCGGATTGGGAATCGCGCAATACCTGGCCGAAGGAGGTCTGGGGGTTGCATTACTCGGGGAGAGTTTCTTCACGGCGGACACCTTCAATGTCGCCAAGATTGTCCTGCCCGGTGGCGAGATAGCGTTGCGTGGTATGGGCACTTTGCCCCATGCCAATATTTTCGGCGGGCTGCTGGCAGTTACTCTCTTGCTCTTGGCGGCCCATCCCCGTAAGTCCGCGCCACTTTACTTCGCGACTATCGTGATTCTCACCGGACTATTCTTTTCCTTTTCCCGGGCCGCTTATCTCGCTTTCTTCCTGGGTCTCTTCGTACTCGTCGTCTTTCAATTCAAGCGCCGTCTGGTCTCCGCACTAGCCAGTTTTAGTATTTTTGGAATCTTATTGCTGGCCTTTGGCGATCCGTTTTTTGTGCGGATTAATGAGGGTTCGGGGATCCCCCCGCGCTCTACCCAGATTTACCAAGCCCTGATGCTCAGCCGGGAGAATCCGCTCGGAGTTGGCCAAGGTGGCTATGTCGCCTCCCTGGCGGAACTGAACCCGGATTTAGAATTTTGGCAGCTGCAGCCGGTGCACAATTTCTTTGCGCTGAAACTGGCTGAAGAGTCTCTAGCAGTTGTGCTGGCCTGGCTGGCAATTTTTGCCTTACTTGCGTTCTGGAGCCTGAAAGAAAAGAAATTTGAAGTTCTGGCGCTTCTAGTAACTGTTTTCCTACTTATGAACTTCGACCACTATTTCGCGGACAATTTCACGGCCACTGCTGTGCTTTGGATTGGGCTGGGATTTGCGGTAGGAGCACTGGCGGAGGAAGATCATGAGTTCAAAAAAAGTGTTCTTACCGAAACTGAATCGTAATTTTTTTTGCTAACATCTCTCCAATTCTTAATCCCTGCATACCGTGATTGGCACTCCTCTCACCCCTACCGCGACCAAAATCCTTATGCTGGGTTGCGGCGAACTTGGCAAAGAAGTTATTATCGAGGCGCAACGCCTGGGGGTCGAAGTGATTGGCGTGGATCGCTATAAAAACGCTCCCGGCATGCAGGTCGCGCACCGGAGCTACGTGATCGACATGCAGGCTGAAGCGGCGTTGCGGGAGATTTTCGAAAAAGAAAAACCGGACTACATTGTTCCCGAGATTGAAGCGATTAATACGGAATTACTCCTTAAGTTCGAAGCAGAGGGTTTCCACATCATCCCGACCGCCCGGGCGACAAATCTGACCATGAACCGTGAAGGCATTCGCCGACTGGCGGCGGAGGAACTGAAAATTAAAACAGCCAAATACGCGTTTGCCGAGACCCGGGAGGAATTCGACAAAGCGGTGAAAGAGATCGGCATTCCCTGCGTGATCAAACCGATTCAAAGCTCAAGCGGCAAGGGCCAAAGTACGGTTAAATCCGAAGACGACATCGAGAAGGCCTTCGAATACGCGATCTCAGGTTCGCGCGGCAAGAGCGAAAAAGTGATTATCGAAGAATTCGTCAAATTCGACAGTGAAATTACACTCCTTACTGTTCGTCACAAAGACGGCACAAGCTTCTGCGATCCGGTTGGCCACGTCCAGGTTAAAGGGGATTACCGGGAGAGTTGGCAGCCGCAAGAGTACCCACCGGAAGTTCTCCAGAAGTGTCAGGAGATGGCGAAAGCCGTGACGGACAATCTGGGCGGCACGGGAATTTTTGGCGTCGAACTTTTCATCGTTGGCGCTGAAGTAATTTTCAGCGAAGTCTCACCCCGGCCGCACGACACGGGCATGGTAACGATGGTGAGCCAAAATATGAGTGAGTTTGAGCTGCATGTGCGAGCCATCCTCGGTTTACCCATTCCGGAAATCAAAACAATCAAACCCGGCGCCTCCCGCGTAATTCTGGCAAGTAAAGATTCCAAGCAAATCAGCTTTGAGGGGATTGATGAAGCCTTAAAAGAGAAAGACACCCTAATCCGCTTATTCGGCAAACCGAACTCCCGGCCCGGTCGGCGCATGGGGGTTTGTCTCGCGACGGATGAAAATGTTGACAAGGCCCGCGAAAAAACTCAGCGGATGGTGGATCAGATTAAGGTTATTGAGGAGTAAAGACGCTGCAAATAACATCTCTACTTTTTTCCGTTTTGGATATCGGCAACCCTTTTGGCAAACAGTTTTGCGCTTATTTCTGCAAGTGTATTGGGTCTCGGGTTACCAATTTTTTTGTCGAGTGCTCGTTCAGCTTCAGAATAAGGTTCACCAGGTTTTGCCGGGTTTGGTCTTTGGACAAAGAAACCAATTGAGTTTCTTCCTGTTATTCTCATTTGATTAGCTTTGGCGATAAGAGCAGCACGATGTAGTCCATCATCTGTTTTTTCCATGGTAATTTTGATTAAAGGTGAGGTAGCTTAGCAGATTTGAAGTTTTAGTCAAAGATTTTTTTGCTGGAGCAGGCTTGTAGTCTGTTCAATACGACTAACTGTGGAGCAATCTGCAAGGTTGCTCCATCGTAGAGCCGGCGAAAAAACCCAGCGGATGGTGGATAAGATTAGAGTTGTTGAGGAATAACTTAGAACGTAGAACGTGAAACGTAAAACTTGGAACGTGAAACACGTATCACGGATTGGCTTGATGTGAAATAGACAAATTCAGTCCAAGAAAAAAACATCTTAATTTTGAAAGAACTCTAACACCTAGTCCCTAGAACTTGGCACCTAGAACCTAAAACCTAGAACCTAAAACCTAAAACCTAGAACCTAGAACCTAGAACCTAGAACCTAGAACCTATCTCTTACTCCACTGCGGCGCCCTCCTAGCTCTCTTCAGGCCTGGTTTCTTCCTTTCCTTCTTACGTGAATCCCGCGTGAGGAAACCGGCTTTACGCAGTACTGCTTTGCGAGTCTCGTCTTCTTTCATCAGCGCCCGGGAGATGCCGTGACGGCAGGCTTCGGCTCCGGCGGAGATTCCGCCACCAATGAGTTTAATCTCAACGTCGTAATTGGTCTCACTCGTGTCAGCGATCTTGAAAGGTGCCAGAAAAGAAGCAATATCTTTGCCAACTTTGAAGTACTCCTTGAGCTCACGCTCGTTGATTGTAATCTTGCCTTTGCCCTTGGGGTACAACCTCACGCGAGCAATCGCAGTCTTGCGCTTGCCGACGGTGTAGATATAAGGATCCTTTCTCTGTCTGGAGTCCTCGGTCTTTTTAGCAGCTGGATTCATTTTGAAGTGTTGATTCTAGGGAACAGGTTACAGGTTTCAGTGGGTTGAATTAGACTTCGATGGCTTCAGGTTTTTGAGCATCGTGACTGTGCTCGGCTCCAGTGAAGATTTTCAGGCGTTTCATTCTACCGTTGCGCAGGCGGTTTTTCGGGAGCATTCCGGTGATCGCCAGCTCCAGGATTTTCCCAGGCTTCTTGGCGAACAATTCTCCGGCAGTCGTTTCTTTCAGATGGCCCTTGTAACCGGAGTGGCGTCGGTAAACTTTCCCGGCGAACTTTTTGGCTGTGAGGCTGATTTTCTCGGCATTAATGATGATGACCCCATCGCCCAGATCGAGGTGGGGAGTGAGGTCGACTCGGTGTTTGCCAGTGAGTCGGCGGGCTGCTGCGACGGCGACTTTACCCGGAGTTTTGCCGGCGGCATCAATCACATACCACTTGGATTTGAGGTCGTTCTTTCTGGGGAGATAGGTTTTCATTGTACGGGTCTTTGGGTCTTTAGATAGGGTTATTAGGAGAAGTTGGGAGATGTTAGGAGATATTGGGAGGGGTTATTGGTCACTAGTCATTAGTCACTGGTCGCTGGCAACTCGCAACTGCCAACTGGTAACTCTCAAATTAGACGAGTTCGATTTGAACTTTCGGGGCGGCATCACCCTTGCGGATGCCGATGGGAGTAACTCTCGTAAAACCACTTTTGCGTTCGGCATACTTATGCTTTAGCTCAGCGAGAGTTTTTTTCTGAGCCCTTTCGTCGAGCAGAATACTTTTGAGGTAACGAATCGCCTCACGGTCGTGCGCCTTCTTTTTTACGTTGGTGATGAGGCGTTCGACCACAGGCTGGACTGCACGGGCTTTGGCGGCGCTGGTTTGAATTTTGTCGTGCAGGATCAAGGAAGTCGCCAGATTACGCAGCAGGAGCTTGCGGTGATCTAAGTTTCTGCCCAAGCGCGGGATTTTTTTGATCCGGTGTCGCATGAATTGGAAGTTGGAAGTTAATAACTAATAACTGGTAACTACTGATCATCTCTACATTCGAGCTTTAGATTCTTGGTGGCGAGCTTTTCTTGAACTTCGTCGAGGGCTTTGCTGCCGAAGCCCCGGAGTTCAGCGATTTTATTCGGATTACACTTCACGAGTTGTTCTACACTGCCGATACCTCCGTTGATCAGCGCATTGAGTGTGCGGGGTGAGAATTGCAGTGTTTCGATCGGAGTGTATTTCTCGGTAGCCGGTTCGCCAACCGCCTGCTCGTCATCTTTGGCTGGAGTGGCGGCTTCAGGTGTCTTAGCTTCCTCTTTCACTTTTTTAGCGTCAGTAATGAAATCTCCTTCCACTAATTCATCCTTCTGATTGAAGAGGTCGAAATAAGATTTGAGGATGTTACTGGCAAATTTCACAGCGTCCTCCGGATTCATACTGCCGTTGGTTTTGACTTCCAGTTCCAGCTTGTCCAGATCGGTTCTCTGGCCGACACGAGTGGCGGTCACGTCGTAGCGAACCCGCTCAACCGGACTAAATATCGCGTCTAGATAAATCAGGCCCACTTCTTTGTTTTTGCCCTGACGCTCGGAGGCGGGGAGATAGCCCACACCTTTTTCGACGACGATATCCATCCTGAGTTCGCCCTTCTTATCCAGAGTAGTGATTACCAGACCAGGATTGACGATCTCGACGTCAGCATCTTTCTTAATGTCTTTCGCGGTTACCTCTCCCGTACGGTTCTTGACTTCCAGCTTGAGGGTCGCGGCCTTTTTGGAATGCTTTTTGACGTTGAGTCGTTTGAGGTTTAGCAAGATCTCCAACACAGAATCTTTAGCACCGGCGAGAGTGGAGTACTCGTGCGTGGTGCCCTTGATCTTCACTGCTGCCACCGCCGCACCCGGTAGACTCGAGAGTAGCACGCGCCGAAAGGCATTCCCCAACGTCATCCCGTAGCCATTCGGCAGGGGCGCCACGGTAAACAGCGTGTGATTGTCTCCCACCTTTTTGGCGGAGATTTTAGGAAGGCCGATGTCTTGTTGGATGATGTGCATGGCGGAGAAGGTTAAAGGTCAAAAGTAAAAGGTCAAAAGTTTTGTTTTTAGCGTGAGTAGAATTCCACGATAGTTTGGGCGTCGATCTGCTCACATTCTTCAGGCCCTGGTTTACCGGCGACTTCAACACTGATTTTCGCCAGATCCACTTTCAACCACTTCGGTGAAATATCTTTTTGCTTGGCCAGTCCTGCAAAGAGGGGGGAGTCAATTACCGTTTTTTTCACCTCGATCTTGTTACCAGGTTTCAGCTGGATACTGGGAGCACTGGCGCGCTTATCATTTACCCGGAAAAGTCCGTGGCTAACCATTTGTCTAGCCTGGGCTCTCGAGTCAGCAAAGCCAGCTCGATAAATTGCGTTATCCAAACGCATCTCAAGTAGTTGGATGAAAATCTCACCAGTATTACCCTCACGGCAATTGGCCTCAGCGTAGTAATTGCGGAATTGTTTTTCAGTTAAACCAAAAGTTCGTTTGACCGCTTGCTTGGCGCGGAGCTGGTTGCAGTACTCTGTTTTTTTACCAATCAGGTTCTTGCCGTATTTTCCGGGAACGTCGGACTTGCGCAGAAAGGCGCATTTTTGCGTGTTGCAACGCTCTCCCTTGAGGAAGAGCTTCTTGCCTTCGCGGCGGCAGAGTCGACATGCAGGACCGGTGTAACGCATATTCAGGTTTCAGGTTCTCCGCCTTCGCCTAGGCTACGGCGGACAAGCAGAGAACAGAATTAAGAATTAAGTTTAAACTCGGCGAGGGCGGCGCTTGCGGCAGCCGCCGTGGGGAGTGGGGGTGCGGTCGGTAATCGAACCCACTTCGATGCCCGCTGCGGAGAGTCCGCGTACGGCTTGTTCGCGGCCCGGACCGATGCCTTTGACGAAAACATCTATCGTTTCGACCCCGAACTCTTTAGCTTTTTCGGCGGCATTCTTGGCGGCCACTTGAGCAGCGTAAGGAGTGGATTTGCGGGTGCCCTTGAAGCCGCTGGCACCCGAGCTGGCCCAACAGATCGTGCGGTGCTCCGGGTCGGTAATCGTGACGAGGGTGTTATTGAAGCCAGCCTTGATGTGGGCGAAACCGTGAGGAACGAGACGACGGACTTTTCTTTTCTTAACCTTCTTTTTGGGGGCTTCAGTTGACTCGGCAGTCTTGGCCTCCTTGCTGGCAGCTTCAGCTTTTGGATCCTGCTTGCTTTCCTCGGTCTTTTGAGCTTCTTCAGGCAAATTTAGTTATTAGTGGATAGTGTTAGTGTTAGATAGATAAATAAAATTATTTCATGTTACGTGATCTATGGTTAGGCCTTTGGGTTTCTGGGTCTTTAGGTGTTAACGCCCACCCTTAATCTCTGAACTTTTTGTTACTAACTAAATTACTGGTAACTGGAAACTGGCAACTCGCAACTAAATTACTTCTTCTCGACTTTGATTCGGCCGGAGCCAATCGTGACTTTCCTGCCTCGTTTGGTGCGGGCATTATTCTTTGTGCGTTGGCCACGGAGTGGTAAACGTTTTTTGTGACGAGAACCGCGGTAAGTATCGACGTCTTGAAGAAGCTTGATATTTTGGCTAACTAGCCGGCGGAGATCTCCCTCGGTGGGATGCTTCGCCACTTCCGCCCGCAAAGCCTCTTCTTCTTTTTCACTTAGTTCGCTGACTTTTTTGAGTGGATCAATTCCGGCGTTGGCACAAATTTTCCGTGCCAAACTGCGGCCAATGCCAGCGATTGCGAGAAGCGCGGCCTCGATACGTTTTCCATTCGGAAGATTTACAGATGCTATGCGGACCATTTTGGGTTCTAGGTGTTAGGTTTTAGGTTCTAGTGATTAATTAGTTTTGTGCATTGAACATTGCACATTGAACATTGCCTTAGCCTTGGCGTTGTTTATGGCGTTTGGTTTGGCAGATGACTCGCACCACGCCTTTGCGACGAATGACTTTGCACTTAGAGCAGCGGGGCTTTACGGAGGGTTTAACTTTCAACTGTTTCAGAATTAGGGCTTGCCTCCGTGGCGGAGCTTCGTTGTTGCATCTCTTGGAAGGCTGCATTTCGATTGCGGAAGCGGAAAGTAATTCTGCCGCGGTTAAGGTCGTAGGGATTAAGCTCGACCGTTACATAATCTCCCAGGATAATCTTGATGTGATTCATGCGCATCTTTCCGGAGATACGTGCTTTGAGTTTGTGACCCGTGTACATCTCATCTTGAAGTTCCACCAGAAACTCAGCGTTGGGTAAGGTCTCAATCACGCGACCCAGCGCCGAAAGGACTTCTTTGTCACTCTTTGGAGCTCTTTTTTTCTTCCGGTGAACGACCTGTTTTTGAATCTTGAAGTGGCGAGCCATTTAAAAAGTTCTAATTGTTCTATCGTCCCCCGCCCAGGCGGGGACTTGTTCCAGGTGTTGAAACTGCTGAGACCGAGGAAGCGACTAGTTTTTTGGGTACGCGAGAGGCGAAACATTTGAACATCTCGAATAGCTAGAACACTTCGAACATTTTTTAGAGCCGGGGGATTTTACAGATGAGAAAGGGAAATCGCAACTTTTTAGCTTGATTTCAACTAGAAGGATAAAAAATCTATTGCAAAAAATAAAAAGTATTGTTAAATAAACAAATTTAAACCATATGAATAAGTTCAGACACATACTGGAATGTTAGACGCCATCTAACATTCATTAATCATGCCAACAATATTTATTGGTAAATGGCTTAGGGGTGCAGGTAGATTCCTGCACATGGGAACTAATACACTTAGTAAAGGCTCAG
>JBDRMN010000038.1:0-11587 GCA_043812055.1 Patescibacteria group bacterium
ACGGTGCGCGGCAGCGATGCCGTCACCGACGGAAACTTTCGGATTAGTCGTCCGGGCAAAAAGCTGGCCGAAACCACCAGTCGCCAGGATTGTTTTGCCAGCTAAAATTGCTTCGATTTTCCCGTTCAGCTTCACGAAGGCGCCCCGGCAGATCTTTTGCTTAACAATTAAATCAAGCAGTGAGCTGTTCGTGAGGACCTGAATATTTTTATTTTTCCGAACATGCTTCGCGAGCACCTTCTCAATCGCTTCCCCGGTAGAGTCTTTGGTGTTCCAGACGCGGGAATGGGAATGGGCGGCTTCGCGGGTGGGTTCCCGGCGGAATCGCACACCCAGACCTGTCAGCCAGCGAACAGCTTCCGGAGCTTGCTCGACGAGTAACTTAACAGCGCGCTTGTTGTTTAAGTCTCGACCAGTAGTGAGGGTGTCAGCGATATGTTCGGCGAAGGAATCCCAACGGAAATTACGCACCGCGGCGATCCCGGCCTGGGCGTAGCGTGAGGAACCATCGAGCAAATCGGTTTTCGTGACGACCAAAACACTACCCCGGTCCGCAACCGTCAGAGCCGCGGTGAGCCCGGCAATACCCGAACCAACAATTAGAAAATTATAATTTTGCACAAAGCGTTTTTAGCACAGAAGGGCACGGCTTGTCCGCCGTAGCTCGGAGCGAAGCCCCAAAGGGGCCACCTAGTGGCGGAGAGCGCAGGAGGAAGCCGATGATGAGGAAATCAGGATTTTGCAGAGGGAGGGGTTGACAAAAACAATTTTAACAAATAAAACAATAAAAGCATGGAAAAGTCTCCTGACAAAGATCGAAGAAAAAAAGAAAGAATCCTTCCTGGCGCAACGGCCGTGGATGGGTTGGTTGGCTTCGTCGGGCGATATGAAAGAGAGGATGATGTTCCCAGCGGTATAGATAATCTGTCTTGGTTCATAAGGGCTTGTCGTGAGGTTATCGGCGGCCTGGAAAGAACCAAACCAAAGCATTGGGAGTTTCAGGCGGGACTTTTGGAATTAAGAGTTGAGGAAGCCCTTACGAGAATTGAAAAAATAACTAACCGAATCGCAGACTAAAATCCACAGCTTTGGCTGAATGAGTCAGCTCTCCGAGCGAGACAAAGTCCACGCCGCTTTTTAAGAAAGCTTTCGCGTTCTTTGCCACGACCCCTCCGCTGGCTTCGAGGATTATTTTCGGGTTAATCGTTCGGAGTGCAGGGACGAGTTTGCGGAGCTGGGCGGGCGTGAAGTTGTCGAGCAACAAGATCAGGTTTTTGTTTTTGGAGAAGTGTTTGGCTATTTCGACTGCCAAACGACTGGAACTCGCCTCAGCTTCGAACAACTCTTGAGTCCGGATACGTTTCCAAATAGCAGGATCAACTGCCAGATGGTTGTCCTTTACGAGAATTTGATCGGAAAGGTTGAGACGATGAGGCAGTCCTCCACCGACCACGACTGCTTTACTGTCGAGCAGGCCGAGTGGAGTTTTGCGCGTGGCGGCGAATTTACCCTTACCAACCTGCTTGGCGAGTCGAGCTGCACTAGTTGCGATCCCGCTCATCCGCCCGAGGACGTTTAAAGCCAGGCGTTCGACTGCCAGTACTTTATTTGCCGGGCCTTTAATTGTCGCGACGACTTCTCCACGGCGGATTTTCATTCCATCTTTTTTCGGGGTGGAAACTTGTACACCTTTCTTTTTGAGGAAAAATACTACCTCCTCCATTCCGGCCAGTATCCCGTTTTCTTTCGCGATGACTTGAGCCTGAATAGTTTTTGAAGGAGCTGCGAACAACGCAGTCGTGATGTCTTTGCCGCCGAGGTCGGAACTAAATAGCAGCTCCAAAAGCTCAGTCACGAACTTACGATAACCGGAGCTTTTGAGGCTGAGCTGCGTGATTTGCTTTTGGAAGAGCTTCATAGATTTTTCTCCATGTAGATTTTTTCTCGATCCAGTCGGTAGCCAAGTTTACGGTAATACGGTCGCACCCCGACGCCGGAGATTATTTTAAGTTTTTTGTGACTGTTTTTCTTCGTGAGCTGCTCAGCTTCGGTGATCAAGCGTTTCCCGAAACCGCGGTGTTGTCCACTACTGCCACGTGTACCGAGTCCAAGCTCAGCTCCGTAGGAGTGAAGCTCACGGACGTAAGCGCCATTCTTGCAGAAACGCAGACGCAGCAAGGAAATTAATTTCTTCTCAGCCTCAAATGAAAGGAAAATTTCTTTTCCCCCACTGGCCGGATATTCACGTTTAATAATCCTGGCTTTTCGCGGGTCGAAGTGTCCGGTACGAATTTCCCGGCAACGGATACACTGGCAACGCACCCCCTGCCGCTGCAGAATCTGTCGCAGATTCGTGATCTTACTACCGGCCAGGATTGATTCCGCCGGAATATCGCGGATTACTCGAGTCAGGCGTACCCAGGGCAGGACGAGTTGCTTGATATCGGCCAATAGCTTTGTGAGAGTTTTGTCAGAATACGGCTTCCATTTTTTGGCTCGCCAAAGCTTCACGAGCTCCGTGCCCTCCGTGAGCACCGTTGGATAGATTTTCAGCTGATCGGGAACAAAATCAGGATCCTCAAAAATTTTTCGGAACATTGCTAAATCACTTCGCGGGGTCGCTCCGGGAAGGTTGGGCATCATGTGAATCCCCACCTTCAGCCCGGCGTCTTTCAGCAGACGAATGGCTCGGATGGATTCAGCCACTTTGTGCCCGCGCTTAACTTTCCTCAAAACTTTGTCGTCCAAACTTTGCACGCCAATCTCCACACGCGTGCAACCCAGCTTCAGCATTCGTTGGACTTCTGTCGGAGTGATGAAATCCGGACGAGTTTCCAGAGTTAAGCCGACCAGGCGGTGCTTTGATTTTTCATTAGCCTTTTTTGCGTTCTCAATTGTTTTCGACTTCTGGCAACTCGTAACTCGTAACTCGTAACTATTTAGGGCCTGGAGGCAGCGCCGGATAAACCAAGTTTGATATCTCTTTGGATGAGCTGAAAAAGTGCCGCCCATGACGATTAGTTCAATCTTGCTGGTTTCGTGGCCACAGGCGGTGAGGGCCTGCAAGCGATCCCGGACCTGTCGAAACGGATCAAACTTGGCCCGTCGCGCTCGCATCACGGCTGGCTCGTTCGATAGATAGCTCTTGGGCATGCCTCGCTCGGTGGGGCAAAAAACACAATTTCCCGGACAACCGGAAGGCTTGGTCAATACGGCTACAGGAGAGACTCCGGAGAGCGTTCGGATCCGGGCTTTTTTCAAAAGGTCGAGCAGCTCGGGTCGGGCTTTGATTTTTTTCGCTCGCAACAGCTTCAGATAAGCTTCCACTAAATCCGAATTGCGCAGCAGTTTGCCGCTGTGACCGGCAGCGACTACTTTCAGCCCGCGCAACCCACGTTCATTAGTGATGTTTTGCGCAATCGACTCTAAAATGATTTTGTGAGCGTCCATAAGACATTCCGAAAAGATGACCCCAAGCTATATGATTCTATCGCAGCAGAATGGGATTCTACGCGTAAAAATGCCTGGAAGGAATTTGAGTTTGCCCAGGAACTATTGACCGCGGAAAAAATTCTCGACGCAGGCTGTGGCAACGGCAGACTCGTCAAATGGCTGCGGGAGAATGGATTCAAAGGCAAATACCTGGGGGTAGATAGTTCGACGGAGCTGCTCGGAAAAGCCAAGGATAATTTTCCGAACGAAGAGTTTGAAAAAGCCGATCTGCGTGAATACAGTCAGCCTGAAAGATTTAACTCGATCTTTTGTGTGGCCGTCTTGCACCACTTTGAAGGTGCCGAAGATCGCCTGAGAGTTCTCCAAAATCTTTACGCCAACCTGAAGCCGGGCGGGAAGATTTTTCTCACTACCTGGAATTTATTCCAGCCACGCTATTGGAAATACTTGCTCAAGGCTCACTCACGTGACTGCCGAATTCCTTTTGCAGATCGAGGTGAGCGTTTCGTGCATGCGTTCACAAAATCGGAGCTGAAAAAATTATTACGTATGGCAGATTTCCGAGAGGTCAAAGTTTTTTACGCGAAGCATTCTGAAAAAGCCGGGATATTTTCAGGTTGCAATTTAGTCGCTCTAGCCAAAAAATGATCAAAAATTCAAAAGACTCAAAAGATTCTTGCCCGCCTTCGTCCCGCATGCGCGGAACTACGGCGGACTGCGAACCCGAGGGGTCTCGGGTTCTTGAAGGTGAAGTAATCAGCGTGCCGGCGCGGAGAAAATCAGCACGCTCAAAATTTACCGCTAACCTAAACTCACTCAAAAAACTAAAACTCAGTTGCGGACTGGGCTGTCTCAGTTTTATCATCCCGATTACGCTGGCGATCATCTACAAAAATGGTCTCCTGGTCATGCTCGCCTTCCTGCTGCCGCTCTGGTTTTTTTCGCGTAAATAGGTTTTACGGCAGGCTTCGAATTTGCGAGAATCATAAAGTGAAACAGATATCGAAAAGAGCGTTTATCGCCGTACTTGTTTTTACTGGTACTGCTGTACTGGCCCAAGCTGCGGTGTTTCCGGATGTACCGGCTAACCACCCCAACGCGGCGGCAATTGACTACCTCACCAAGGAAGAGATTATCTCAGGTTATCCGGACGGAACCTTCCAACCGGAGCTTCCAGTCAACCGGGCCGAAGCGCTAAAAATTTTGCTGCTCGGCAGTGGCATCATCACGCAAACCACGCCGCAAAATGAGTTTCCCGACGTTTCGAATGAAGCCTGGTTCGCCCCCTTCGTGGCCTCGGCGCGAGACCGCGGGATTGCCGAAGGTTATCCGGACGGGTTTTTCCGGCCGGAACAAACCGTGAACTTGGTTGAGTCGCTCAAGATGCTGCTTACGACGAATAAGGTTGCGCTTGAAAACTATGCCACCGATCAAAAACTTTTCGCCGATACTGAGGAGCGGGCCTGGTACAACGCTTTCCTAAACTACGCCCAAAAGTTCGAACTGGTAGAAGCGGACGCGACGGACAAAATTTTTCCCGCGACTCCGCTCACCCGGGGGGCTTTAGCGGAAATCGTTTACCGCTTCAAGACCCGGACCGAAGAAGCCTGTCCCCGTCTGCTGGAAAACGTGAAAACCGTACCGGCAAATTATTTCACGGGGATCACGCTCATGTTCGAGCTCCCCAACGTTTTTTATGAGGGAGAGACCTTCTTGCTTCGGGGTTCAGTCACGGGTTCGGCCACTCACGCGACGGTTTTCTTTTCCAACGAAACTGGCAAACAAACAGCTTTTGCCGGGGAAGTCGAAGCCGGGGCCTTCGTAATCCCGATGGAATTCAACACCCCAGGCTTTTATAACTTTTCCGTGCTGCCGGGGCTCTCGGGCAGTGGGCACGTGACGAGTATCGAGATTTTGCCGCGAGAGTGTGTGCCCGCGACAGTAGCTGTCGGTGGCAGCCCTCCGGTCAACCTGCTGCTCAGCCTCACCGACAACAACCCGACTGTCAGCTGGAACCGCGGAGAAAACAACCTCATCCGGATTGTGCTGCGGCAGCGTGAGCATAGGTTGGAAAAACTACTTTCCGCCGGACAAGACTTTTTCGTTTTCGCCCCGGCCGACTTCGTCAATTGGCAGGAGGGGTCGGCGACAATTCAGGTCTTCGGAGCGAGATCCGAACGTGGCTGGAGCTTCGAGCCTCGCACACCTTGGGTTGGCAGTCAGATATTGACCCTGGATCTCACCCAACACCATTTTTCCAACTGGCGGGAGGACGATCTGACATTGCTTACGCTGCCGACAATCCGAGAACCTTTCCTAAACATCTCCGGGACAGCGAAAATTGACCTCGAAACAACAGCTTACCTTATCAATCCCGACGGTTCGGTAACCGAAATCATGATTATTGATAGTTCTGAAACGATTCCGGCAGGAACTCCCTTTGCGTTAAATCTGCAGCTGCCTGAAATTGACACTTACATTGTCGAAATAAATGATTCCGGTGGTTTGCCCGTGCTCAATCACCCGCTCTACGTTGGCGGAAAATTTCCCCTACTGCCAGACTTCGCCGATCTACGGGAAGCTCCCGACGAGAAGCGCAAAATTTCCGTCAACCGCGAACGAGCAATTTGGTTGCGCTTGGTAAATGAGTTCCGGGCCAAGCACCACTTATCCGCGGTGAGGCTGGATGCGGAACTTTCCAACTTCGCCCAGGACTATGCTGAAAAGATGCAGCAGGAAGATTTCTTCGGGCACACCGACCCCCATGGCCAGGGCCCGGACGCTCGCCGCCGGGCGGCAGGTTTGCTACTCCCGGTCGGCGAAAATCTCGCCCGAGACACAGAGACCGAATACGCCCACGCGGGCCTCCTACGTTCAGCGGCTCACCGGAGCAACATCCTCTCTCCGCAGTGGACCCGCGTGGGTCTCGGGGTGGCCGAGAATGACAAGGGGAGTTTATTTTTCGTCCAAGAATTTTCGACTGATCCGCTGACAGAGGCCAACCTGAATGAATTCAAAACCGGTCTCTATGACCTCTTAAGCACTGAACGCCAGGAGCAAGGCTTACCAGGCCTGATCCTGGATCTGGAACTTGATACAGCCGCGCAGAGCTGGAGTGAAAAAATGCTGGCGGAGAATTCCCTGGGATTTATCATCGGAGCCGAGAGTCTCGAAAACCTGATCCGCTCCACTGGCTACGCGGGCTCGTTTGCCAGCTTCGTGGCCTCGGCCGGGCAGCTCGCGACTCTGGTCGAGGGGCTCAGCGAGGAATCTATCTGGATGGACGTCAGTAAAGTTCGCGTCACAATCGGACTAACCCAAGGGCCCGACGGAGGTTTCCGGGCGACCTTTATCTTGCGTTGAGCTTTGGGGGGTCTGGTAAAGCTCCAGGGTGGACAAAGTTAGTCGTTGGTCATTAGCCCTAGAAGAGTGGTTGGTAGTGAGTGTGAGTAGTTAGGGGCTTCTAATTACCCACACTCAAGCGCCTACTACAAGATGGCGCAGATTCGCGCTATTTTGTAGTATGATTTTAAGAAACAGCAACTAAAACAAATCCAAGGCTCTTTCTAATGCTTCATCCAGCTCAGTTTCGGGATCATCTACAGAGTTAAACTCGGGAGTGACACCCTTGTCCTGGATCGGCTGCCGTCTTGGCGAAAGCCAGTGGGCGATGGTGAGTTTTAGAGCCGTACCACCCTCGAAGAAGCTGATTTCCTGGACGGTGCCCTTGCCGAAGGTCTGCTCCCCCACGATCATGGCCAGTCCGTGATCTTGTAGGGCTGCCGCGACGATCTCGCTGGCGCTGGCGGTTCCTCGGTTCACGAGCACTGCTATTTTGTAGCCGTTCAAGTCCGGAGCAGTCTCGGTTCGATAGGCAATATCACGACTGGCGAGATCATCACGGTGACGCTGAGTCACGACGATAGCTCCCTGCGGCAAGAGGTGAGAAAGCACATCGACAGCAGAGTTTACCAAGCCGCCCCCGTTGTTCCGCAGATCGAGGATGATGCCCCGAGCCCGACTAGCCAGAATGTCTTTGACTGCGGCGGTGAATTCTCCTGCGGTCGGTGAAGTGAACTGAGCAATTTTCACGATGGCAACGTTGTTTTTAAATTTCAACTCGACAGATTTGATCTGCACCTTGGCTCTCGTTACGGAGAATTTTTTTTCAACACCATTACGCTGGATAGTGAGCAGCACTTGGGTGCCGGCCTCACCGCGGATGAGCTGAGCTGCCTCGTCTGCGGAAAAACCCACGATGCTTTTACTATCGACATGGGTAATGATATCCCCAGCCAGGAGCCCGGCAGTCTCGGCCGGCGATCCACTGATGGGTGCCACGATTACCACAGTGCCGTCGTCGTTGGTAGCCAGATAGGCTCCGATTCCCTCAACCTCTCCGGCCAGATCTTTGGTCGTGGTTTGGGTTTTTTGCGGGGTGAGGAAGTCGGAATGGGGATCGTCGAGCGAATCAATCAAACCCTCGAGAGCCGAATACATGAGTTCGTTCTCGTCGATTCTGTCCGAAAAGAGAAATTTATTCTGGACTTCCTTCCAGACAGTTTCGAAAAGCGGCCAACCGGGAATACGCGAAGTGCCGCTTCGGATGATGACCGTAGTTCCCTCTGAAAAATTAGCGATATTATAAAAAAGCTGGACGGCCTCAGCGCGGGTGAACTTTTCCGTCGTACCAAAGTGTTCATCCGAAACAGGATCAACCAAGCCCATTTTGAGCGCTTGAAAAAGCGGACGGGCTAGACGGTGGGAGTCGCGTAAATCCTCGAAACCAAACTCTTCAGCGGGTGAGACTGGCGGAATACCCACACCGAAAATTTCGAGGCCAAGAACAATAGCCTCTCCTTTGTGAAGGGCTCGACGAGGCAAGAGTTTGTAGCCCCGGAAATCGTCAAGAATTCCCAGCTGCTCGGCTTCATAAACGTAAGGAGCGAACCAACTGCCGCTGGGCACATCGGCGAACCTGGTTGCGGCGGACGTTAATAAATCATCCCGTTCCACTCCGGCAGCCGCGAGTCCCATCGCGAGGAACTCGGCAAGCTCTACCGGCCGCCGTGGATAAAAATTCGCAGTGGCTTCACCAATCTTGTGTTCGCGGAGGAACTCAATCACCTCCGGGGCCAACTCGTCATTCTCAACATCGTTGAAGACAGCCAGGGCGGGATTCGCCGAAGAGAGAAAAACCAGGAACGAAAGAAAGATTTTGCGGAGGTTTTGCATCACAAAAATGGTTAAAAGCCGAGCGAGTATAGCGCCTTACTATACCTAAACCAACCCTAGTTTTTCAAGTTCGGACCGAATTGCTTTCATATTCTCTGCGCTCGGTTCGGTTAATGGCAGACGGACGGCGTAGTCGATTTTGCCCATTTCAGACAGAGCCCACTTCACATCGATGGGGTTATTGTCGACAAAATTTAGTTTCATTAACTCGGCGAATTTTTCTTCAATCGCTCGAGCCTCTTTCATCTTCCCATCCAAGGCAAGGTGAATCATCTCTTTGATCTCAGCCGGAACTTCGTTTTGCACCACGCCAATCGCAGCAACTCCACCCAGCTCAATGATATCGAGAGTTTGGGAATCCTCGCCGGAAATTACGGCAAAGTCCTCCGGCGCACCTTCGCAGATTTTTTTGATCTGCTTGAGGTCATTACTGGCCTCTTTGATGCCGACCAGGTTGGGATTTTTCGCCAGCTCCAGGGTTGTCTCCGGCTCGACGTTTTTACTGGTGCGGCCGGGAACGTTGTAAAGAATTGTCGGCAAACCGACCTCAGCGATTTTCGAATAGTGGGCGATGATACCGTCCTGAGTCGGTTTGTTGTAATACGGGGAAATCGCGAGCCCGAAGTCGGCACCTTTTTCTTTGGCGAACTCGGCGAGGCCCACCGCTTCGCGAGTGGCGTTCGAACCGGTGCCGGCGATTAGCGGCACCCGACCCTTGATCTCATCAATCGCAATCTCGAGCACTTGGCGATGCTCTGTTTTGGAAAGTGTCGCGGATTCTCCCGTCGTTCCCACGGCCACGATTCCATCCGTACCGGATTCAATCTGCCAGTTAATCAGCGCGCGCAATTTCTCCTCATCCACTTCGAGAGTCTGCGGATGGAACGGTGTTACAAGCGCGACGTATGAACCCCGGAGGTTCATAATTCTGAATTTTAAGTTTTAAATTTTAAAACAAGATCGAATGTAAGAATGTTTTATTTTTTTAAACTTTTTCTTTAAGGAATTTCTTCAGGGTTTAAAAAATTAAGAAATTGATAAATTAAAAATTGTTTTAAAATTTAAAATTAGAAATTTAAAATTTCTAATCTCCCCTCGGGTTATTCAACAGTTTCTTCTGCGGTTGCCTCTTCCTCGGCAGGAGCTGTTTCTTCAGTTGGCACTTCCTCGGTCTGCTCGATAGCTTGATTAGCTTGTTGCAGTACGGCCTGGAGCTCGGCAATTGTTTTTTGCAACTCCGCCTTCTCGGTTGCGAGCTCACCTTCGTCCGCATCATCTTTACCAAGGAGTTTGTTGATCGCATCAACCGCTTCGTTGATTTGCGTGACCATTTCTTCGAGCTGACGTTTCTTCTCGACCAGGCTCGCGTAAGCATTCTTGGCCTCGGAAACCACATTCTCAATTCCAGCTCTGGCCTCACCGACTTTCTGCACTACTTCCGCGCGGAGGTTGCTGGCTGAACTAATAACATCCTCTACAGAGCTGCATCCTGTCGTGATCAGGGCTAAACCGATAAGCAGAGTGGCGAACAATTTTTTAGTCATGTAGTAATTTTAAGTTAGTTGGCAGAACCTCGCAAAGACTCTAAAATTCAGCTGTTAACAAACTTTACCCAATGCTACTCACCTGTGAACAAAAAGATCTTCTCGCGGCTCTAACTACCGTTAGTAAAGCAGTGAACCTTAACTCGACACTGCCAGTTTTGAACAATATCCTTCTCAAGGCGGAAAACAAAAAACTGACTTTTGCCGCGACGAATCTGGAAATCGCCATTACAACGGCGATCAAGGCCGAGATCAAAAATGAAGGAACACTCACCATCCCCGCCCGTCTTTTTACAAATTACATGGGGCTATTGTCTGAGGGTAAGGTGGAGCTGGCCAACAGAGAAGGACTGGATCTACAGGTAAAGGCGGTTAAATCTCAAACCCGCATCAAAGGGATTTCAGCTGACGAATTTCCGCTGATTCCTCAGGTGAAGAAAGAAGTTTCGCTCGGTCTGAACTCGAAGGACCTGCTTGAAGCAATCAACCAAGTTGCTTTCGCGGCGGCCCGTGACATGGTCCGCCCCGTGCTTTCAGGGGTGTATCTGCGTGCCAGCAAGAAAGAAGTTCGCTTGGCGGCTACAGATAGTTATCGCCTGAGTGAGAAGATCATCGCTTCGGTTAATGCCCCGGAAAAAGAAGTCTCCATCATCATTCCGGCCCGCACGGTTACCGAACTGGCCCGAATCCTCGAGAAAGGTAAGGAAACAGTGACCATCGACATCTCCGCGAATCAAGCACTCTTCCTCTACAAAAACGTAGAGCTGGCCAGTCGCCTGATCGAAGGGGTCTACCCGGATTACGAACAAATCATTCCCAAAAAACACAACACCACGATTTCCGTGAAAACCGAGGAATTGGCTAATGCAGTGAAGCGAGTCAGCCTCTTCACGCGCGACTCCCACGCGATCAAACTCGAAGTTACCGCCGACAAGAAGCTGCGGATTCTCTCTGATGCAACCCAGATTGGCGAGGAACAAGCGGAAGTAACAGCCCAGATCACTGGTTCCGAAAATATGGTGGCTTTGAACGGAAATTACCTACTCGAGGCCCTGGCCGCCGTAGAGGCGAAAGATTTGGAAATTGAGCTTGGCGAAAAAATGATACCAGCGGTTCTGCGGCCAGCGAAAGGGAAAGGCTATTTGCATTTGATCATGCCACTAAAGGTGTAGTTCAAGATGTTCTAATTGTTCTATCTCCCCGCCAAGGCGGGGATTGTTCTATCGCTTCGCTTGTTCTAAATGAAATTCAAGTTTGAAGATCTCGAAGTCTGGAAATTAGCACTGAGCCTCATCAAGCTTGTTAAAGAAATAACAAAGAAATTTCCAGACGAAGAGAAGTTTGTTTTGGTAAGC
>JBDRMN010000039.1:0-12910 GCA_043812055.1 Patescibacteria group bacterium
CGAGGCAGAACGCACTGCGATTTTGAATCGCGGGGGTGCTTCCGATGCGAAAATTAAAGAGGGAGTTGCGGAGATTTTGAAAGAAGTTGAGGAAAAAGGTGAAGCGGCGGTTCTTAAATTTACGCAGAAGTTTGATGGAGCCGAGCTTGCGAAGTTGGAAGTTGAGAAGGGTGAGCTGGACGCGGTAGATGAGGCTGCTAGTAAGTTTGACTTCCTTCGCAAAGCAGCAGCCAATATTGAGAAATTCCACCAGGCGCAGCTCAAAAATATCAGTGCGGAAGAAAAAGTTGAAACCGAAAAAGGTGTGAAAGTCTGGCGTGAATGGCGGCCGATTCAGCGAGTGGGGATTTACGCCCCGGGAGGTTTGGCCACTTATCCCTCGTCTGTCTTGATGCAAGCGATTCCGGCGAAGATTGCCGGTTGTCAGGAAATTATATTAGCTACCCCCGCTTTCGCGGGGGCAGGCCCCACCAAAGGTAAAATTCCTGATGTCGTGATCGCAGCGGCGAAATTGGCTGGAGTTACAAAAATTATTAAGTGCGGTGGAGCCCAAGCGATTGGAGCTTTGGCCTTCGTCGAGAAAGTCCAGAAAATTACGGGACCGGGAAATCCCTGGGTTACCGAAGCAAAAGCCCAGCTGGCGTCCAGAGTCGCGATCGACATGCCCGCTGGTCCGAGTGAGATCATGATCATTGCGGATGATTCGGCGGTACCCAAGTTCGTAGCAGCCGACCTGCTTTCCCAGGCCGAGCACGCTGCGGATTCCAGCAGTATCCTCGTCACCATGTCGGAGCAGCTTGCTGAAGAGGTTGAGAAGGAAATTAAAAAACAATTGGAAAAGCTCGACCGCAAAGAAATTGCTCGGGCTGCGGTCGAAGGGCAAGGTAAAATTTTAATTGCGAATGATTTAGCTGAACTGATTGAGTTTGCGAATGAGTACGCTCCTGAGCACTTGGAAATCTGCACGGAAAATCCGGAGAAAATTCTCGAAGACATCGTAAATGTGGGGAGCGTCTTCCTCGGCAATTACGCGAGCGAAGCAGCCGGTGATTTTGCGACGGGCTCGAATCATGTTCTACCCACGGCGGGCTTTGCGAAAAACTTTGCGCCGCTAAGTGTGGAAAGTTTTGGCAAAAAGATTCAAATCCAGAAGCTCGACAAAGAAGGTTTGAGTAAAATTCGGGAAACGTGCGAGAAATTTGGTGAGGTCGAGGGTCTCGACGCGCACGCAAAGGCTATTCAAAAGCGGTTCGAAGACTAAACTGTAAGGTGGATAAGGCCAGTAAGGTTTATAAGGTTAATAAGGATTTTCAAATGAAAACCCTCATCAAAAGTCTTGTTAAGAAATCGGTGCAACGTTCGCCAGCATACTCTTGCGCCAGGAGTCTGGTGAAGCGAGCGAAGATTTTTTTGGATGCGAACGAGAACTCGCTAGGAAGCGTCTTGGGAGATGTTCAAAAAATTGAACTTAACCGTTACCCAGACCCGTTGTCGGAGAATTTACGTAAAAAACTAGCTCAGTATGCGAAGGTAAAGCCCGCTCAAGTCTTGGTGGGCAATGGCAGTGATGAAATTATTTGGCTACTGCTGCTGGGTTTTGTCGAGAATAACGAGGAGATACTTACCTTCACACCGACCTTTTCCATGTACAAAGTGTTTGCGGAACTGGCAGGGTTGAAAGTACGAGAACTTCCTTTAGAGAAGGATTTCACCCTCAATGTAGCGAAGCTGTTGAAAAAGGTTAGCCCAAAAACCAAGATCATCTTCCTCTGCTCGCCAAATAATCCAACTGCTCAGACAATCCCAGTTAGCGACATCAATAAAGTCGCGAAGAACTTTAAGGGCTTGGTTGTCGTGGACGAAGCCTATATCGAGTTTGCCCCCCGGAAGTCTTGCCAAAGCTTGTTACGGAAATATCAAAACCTGGTAATCCTGCGAACTTTTAGCAAAGCCTGGGGCCTGGCGGGTCTGCGCACGGGCTACGCGCTGGGGAATCCGGAGGTGATCAGCGCTCTTGCCAAGGTGCGGGCTCCGTACTCGGTAGATGCTCTTTCTCAGGCCTTAGCAGAGAAAGCTTTGACGAAGTGCCAGCAGATGGAAATCATGGCGAAGAAGATTATCAGTGAACGGGAGAGACTGACTAAGCAACTGTGGGAACTGGGGCTGATCGTTTTTCCGTCAGATGCGAATTTTTTGTTAGTGAAGTTCCCAGCAAAGGTTACAGCTAGTCGGGTTTACAAAAAGCTTGTAGATAATTTCGGAATCGTGCTGCGAGACTTTTCAGCCAAGCCGGGACTGAAGAACTGTATTCGCGTCACTGTTGGAAGTGGGGATGAGAACAGGAAGCTCATTGCTGCGCTTGGGAAGGTTCTGAAGGTTGCTAAGGTTGCTAAGGTTGCTAAGGTTAATAGGGTGTCGTGAAATACGAGAACTCTTTCCGAAAACTTGTGGTTTGGCAGAATGCTAAAAAGTTAATTGCGCTTATTTATAAGTTGACCAAAAAGTTTCCCCGTGAAGAGATGTTTGGATTGACGAGTCAGCTGAGAAGGGCGGCAGTTTCGGTTGCTGCTAATATTGCGGAGGGAAGCGCCCGAATTGGTAAAAAAGAAAAAAGACAATTTTATATTTTTGCGAAATCCTCTCTTGTTGAGGTCGATTGTTTTTCCGAGCTTTCATTTGACCAAAGCTATCTGACCAAAGAAGACTACAAAGAGCTTTTGAACCTTATTAACACAACTGCCTATTTGTTGGTGAAACTTATTTCCGCGATTAAAATTTAGCTCTGGCTTGCCTTATAAACCTTACTAACCTTAGTATCGTTATCCACCTTATGACCCTTCTATTCGATTTCCACAGCCACACAACGCAACAAGACGGCCAAAACTCCGCCCAGGAGATGGTCGAGACCGCGATTGCGAAAGGCTTAAGGGTCTTCGGTATCTCCGAGCATTCTCCGCGCTTGCCCGAATTTCGCTATGCGGACGACCCGGAGGGTGCAGTACGGGGACTGGCCGGCTGGGAAGAGTTTTTGAAAGAAATTGACGAACTAAAGCAGAAACATTTGGGAGAAATCGAGCTGCTCAAAGGCTGTGAGGTGGACTGGCTGGGTGAGGACAATATTGAGTGGGCCAAAAATTTGATTGAAAAAGGAAAATTCGACTACACCATCGGATCGGTGCACTTCCTGGGCAAGTGGGGATTTGACTACACCAAAGACTGGGAGCAGGGTGTTGAAAACTTCGAAAACATTGGAGCGGTTTACCAAAAGTATTTTGAGGAGTATGCGCGGATGGTGAATTCAGGTTTATTTGATATTGCTGGTCACCTTGATTTGATTAAGAAATTTAATAACGAATATAAACTTCCTCATTCTGTTGATCTTCGCCAACTAGCGCAGCCAGCACTCGATGCCCTAGCTGAGTCGAAAATGGTGCTCGAAATTTCCTCAGCGGGACTGCGCAAGCTGTGTGCGGATTGGTACCCAGGAGCGGAGCTTTTGGAAGGCGCACACAAAAGAGGTGTTCCCGTCACGCTAAACTCGGACGCGCATTCTGCTGATCTTATCGCCGATCACTTTGAGGAAGCGAAAGCCTTCGCGAAAAGTGTTGGCTACGAAGAAATGGTTGTCTTTCACCAAGAGGGTAAACGCGAAATGGTAAGCCTGTAAGTTTGTTAGAATGGCTTTCCTTATAATCCTTAAGGCTCCTTAGTCTCCTTATTTCTCCTTCCTATGTTTACCGGAATAGTTACCGAGCTAGGTGAAATCACGAAGATTTTGAAAGACGGTAAAAATACCGCCTTCACGCTCCGCGCGCCCAAAAGCTGTCGGGGATTAAAGATTGGCGACTCGATTTCTCTGAACGGTGCTTGTCACACGGTTGTAAAGAAATCCGGAAATTCGTTTGTCGTGGAATCAATGCCGGAGACACTCAGGCGAACAAACTTTGGTGATTTTGAAATTGGCATGAAAGTGAACCTTGAAAGACCAGTAGGAGTGGCGGGGAGTTTCGACGGGCATTTTGTTTCCGGTCATATCGATGGGGTGGCCAAAATCATGAAAATTGAAAAGGATAAAAATTCAAAAATATTCACACTCACAATTCCGAAAAGCCTGGACAAACTCGTTGTTGAAAAAGGTTCCGTTGCGCTGGACGGGATTTCATTTACGGTGATTTCGATTTCCGGGAACGAACTTAAGGTCGGGGTTATCCCGCACACGCTGAAAGCTACTAACTTCGGCACCCGGAAGGTGGGTGAGCAGGTGAACGTGGAGGCGGATTTACTGGCAAAACACATTGCGAAACTACTTGGCAAATGAAAATTGCAGTCATTTCATCTCGTTTCTCCGAAAAAGCAGGCAAGGCGCTTGTGGTCTTGAACGAAAGCTGCGAGCAGAAATTAGGAGAACTCAAAGTTGATTTTGAGAAATTTGAGGTACCAGGTGCCCTCGAGATTCCAACTATGGCAAAAAAGGTTTTAGTCTCGGGAAAATTCGATGCGGTGATCACGCTGGGAATAATCGTGCGCGGAGAAACAGCTCACTTCAATCTCGTTGCTGGGAACTGCGCCCGCAAAATTGCCGATTTGGGAACGGAATTTGCGAAACCGGTGATTCTGGGAGTGTTAACAGTCGACACTACAGAGCAAGCAGAAGCACGATCTTCTCGGGGAACAGAATTTGCTCAAGCTGCTTTCGATTTGGCGCACGAGCTTGATAGAATCTAGGCATGAAGCTCAAGACAGTCCGCGACATTGAAGTGAAAGGTAGGCGTGTGCTTGTGCGTGTCGATTTCAATGTTTCCCTGAAAAACGGAAAAGTTGCGGATAATGCACGAATTGAACAGGCTTTGCCCACGATCAAATACTTACTAAAAAGCAAGGCCAAGGTTATTTTGCTGAGTCACCTGGGCCGGCCCCAGGGAAAAGTAGTGGAAGATTTACGATTGGATCCGGTAGCGCGGGAGCTAGAGAAACTACTTAAGAAGAAAATCAAAAAAGCTAACGATTGTGTCGGGACGGAAGTTGGGGAGTTGGCAAGCAAGCTCAAGGATGGTGAGATCCTACTATTGGAAAATACACGCTTCCACCCGGAGGAGCAGTCAAACGATTCTGCGTTTGCGAAGAAACTGGCAAGCCTGGGAGACGTTTTCGTCCAGGAAGCTTTTGGGGCGGTTCATCGGGCACACGCTTCGGTGTCTGGGATTGGGAAGATTCTCCCGACGGTGGCAGGATTATTGCTCGAAAAAGAAGTCAATGCGCTAACCAAGGTTTTTGACAATCCGCAGAAACCGTTGGTACTGGTGCTTGGTGGTGCGAAGATTGATACGAAAATAGGAGTACTGAGAAAATTTTGTGAGTTGGCCGATGCAATCCTTTTGGGGGGCGGACTAGGCAATACATTTTTATCAGCAGAGGGTTTCGAAGTTGGAGAAAGTTTGTACGAGGAGAACAAATTAGAAATCGCCCAGGAAATTGTGATGGAGGCTTTGGCCGGTTCTTGCAAGATTGCTCTGCCCAACGATGTGATTTGTATCGACGGGTCCGAAGAACCCAGCGAGAGGTCCAAAACGCTCCCTTTCCGGGCGGATGCAATTCCTTTTAGTATGAAAGTATTCGACATTGGCGAGCGGACACGGCGTCAGTTTTCCGAGATTATCCGCAAAGCTGGGACAGTGATTTGGAACGGGCCGGTGGGTTTATTTGAAGTTGGCCCTTTTGCTTCTGGCACCAAAGCAATTGCGGAGGCCTGTGCCGAGACTTCCGCTACGACGATTTTGGGTGGGGGAGATACGGTAGCCGCATTGGAAAAGTTCAGTATTCCCAATAAAAAATTCACCCACGTTTCTACGGGTGGGGGAGCCATGCTGGAATTTTTGGAAGGTAAACAACTGCCGGGTCTGGGAGCTATTAAAAAAGCCTAACTCAAAACAGCTGGGGCTGCCGAGTGACAAAAACGCTTCGTTCTTTTAACGAATGGCGTCTTTGAGGGTCTTTCCGGCCCGGAAAGCAGGAACCTTGAGTGCGGGGATTTCAATCCTTTGCTTCGGATTGCGTGGGCTCACACCCGAGCGAGCAGCCCGATGGCTGACCCGAAACGTGCCGAATCCCGTAACGGTCACGTTACTCCCCTTCCTGAGCTCTTCGGTGATTGTGGCGATTAGCCCTTCCAAGACTTCGGTCACAAGTCGCTTGCTGAGACCGAGCTTGGCAGCCAGAGCGTCGATGAGTTCCTGACGGTTCATCGTGGGGGTGGTTATGAAATAAACTACTTGGATTTTAGGCGGGCAGAAAGCCAAAATGCAAGCCAGGGAACAGGTTCCAGGGAACCCATTCGGCAGGCTCAGGGCAGGCAGGGAACAGGAGGTTCCAGTTTCCAGTTTAGAAGAGTCCAGAGGAATTGGTTTGCCAGCTGGTAAAAGCCTCGGAACTTTTGGCCGTGCGGGCAAAAAGCGGAGCGGTCAGTTGCCAAATCTCATCGGCCACTCGATCAATCGGCTGATTGGCATTCACAACTCTCCAATTGTTCTTCTTGGCAAGCTTCTGGAAGCTTTTGCGGGCTTTATTGATGAGCCGATCACTAGACTCGTGGAGGTGAACTTTCTCTTTGCCCTGCAGAAAACGTTCTCCGTCAATCAGAATTTCCAGATCAGGCTTACAAAGGAACTTATTTACGCTTTGCAGCCAGTCGAGATCAGCTCCTTTGGCGCTGCCCCAGGCCAGCCCCGTGCCGGTGTAGTCTTCGGCCACAAGCGAAAGTCCACTAACCAGCTTCTTGCGAACCTGGGGGTCAAACTGATAACGGTTCAGTGAATACCACATCTGCAGTTCTTCTTCAGTGACCCGCTGACGAATTTCTTTGGGGGCGATTGCTTGGCGACGGAAGACAATATTGGGCTTGCGACGAGCATTCGGTTTCTTTACCCGGGTTCCTTCGAAGAACTCAATCATCGCCTGAACACCGTGCTTTTCTTTGCCGCGCAGGATTTCATTCAGCTTCTTGCCGGTCGGGTCGAGGTCGTAGATCGGGTACTTGATGTACTCCACGCGCACACCGCTATTTACCAGCCGTTGCACGAGAAAGGAAGTCTGCGTGCTCTTGCCGATGTTGTTGATTCCGTAGAGGGCGATGAATTTTCCAGCCATAGAGGGATTGATTTTACGTGAAAAAGCTCCCAGACGGGAGCTTTTTAAGTTGATGAGAGCGGTTAAATTTTGCTAAATCTCCAAGTCTTGTGTGTAGCTCTCGGCATCGGTTTTTTGCAATACAATCATGCGATAAATCGTTTCGGCAACCTCGGCTCGCGTGACGCCGTTACCGGCATTCAGCACATCACCAACCGCAGGGAAGATGTTTTTTAGCTTCGAGTAAGCGGCAAATGAGGCGAACCAGGCATCTATGGGAACGTCCGTATAGGGAGCCCCAGCTGCACTATCCGGATTGATTCCGGCACTGGCGAGCAGGATTTTGAGATATTCAGCCCGGTTAACCGTCTTGCCCGGCCCGAAGGTTCCGTCGGGATAACCCTTGGCAATGTCACGCTTGATGGCCGTACCGACGAAAGGAGCATACCACTGCTGATTGCTCGTGTCCGGGAAGCCGAGATCAAGTACGGGAACGACATCAATGTCGAAACCAAGCAAAATCATTTTCAAAGCTTCCACACGGCTGACGGTTTTGTCCGGCTGGAAAGTGCCATCCGGGTAACCGCCGATGATTTCTTTTTCTTTTAGGTATTTAATTGCTTTATAGTTCGGATGATCACCAGCTACGTCGGAAAAGAGAGCCTCCTTTGGTTCTTGGTTCTCTTCTTCTGGTTCCTGGTTCTCTTCTTCAGGTTCGGCAAGATCCTCGGGTTCTTCGGTTTCAGCTACCGCTTCAACTTCTGTTTCGCTGGTAGCTGGCGACTGAGAACTGGCAGCTGCGTGCAGGTCCTTCGGAATTTCGACAAGGTCAGCCGTGAGGTAGCGCTGGGTCCAGAGCATCGGGTTGATCGTATTTTCAATGGCTTCAGCTTGACCGAGACCAGCCGAGACTCCGTCGAAAAAGTCCAACCCCTGGGCAGAGGCTTCTTTACTGGAGAAAGGCCACCAAGGATGCCAGGGAGCGTTTTCATTATCGATTTGGAAGTGCAGATGTGGAGTGGTCGAAGTTCCACTTGTTCCCGAAAATCCGACAACTGTTCCCCGGGTCAGAATCTGACCTTTGATCACACTAAGCCTGGAAAGGTGAGCGTAGGCCGAATAGAGGTCGACAGTCTCATTCTTATTCAAAAGCGGAACATCGTAGTGTTTGACAACCACGTGTTTACCGAAACCCGCACTCGCTTCTGCGACTTTTACGACCTTACCGTTCGCGATTACCCGAATAGGAGTGCCGGTAGGCACTTTGATGTCGACACCGAGGTGGCTGCCGTCGTATTCACGGCTACCCGTCTCGTAGCTGCCCATGTAGGGGACGGCGTAGGTGATGAGCTTATTAGCCAAGTCTTTGTCTATGCCGAAATTGAGATCAGCCACGACTGTACCGAAAATTATCGGATCGTAGTTGGGCAGCTCAATTTTCTTTTCTTGAGGAAGCTGGGCGGCGAGCAGATTAAATTCGCTGGAGTTTATATTGCTCCAGTCCGGTATCTCCTTGACCGGCAGGGAAGTGCCGTCGAAAGGCGCTGGTTTCTCAAACTCCAAAACCTCGGCCATGAACTCAAAAGCCTGTTCCTGGAAAATCCCCAGCACTGCGGTAATCGCGATGGTGGCAATCAGCCCCTTGAGGAAGTGTTGGTGTTCTCGCCAAAACGAGTTATGCATTTGTTTTTTGTTTTAAATTCAATTATTTGATAGTAAGCATGCAGTGTGCCGCAGCTCCGCCACCAGGTGGCCCCTTTGGGGCAAAGCGGGGCGAAGGCGTATATAATTATCCTAATTATCACTACATTTTAGCACTTTTACATGCGGAGATCAAGCCTCCAGAGCGACTCAGAGTCAGTAACCGAAGGGTTTGGTGAGAAATTAGCCCCTGAATTACTTGGCCAGAAAACATTCCTTTTTGGCGAACTGGGAGTTGGTAAAACCACGTTTATTCGCGGGCTGGCCAAAGGTCTGGGTGTGCGGACAAAAATAAAATCGCCCACTTTTGTCGGTGAGCATATTCATGCCATTCCAGGCAAAGGTAATTTAATTCACCTGGATTTCTATCGTGCCGAATCCCTAGAGGTTGAGAAAGCTGAAAGACTGCAAGAACTCTTCTCCGGAAATGAAACGATTGTCGTCGAGTGGGGGGAGCGTTTGCCGAAGAAGTTGTTGCCCAAAGAGCGAGCCGAACTTAGGTTTAAAGAGCTGAGGAGTGGTGAACGCAAAATTAACTTCGCAAAATTCCCCTGAGACTTTCGGCCCAAACCTTCTCTAGCTTCGGATCTGGCTTATCGGTGACTTCACCAACTTTGGAAATCTTCACTTTATGTTTGGTGGCGAGCTTCTTTAGTTGCTCTAAATTCTTTGGATCAATCTCGAGGATAAATCCGGGATTTTCAGAGAAGAGTTTCGGAATCGGCAGTTTATTCATTTCAAATCCAAGCGTGGTTCCGAATGATTGTTCTGCTGCGCCGACCAAGAGACCGCCGCGGTGGAGATCACGCGCGGATTCGATTAACTTCTTGGCGGCCAGGACAAACTTCGCTTCTGCAGCGAATTTCTTGACGTCGAGCGAGAAGGGCTTCCCCAGGCTTTTGCCCACTGCTTTCTCAAACTCACTGCTACCGAGCTCACTACTGCGTTCGCCGACCAGGATGATCAGGTTTCCGGCATGACGGAATTTAGCCGGGATCACATCATTTGCATTATTCAACTTCCCGACACAAGTGACGATGGCGCTGGGGTTGATCGAGTCAATGCCGTTATTATTGTAAAGACTCACATTGCCGCTGACGAAGGGGGTTCCAAACGCGTTGGCGGCTGCGACCAAGCCGTCGATTCCCTCGACGAATTCAGCCATCTGATCCGCGTGCTCGGGATTGCCGTAATTCAGACAGTCGGTCAGCGCGAGTGGTTCCGCGCCGACAGTAACGACATTCGCAATGGCTTCACAGACAGAGTGGGCGGCTTGGAGTTCAGCGGAGTAATGACCCAAAGTGCCGCTGCCGCCTGTCCCGATTGTCACCCCGATCTTTTTCAAACCTTCATCCGCCTTGGTATTGACCAATGGTTGGATCACCGCACTGGTTCCCCGGCCAGCATCCATAACCGTCCCACCCTGAACCTGCTTATCGTATTTTTCGTAGACGGGCGCGCGGCAGGCAATATTTTCACTCCTGAGGAGCTTGCGCAGAATCTTGTCAGGATTGATTTTGCCGAAATCCACCTTATCCTTCGGGAAACTCTTCACCTTGGCCTTGAACTCACGTTGATAAAGCAGACCTTCGGTCAGGAGCTTCGCCGGAGCATCGACAACCTTACTTCCGCCGAAATTTAAAACGTAGTTGCCTGGCTTCACTTTTCCGACGACGCGAGCTTCCGCACCCTGACTCACCTTCGGCAGCGCCCATTTCTTGTTGTAAGTATCGAGAATGAGCTTGCTTATCTTCGGGTGGCAGATCCAACAAAAGCGCTCTTGGGTTTCGGCGCAGGAGATAATGTGCGGGGGTAAGTTCTTTTCACCCAGGTGGATTTTGTCCAAATCGATTTCAGCGCCAAAGCCTCGGGAGTCGATTTGTTCTACGCTCGCACAGACATTCCCGCCGGCACCCATGTCCTTGAAGCTGACCCTGTCTAATAACTTACGCTGTTTTAGCTCGGCAAAAAGATCGTAGGTCGAAACCAGCAAATGACGTTCAAGAAAAGGATTAGGCTCCTGGACCGCGCCCTTGTTGGCTTCGGCGTCTGCTTCCTTCAAATCCGCACTAGCGAAACTCGCTCCGCCAAAGCCACTCCGATCGGTTGGCTTGCCGACGATAATGATGTCGTAACCTTCTTGCTCGGCCTCAGCCGGCACGTAGGAATGGATGATTTCGTCTTCACGCAGGACGCCAATCGAAATTACGTTCACGAGACAGTTTGAATCAAAACTCGGATCGTACTCGAGATCACCACCGAGATTCGGTACGCCGAGCGGGTTGCCGTAACCCGCAATGCCTTCCACCACTTCCCGGGTAAGCCAGCGGGCGAGGTGAGTCTCGATGTTGCCGAAACGTAGGCAATCAAGCACACCGATGACTCTAGCTCCCATACAGAGAATGTCGCGGACAATCCCACCGACTCCGGTGGCCGCACCCTCGTAGGGGACTATTTGCGAAGGATGATTATGGCTCTCGTGACTGATCACGAGCCCCCAGCGTTTCCCAGACTTTTCTTTGGCAATTTCGACAATGCCGGAGTCCTCACCCGGACCCATGATTACTTTCGCACCTTTAGTCGGTAACTTCTTCAAATGCATCCGTGTACTGCGATAGGCACAGTGCTCGCTGCCTTGAATTCCTAAAATTACAAGCTCAGTGAGTGTGAGCGGCCGCCCCATTTTTTCCTGGAAGTAGCGCGCTTCGGTGGGTGTGAGCGCGATCTGATTTTCTTTCAGAATTTTTCCGGCCTCGGAATCAGGGAGGAGAGAGAAGTCGAAAACAGGTTCAATGTGTTTCTGCACACACTAATTTTAGCAGAAGAGCCGTTTGACAATTAACCGCTTGTTTGATATAATATGAGTAGATGGCTGATCAAGCTTTAGATAACGAAAGTTCCGATTTGCCCAAAAAACCCGGGAAGAGTTTGCGCGAGCAAGAAGAAGAATTAGAAGTACGGTTAGCTAGCGACGCTCAAACACTTCTTTGTGTCGGGTCTTCTCGTAACGAAGAAGATTCGCAGGACTCTGGAGAGCCAGAGAGTGATGGCGGAAAACGAGAAGAAAAACTGGAGAAAGAACCCGCGGGGGAACACTGTTTAAGTATTGGCAATACCGAGTTGGACATAGGCGGAGGAGACATCAAACTAACTTACCTTTGGGAAGATAGCTTTATTGATCTTAAAGGAGATCCCCATTTTGTTTTGCAAGTAAAACTTGCAACGGGGGGATTCAAAGAATATACGCTACCTTTAAGAGAGTTAATTAATCAACCTATTTTGATCAAGATCGGAAAGAAACAGTTTCAGATAATTCCGCGGAAATATGAAATCGACCGTGAATTCATCGACGCTCTTCATTTTGGTATTGAGTTCCCATCCCCGCGAGGATTACTGAGAAAAGGGTTCAAAAAACTTTTTAAGAAATCCGGAGACTAGATTTACCAACCGGTAAACCATTTTGGCTGAGTATTTTTCGCCAGGCTTTTGTGAGCTGGCTGTGTTTGCGAAGAATCCGGAGATTTTGTGGCCAGTTTGCAATGGAACTGCGCTTCTATCAGAATTCACCTACTCATTTAGCATCCCCAAAATGTCTGAGCTTATTTACACCGCCGAAAATCCCGGAGAGTTCGCGGAGAAAAAAGAGAAACATATTCCCGTTATCGAGATTGACGGCAGCACTGTCAAAGTTCGAGTAGGTATCGAAGAACATCCGATGGAGCCAGCTCACTACATCGAGTGGATCGCGCTTTACCAAGATGGTGAGGAGCTTGCGCGCCAGGATCTCACGCCAGATGATGCGCCCGAAGCAACATTTGACAATATCGAAAACATTGATAAGCTCAAAGTCCGTGAGCACTGTAATATCCACGGCACGTGGGAATCTAACTAAAAATCCGACTATGACTATAATTCTGAAGCAGAGAGGGGGTGAGTATGAATGAATAAGTTTTTCCTAGAAGAAGAAGGTGGTGACGATGCTGCTGCTGGTGACGATGCTGCTGCTGGTGATGACGCTGCTGCTGGTGATGACGCTGCTGCTGGTGATGACGCTGCTGCTGGTGATGACGCTGCTGCTGGTGACGAT
>JBDRMN010000040.1:0-11679 GCA_043812055.1 Patescibacteria group bacterium
TACGCTTTCGCAGCGATATCTGTGATATCCATAATCGGCTGCATGATGGCGGCGACGAGACCACCGACGAGCGTGCCGATGATTACGATAATTACTGGCTCCATGATGGTGCTGAGGTTTTTCACGAAGATCTCGATTTCCTCATCGTAAAATTCGGCGATTTTTTCCGAAACACTACCGAGCTGGGCAGTCTGTTCACCGACCAAGATCATACTGACCACGAGATCGGGGAAGAGTTTGTCGTGTTCGATGATTTTATGAATGGGGATACCTCGCTCGACGTCCTCTTTCACTTCTAGGAGACGCTGGCGGTAAACTTCGTTGCCGACCGCATTGGCGGTGATCTCGATTGCCCGGACGATCGCTACTCCTGAGCTGGAGAGTAGGGCCAGCTGCCGGGCGAAGGACGCCAAAGCTGCTTTTTGGTTCAGCTGACCGAAAAGCGGCAACCGTAACATCAGGCCATCCCAAGCCACTTTTCCGGTAGGGCTTTTCTTCCAAAATTTTAAGAAAACAACGCCGCCTACCAAAATAAAGGTAACGAGTAACCAGTTGGGAATATGAAGGGTGGAAGCAATAAACCAATTGGAAGTGCCAACCAAAATGCGGGTGGACAGAGGTAATTCCACACCAGATCCGACGAAAAGCTCGCTTAGTTTGGGGATCACGAGGGTCATTAGCAAAATCACCGCACCGACCAAAACTGTCAAAACAACCCCCGGATAAATCATGGCCGAACGAATTTTGCGTGACAGGTTGGCGCTTTTTTCGGTCTCGATAGCAAGACTGGTGAGAGTTTTATTGAGCTGACCGGAAGCTTCACCGGCGGCAATGATTCCGATCTCGGCCTGGGTGAAAACCTCACCGTGTTCAGCCAAGGCTTGGGAAAAACTATTACCGCCTTCAACCCGGTCTGCTGTGTCTGCCAGGATAAGTCCGAGCTTTTTATTGCTAACTTGTTCACTGAGCACTCGCAGCGATTTCACAATCGAAAGTCCGGCATTGATCATCACCGAGAGTAAGCGGAAAGCAATTGCCTTATCCTGCGCTTTGACCTTGGAGTGGGTGACCAGGTATGTATCCAAAGATTTTAGAGTCGCGATGATTGAGCGGGGCTTAGTCTTGTCCCTGGTATCTGCTTGGGTTTCTCCGGAAGAATCCTTTGATCCAGTGGTCTTGCCATGGTCCGGCTTACCGCCTGCCTTGGGGGTCCCTTTGGTTTGCTCGAGCGCGACCACATTTAGCTGCCTTTCGTTAAAAAGCCTATCGGCGGCTTCGAGCTTACTGGCAGCTTCAATCGTGCCAGTCAGCTCTTTGCCGTTTTTAGCGCGAGCGGTGTAGGTGAATAACATATAAGGGAAGTATTATTTTTTGGAAATGAGTTCTTTTTTGGCCATTTGCTCGGGTTCGTTAGTCTCTTCAGCTACGGAACGAGCTACGGCATAGACTTCTTCGGGGGTGCTGATACCGGTAACAATTTTTTCGACACCATCATGCTCGAGAGTTTTCATTCCGCCGCTGATGGCCTTCGTCTCGATCGCCTCAGGAGTGGCTCCTTTGAGGATTAGATCTTTGATCTGAGTATTCATCTCCAGGATTTCATAGATACCGATACGTCCTTTGTAGCCGGTATCGCCACATTCTTTACAGCCAGCGCCCCGGTAAACTTTGATATCTTTGGTTTTGCCGATTCCCAGTTTTTTGCGCTGATCTGGATTCATCGACTCGATGGCCCGGTCAAGTTTCTGCTCAAGTGCTGGGGTGAGCTGGTCCTCTTGCTTACACTTCTCACAGATTCGACGGATCAGTCTCTGGGCGACTACAGCGTTGAGAGTAGCTGTGATGAGGAAGGCCGGCGTACCCATATCCAGCAGACGGATGATGGTCGAGACAGCTGAATTCGTATGGATAGTGGAGAGAACGAGGTGACCAGTGAGCGAGGCCTCGATAGCCACTTCGATTGTCTCACGGTCACGAATCTCACCAACCATCATGATGTCCGGATCCTGGCGGAGTCCCGTACGGAGTCCGAAGGCAAAGGTGTAATCAATTGCCGGATGAACCTGACTTTGATTGAGGCCATCCATCTGGATTTCCACCGGATCCTCGATAGTCATGATGTTGACCTTGGGGGTGTTTAAGATGTCAAGGCAGGAATAGAGAGTGGTCGTCTTACCCGAACCGGTGGGACCGGTTGTGAGCAAGATTCCGTTGGGAGTGCTGATGGCCTTTTTGAGAATTTTGAGATTGTGTTCCTCGATCCCGAGCTCATCTAGTTTGGGGATCTTGCGGCTGCGATCCTGGATTCGCATCACGATTTTTTCACCGTGGACTGTAGGGAGTGTGCTCACCCGAAGGTCCAGGTCTTTACCTTCTTTAGTCGTTACTCGAGTACGTCCGTCTTGGGGGATTCTAGTCTCATCGATCTTCAGGTTACTCATGATCTTGATGCGACTGACGACGGCAGCGTGCAGAGAGGGCGGGTATTCCACGATCTGGCGGAGAATCCCGTCGACCCGGAAGCGAATACGCACAGTGTACTCTGCTGGCTCGATGTGGATATCAGAACTCCGGAGCTCAATCGCGTAGTCGACGACATTAGCCGCGATCTGCGGGACGTCGCTGGCGATGATAGCGCTCTGGAGATCGGTGATCTTATCGGCCATTTATCTTTTTGTTTTAACGGTTTGCCCAGTCGGCTATTTTTTTGCTGGAGCACCTTCCAAGATAGACGGCAGAGCGTACGCGTTGACCGAGAGGTCCACATTGATTTCTTCGCGCACAGAATCAGAATCCCGATCTTTGACTTGGAGGTTGACTTCCTGGACGTCCAGCAAACGACTAGCCTTGTTTCCCGCTACGATGTTGCCCGTACGCTCCAGGTAGCGCAGAAAAGCCATCAGTTTTTCTTTTGTCGCAACGAAATTGACCTTGAGAGGTATCGTGATGTGGTCGACGTCTTTCGTCTCGACCAATCTGCCGAAGTTGATCGAACTGAGGATGAGCGAATCATCTTTGCCGGCGAGCTCATTCGTGTAGGCTTCGAGTTCACGAACGATCTTGGTTTGCTCAGCAGTTTCCGGCAGGATTGCTGTAATTGTCCGCTGGTCAGTGGCGGCCCGAGCGCCGTATTCTGTTTTCAGTGCCCGGTAGATGTCTCGCTCAGCCTCTAGTTTTGTTTCGATGGCGCTGATTTCACTCTGGAGCATTTCGACCCGAACACTTTTGGTTCGCAGCTCCTGGTAATTGGGCCAGACACTGAAAACAGCGACGACCACGACAATCGCAGCAGCGAGACCCAAACGGATCTTGGCAGCTTGCCGGAGACGGGTTTCATATTTAGGCATGGGATAAGAAAAAATTAAGAATGCGAAAATTATTGATTAAGAATAGCCCTCAGTAGGTCGAAGGGGTCGGTGAAGGCAAACATTTCCTCCACAACCAGAACTTCGGCCGGATTAGTCCGGGTACTTGTATAGTCGGTTGCGTGGAGCTCACTGACTGACTCTTCGTTGAGTACGACTTCCGGGGAAAGTGAAAAATCAAGCTCTTGAAGGGCTTCCAGATCGAGCACTTCCTTGCCGGTAACCCCCCCTGTGGAAAGTGTGGCTGATCTGGCGATCTCAGCGTCACGCTCGTCGGCAAGGCTTGGATCCTGGAGTCTCAGTTTGAAATTAAGCGGAGTTATCATTTTGCCCTGGCGGTCCTTGCTTTTGGAGAAAGTAAAACCTTCTACGTCTTGGAAGTATTTGCTAGCCTCGAAAGCGTCGATCATGTCACTTAGAAGGGTGAAATTTTTATTGGCGTAAGCATTGGCTCCGGTCACGTTACCGCGGAGCTCAATTTCATTTTTACTGGTTTTTCCGGCGTAACCGATGAAATCCACCAATTTGTCGTCAGGATCGATATCAGCACGGGCATCGGGTGGGGTTTTATTGGTATCACGTTCGAGATCAGCACCCAAACGAGTGATTTTTTCCACTCGGTCAATGACACTGGCCCAGGCGATTTTGCCACCACGGAGCTTGGTGATGGTATTGACCTTGCCGATGTTTTTGGCGATAACTGCGGCGGACCTCAAATCACCACCGGACTCCGGGCTTCCGGGACTGTCGATGATCCGGATGACCTTTTGGTAAATTTCGTTGTCGGTAATTCTGGCGAGTATGAGAGTGGCCACGTCCGCTAAAGCTTTGTCGAAGCTGCTGGGTCGTTGGACTGAGATACCTTGGACAGCACTGCGGAGAGCTAGTACAGTCTCCCGGGTGCTGCTGTCGGCCTCGCTCAAGTCAATCGCGGTCGCCTGTTTTTTGATATCGATAACCAGATTTTTGAGGTTGAGATCTTTCACTTTAATCAAGATGTTTTTGGCCAGAGACTGGGCAGCACTGAAGCGGGCCTTCAAAACAGCCGAAGGAAAATCAGTCTCGGCAAGGTCAATTGTTTCGAGGATGGTGGTTAAGTTGCTCAGATTGTTTTCAATTTCCCCATCGGTTTTGATTGCGGTTTGAGCGAGTTCCTGAGCCTTGGCTAAGATTTCACCCAGGGCGCTTCTGGCAAATTCTGCCCGAATTTGCTGGGCGTTTTCGAGACTGAGAATCTCTGATTCAGAGAGATAGATGATTTCTCCATTTTCGTTGACTGTCTTGTAAAGTGTTTCGGGGCTGCTTGTACTGCTGCTGCGAGGGACGACTCTTTCTCCCTGCGGACGTTCGTAATTCAAAATTGGATTTTCGAGATCGAGCTCAAGGATAGTATTGGCGATACCCTCGATGCGCAGCAATTTGCTGAATTTCTTGGTATCCGCGTAATCAGTCTGCAACTGGCTAAGAAGCTGTCCCTTGTGGTTAATTTCGGTGGTGAGATTTTGCTTGCCAGCTTTTGCGTGGAAATAATTACTTTCACCCAGCATGGCGAAGAAATAGAGCCATGCTCCGAGAGAGACAATGACTGCGAGAGTCAGTACTGCCTTGGCAGTGCTCAGAGCGGAACGCGCCTTTTCTTTTTCGTTCTCTTTTTCGACGGGTTCCTGAGGGCTCTCGGGCCGTTGCCGTGGGCCGCTGCTGACCTCCTTCTCAGCCTGGCGCACGATTGCGTTCACGAGCGAGCTTTTGAAGCCACCCTCACGATCCTCAGAGTACCCGGCTTTACCGGTCAGTTTTTCCCAGAACGAAGGTACGTTATCCTCGTCGGGTTTAGGAGAGTTTGCTGTCATAGTGGAGAATTAATATTTGCAGTAAGATTATCGGAGTATTTTATCACATTTATCCGGGAAAAACAAGCAGTCCAAGCGGAAATCTGTAAGCACTGGCTGGTTTCGCCGATACGAGGACCCTGATGCATGCTGGTGTCGGAATGAATCAACTTTTCCATTGAAAATTTAAGGTCAGACTCTTTCGCCTCACGGGAAAATGTTTGTGGCAACCGGCGTGCATGACGAAGTGGTTTTTTGATGATTGGGGTCATGAATTGTCGGCTTCGGGGCATTACACAGACTAGGGCTAGAATGAAGTTCCGGTAACCAAAAAACGGCACCCCCTTTATAATTTTTTGTCAGGAGTTCAGTGTAAGGAGATGGATTTTATTGATTTTTTAGACAGGCTGTCAAGGTTATTCCGGTGTTTTCTTTTCCGAGGAGTAAGCCCGATTCCCTTATTTGAATTCGTGGCCGGGCTTCTCTAAAATAACCCCCGCTTTGCTACGGCGAGGCTTTTGTTTTCTCTCCTCCGATGCAACTTCTCGACGGTAAGCGGCTCTCTGAGAAAATTCTTCGCTCGATACAACGAAGAGTGGCTGCAAGCAAGTGCAGAATTGGTCTGGCGGTTGTTTTGATAGGTCGGCATCCGGCAAGTATTGCTTACGTCAGGCAAAAGAAACTGGCTGCCAAACATGTCGGAATGTTCTTTCGGGAAATCAAGTTAGCAGCCAAGACTTCCGAAAAACGCTTGCTGAACGAAATTAAAAAACTTAATGCGGATAAAAAAATTCACGGCCTTATCGTTCAGTTGCCGTTACCTAGGCAGATCAACATTCAGAAGGTGCTGATGGCGGTTACACCGGCCAAGGATGTGGACGGATTCCATCCGCTGAATTTCGGGAAAGGATTTCTAAAATTACCAGCGCTAATACCGGCGACGCCAGCTGGAATTCTGCGTTTGTTGGATGCATACAAAATCCCTTTAAAAGGCCAAGAAGTTGTGATTGTCGGTCATTCGAACATTATTGGTAAACCCCTGGCAGTTTTACTGTTCAACGCTAACGCTACGGTGACCGTTTGTCACGAATTCACCAAAAACCTGAAGGCGCACACGCAGCGAGCCGACATTCTGATTTCGGCCACCGGCGTTCCGAAATTGATCAAGGCTTCCATGGTAAAGCGTGGCGCAGTTGTGGTCGACTGCGGCTGTGCGAAAGTCGGCGGAGGGTTGGTCGGTGACGTTGACTTCGAGAATGTTAAGCGGAAAGTTCAGGCGATTACCCCGGTTCCGGGCGGGGTGGGGCCAATGACGGTAGCGACACTCATAGAGAACACGCTTAAGGCGGCTGGTAAAAATTTCTAATTTCTAATTTTCAATTTTTAAACGATTTCCAATGTTTCAATTTTAAATTTTCAAAGCAAAGACTGTTTCAAGCTGACCAGTTTGAGGTTTAAAAATTGAGAAATTAGTTAATTAAAAATCGTTTAAAAATTAGAAATTGAAAATTTAAAATTCATTACCAATGTGTGGCGTTCTCGGCATCTCGACAGAAGGTGAAGCAGTGGGGGAACTCTACGACGGGCTGGCCACCCTCCAGCACCGCGGTCAGGATGCGGCTGGGGTGATGCTTTTCGACGGTAATCAGTTTCACACCAAGCGGGGCAGCGGCCTGGTGCGGGACGTGATTAAGTCCAAAGACATTCCGGATTTGATGGGGAAAGTTGGCATTGGCCATGTGCGCTATCCCACCGCGGGAACTTATTCTTTGGAAGAGGCTCAACCCTTCTTTGTGAATTCACCTTTTGGACTGGGGATCGTCCACAACGGCAATCTCACTAACACAGAAAGGCTGCGCAAAGAACTCTCGAAAGAGGGTCGCCATCTCAATACGACGAGCGACTCGGAGATTTTATTGAACATCTTTTCCCGCGAACTGCGTCGCCAATTAAAACCCGAGATATCTCGGGGTTTAACGGTAAAGAAAGTCTTTGCCGCGGCTAAGCGCACGATGCAGCGAGTGCAGGGAAGTTATGCGGCGGTGGTTCTGGTTGGCGGTCACGGTTTACTCGCTCTGCGTGATCCCGGCGGGATTCGACCACTGGCGCTGGGTAAACGCAAGGGTCGCCAGCACCCTGCCTATGCGGTAGCCAGTGAGGACACTGCGCTCTCCGTCCTGGGCTACAAATTTGTCAGTGATGTGCAGCCCGGAGAAGCGGTCTTCTTCGCAGACTCCGGTAAGCTTTCCCGGCAACAACTCATTCCGCCCCGTTGGAGTCCGTGCATCTTCGAATACGTTTACCTTGCCCGACCGGATAGTACGCTTGATGACATTTCGGTTTACAAGGCCCGTTTGCGCTCAGGGCAGTATCTCGCAGAAGAGGTTAAAAAGGCCAAACTTAAAATCGATGTGGTGGTGCCAGTCCCGGACACCTCGCGGAGCTCCGCCCTTACAGTTGCTTCCGAGCTCGGAGTACGTTACCGCGAGGGCTTGATCAAGAACCGTTACATCGGTCGGACCTTCATCATGCCCACCCAAGCGAAGCGCCAGAAATCCGTCCGCTACAAACTCATTCCACTGACACTCGAATTACGTGGTAAGAAAGTTTTGCTCGTGGATGACTCAATTGTGCGGGGCAATACTTCTCGTCAGATTGTCGAAATGGTTCGGGGTGCGGGCGCCCAAAAAGTTTACTTCGCTTCCTGCTCGCCGCCGCTGCGTTCACCCTGTGTTTATGGCGTCGACATGCCGAGCAAAAAGGAGTTTGTCGCCAATAAACTCTCGATCGAAGGTATTCGTAAGAAGCTCAAAGCCGATGCTCTCTTTTATCTGCCGCTACCGAGTCTCATCAAAGCGTGTCAATTTGGCGAGAGCAAGGTATCGAAATTCTGCACGGCTTGTTTCGACGGCAAGTACCCAACCAAAGAAATTACCGCCAAATATTTAGCAGAGCTTGAGAAAGCCCGCGCGGATTCGGCGAAGCGAGAGGAGAAAGAGCAGCTTACATTGCTTTAAGTCTTTAGGTGTCCAAGTCCTTAATTTTTTTAAAAGACCTTCTTATTAATTTACTAAAGTCCCTCCACACTGTTCCCTGTTCCCTGGAACCTATAACCTGATAACCATGAAAGTCCTCCTCATCGGCAACGGCGCTCGTGAGCACGCGCTCGGTGAAACGTTTGCGCGTTCGCCGCAGCAGCCGGAGCTGGTTGTTTTTGCGGACAAACTTAATCCGGGTTTGAAGGAATTAGCAGCGGTTTACGAGAAAGTCGATAAGCTTGATGATTTAGACGCGCTGAAAAAGCTTGCGAAAAGAGAGAAACCGGAATTGGCAGTCATCGGACCCGAAGCGCCGATTGCGGCGGGGGCAGCGGATTTGCTCGAGGAGCTGGGAGTGGGCTGTGTCGCGCCACGCCAGAGTTCTGCGCGACTCGAAAGTTCAAAATCATTCACGCGGGGCTTATTGCAAAAGTATGATATTCCGGGTAATCCAGAGTTCGTCGTTTTCAAAAAGTGGGATGGGGATGTGAGTGAAGATGATTTAATGAAAGAAGTGAAGGGCTTCATGGAGCACCTGGATGGAGAATTTGTAGTAAAAGCGGATGGGTTGACGGGTGGTAAGGGTGTGAAGGTGGTGGGAGATCATTTGCAAGGGATTGAGGATGGCTCACACTATGCCCGTAAATGTTTAACAGAGGATGGCAGGGTCGTGATCGAGGAAAAGTTAATCGGCGAAGAGTTTTCAGCAATGTTTCTGACTGATGGAAAAACGTTGGCGGCGTTGCCAGTTTCCCAAGATCACAAACGAGCTTTCGAGAATGACAAAGGTCCGAACACCGGCGGGATGGGAAGTTACGGGGCTGCAGACCACTCGCTACCATTCCTCGAACCTTCCGATCTTGAGGAAGCCAAAAATATCACCCAACAAGTTCTCACAGCGGTGAACAATGAAACTGGTGAAGTTTTCAAAGGTGTGATGTACGGTGGCTTCATCGCTACTGCGAAAGGGGTGCGTTTGATCGAATACAATGCCCGTTTCGGAGATCCGGAAGCGATGAACGTATTGCCAATTCTAAAAACGGATTTTGTCGAGGTTTGCCAAGCCGTTGTCCATGGGAAGTTGAGCCAGACCCCGCTGGAATTTGAGAAACTGGCAACAGTTTGTAAATACGCGGTTCCGGAGGGTTACCCCAATGATCCGCAAGCGGGTTCAGAAATTAAACTGCTGGGGGTTCCCGAAAATTGCAAAGTTTATTACGCTGCCGTGGACACCGATCATGAAGGTCGGATTCTGACCGGTACTTCCCGCGCACTCGCCTTCGTCGGGATCGCGGAAACTCTGGAGGCAGCTGAACGGATTGCGGAGGAAGGAATTAATAAAGCGGAGGGTGCGCTTTTCCATCGGCGAGATATCGGAACGCCGGCGCTGGTACAGAAGAGGGTTAATCATATGCGGCAGCTACGGGGCGAATAATTTCTAATTTTCAATTTCTAAACGATTTCCAATCCCTCAATTTTAAATTTCCAAATCAAATACTATTTCAGATTGACCGGCTTGAGAGTTTAGAAATTGAGAAATTAATTAATTAGAAATTGTTTAAAAATTAGAAATTGAAAATTGAAAATTTGCAATCATGGATTCTACAATTCTCCTAATCGTAATCTTCGGCCTCGTCCTGGGCCTGGGCACCTTCGTTCTGTTGCTGATTGCTCGTAGGAAAAAAGGGTTAAGTGCGGACGAGGAAGCATTTGTTCGCAATCAATGGCGGATGATCGGGAGAGGTCAGAATCCCAAAAATGACATTATCGAAGCAGATAAGCTGCTGGATTTTGTGCTTGAAAAATACGGTTTCACGGGTTCGCTGGGGGAGAAACTGAAGCAGGCTGGCAGTCTTTTTTCCGATCTAAATAGGGTGTGGGTAGCTCACAAGATGCGGAACAGATTTGCCCATGAGCTCGATTATCAGCCTTCAGAATTAGAGTTCCGAGCGGCTTTGGAAAGCTTCCGTAAGGGGCTTACTGACTTGAAAATAAAACTGTAATATGTTATAATGAGGCGAAGCAAAAACTAAAACCAAATGACAGCGTTTTACTATGTCGCAGTCTCGAACTCCGCAAAACGCAAAATGGTCGGCAGGGTTGAAGCTGCCTCGGAAAAAGAGGCGCGGAATGAGCTCAACAAAATAGGCTTAGCCATTTTGACGCTTAGCCCAGAGCTTTTGCCAGACTGGAGTGCTGCCGATGCTTTTGAATTTGCGTCGGTGGATAAAACCGGAAAGAAAATTGAGGGTGAGATTGATGCGGGAAGCGCCGAACAGGCTTATGATCGACTGGCGACAGAGCTTGGCCTCGACCCGAAATATATCTGCCAGGCTACCGCTTCCGAAGAAGAAAAAGCTAAAGCTCGGGAAACGAGTGTAAGGGAGATTTTGGCGAAGAAAGCCGAAACCCAGAAAGATAAAAAAGAGGCTGAAATGCGTACAATCGCGGGGGGCTTGAAATCACTCGTTCGTCTTGCTGAGGGAGAACACAAAGACGCGACCGAAGAGGGAAATTCTGAAAAGTTTTCTGGTAAAAGTGATAGTGATCTCACTAAAAAAACCGAAGCGGATTTTGCGAAGCCGGAAGAAGAACAGTCGAAAGATCATCCGCAGATCAAGCCCGGTAAGATTGGCTCAGAGCTGAAGTCAAAAGAGGATTTGACGAGTAAAGCAGGGCAGCAGGAGGCCGATCCTGATGAAGAACCCGAAGGAAAAGGTATGGGCACCCAAATTCAGAATTTTCGCAAAGAACTTTCAACATTTTTTCCTGGTTTTCGCAAAAAGATGGGAAAATTTTACTTTCACCTGACCGAAGTAGTCGTTCCCTCTGAAGGCAAGACACGGAAAGATGCTTTGAGAGAGATCTGGAATTTATTTTCCCCTCCCAAACTGGTCAGGGTGACGACAACATCTAGCCAAGAAGGTTTTTTCAGTCCGATGCACCGCAAAGCCATCTTGCAGCGGTTTTGGATAGTCGCGGAAAACGTCAGTGATGTGCTGGCGGCTATTTTTCTATCTTATCTGGCGGTTGGATTTTTGGCTCTGCGTTTCGAGATGGGCGTGCTGACGGAGCTGGCCGCAAAAACCCTGCCGGGAAACTTACTGATTCCCTTCCTGGCCTTTGTCTTTATTTTCTTCCGGGTACTGATATTTATCCGTGATAAGTGGACTTCCTGGAGTGCCTGGCGGACTTCACTGCTCTTCGCAGTTGGTAGTGTGGTCGTGGTCTTTGTGGGTATTAATTTTCTTTAGCCCACCTGTGCTCTCCACTTCGTTTCGAGCTTCGGCGGACAAGTCCGCCTTCGCCACTAGGTGGCCCCTTTCGGAGTAGCCAGCTACTAGCAACCAGTAACCGGTTAAATTAAACAATACATTGGAGAAAATAACTTGACGAGCACCGAATAGAATAAATTGGAGTTGTGTTCATGGTTGTAACGAAAGGCAA
>JBDRMN010000041.1:0-36451 GCA_043812055.1 Patescibacteria group bacterium
TTCGGCAGCGCCTCCCAAAATTCCTTTTCACTGGCTACCGACTGCAACGCGAACTCACCTTTTTTTGCCAGCGGCAGAATCGTCGGTGCCTCAAGCGCGGGCATGATCTTTTCAATTTTTTTCAGATCCTTCTCTTTGGCATTTAGCATTACGTATTTTTTGTTGCCAGCGGCCTGAACAGCTTCAATCCGTGCAATCAGATCCTCCAGCAACTTGACCTTCGCCGAACTCAGCTTCGGATCGGCGATCAGGGCTGCTTCGCTGCTAAAAATTGGCGGATCCAGCGGAACCAACCCGTGGGCCTCGAGAGTCGTGCCCGTGTCTACAATGTCCGCAATCGCATCCGCTATGCCCATTTCCGGCGCGATCTCAGCCGAACCCGAGAGTTCCGCCAGCTTGATCGAAATACCAAGTTTGCGAAAAAACTTCTTGGTGGAGTTGGGGTATTCTGTAGCAATTACGGCGCGCCTGAGCGAGCGAGCTGTTTTGTATTTGGACTTTTTGGGAACGGCTATCGCCAACCTGCATCGACCGAAACCGAGTGGTGTGATCTCACGAACGCGCTTACCGCTCTCTCGGACAATGTTTTGCCCGACAATTCCGATATCAGCGCTTCCGCGAGAAACAAAGGCCGGGATATCATCATCGCGCAGGAGAATGATATCAGCCGGAAAATCTGTACACTTAAGCACGAGATACTGACCATTGGCTACGAAGTTCAGGCCGATCTTCCTGAGCAGCTCAAAACTCTCTTCCGCCAGGCGGCCTTTCTTTTGTAGCGCGATCTTGAGTCTGGAAGGCATCGGGAGAAGGACTGTAAGGTTACTAAGGTTTATAAGGTTTGAACTCTCTAATTTTAGTACAAAAGTGCGAAATACCCCGCGACCTCAACTTATTGGGAAGAAGAGGACTATATTGTGGCATGCTTTGGGGGAAAGGTCAAAGTGTGATTAGATCAAAAATTTGACAATCTATGCAATGACAGGTTAAAATGGTATCCACTTTAAAACATCGAGTGGCAAAAACATCGAATAAAAAACGTATCGATTGGAATTTTTGGCTCGGAAAACCAAAGCAGGGCGTAGGATATGTGGTTTTATCAGGACTGTTGAATGTTGTTCTTGCCGTATGGGTACTACCACCACTACAAGGTTATGCTAATGCTGACGCAAACCACGCAATCGAAACGAGAATGACCGGATGGTATAAAATCGAACCCCAATCAACCAATAATAAAATAAAGCTGGGTGAGCTAAATTGGATACCTGTAACCACTACCAACAGGGGGCAGTTCGCATGGAATCTCCCAAGCTCTGAAAAAAAGTATTTTCTTTCTGTAAAACACCCAAATATTCTCAGGGGTGCATATTTTAGTCTTGCAGAAGACAGCGCTGAATTTATTGAAACTGATTTAAACGGAGAGGTTAAATATCCGCTACCACCAATGAATTCTGAAGACTCCGTAGAGGTAAAAATTGCGTTGGCTTTAGCTTTTGGGATAGAAAATCAAAATAAAATAATATCATTCGGCATAATCGACGCCACCTGCAAAGATAATGCTGGGTGCTTATCTCAAAACGAGAAAGAGATTGATTTTGAGATTAACGGTGAACTTGCTAGCGCAAAGACGGTTGTGCTCAGCAGCATCGACAAGAAAATACAGTCTGACTTAATTGTCCAAGAGGTTACTGGGTTCCTAAAAAGCAACGACTTGATCCAGGAGCGATCGAAGGGGGGTAATTTTGGAACCCTTGAGGAAGATATCATTTATACAGACAACCCAAACTATGAAATATTGTGGCAACTAAAACTATTCTTCGCGGAAAGAGAAAGGACTCTGTCTATAAAAACATTCGAGGAATATAGAAATGACTTTGAGGCTGGATTGCTAGCTCCTCAACCCGACACTAGTTGGGACTTGTCCCAACAAAATTGGGACGCACGAATACGTCTGGACGCCTCCCTTATGTATGTTAACGAAATAGCAAAAAATGAAAACAAAGCAGCAGATGTTATCATCACAATTTCAAATCCTTAATTTATCTCAGTCCGTACTTCCCCTTCAGTGCAGCCAAAACAAAAAAGAGGCCAACTCTCTCAAGTCAGCCCCTTTGGTTTCACGTTTCAGGCTTCACGCTTCACGATAAAAACCACGGCAAAAACACCAGCGACACCACCGTCATCAGCTTAATCAGAATGTTTAACGACGGCCCGGCAGTGTCTTTGAACGGATCGCCGACGGTGTCACCCACTATCGCCGCGTGATGGGCTGGCGAACCTTTGCCGCCGAATTTACCACCCTCGATGTATTTCTTCGCATTGTCCCAAGCGCCACCGGCATTCGCCATGAAGATCGCGAGCATCACCCCTACAACCAGGGCCCCGGCGAGCATGCCACCCAGAGCCTGCACGTCCCAGGAACCGATGAGGATCGGGCTAAGGATGGCGACGAGCCCCGGGAGGATCATTTGCTTGAGTGAGCCATCAGTGGAAATCTTCACGCAACGCGCTGCATCCGGTGGAGTCGTACCCTCCATGATTCCAGGGATTTCCTTGAACTGGCGTCGAACCTCTTGAACCATTGAGAAAGCCGCATTCCCCACCGCCCGCATCGTAAGTGAGGAGAAGACGAAGGGCAGAATGCCACCGATCAAGAGACCGATGATAACCGTCGGTGTGTTGATGTCGAGAATGAGCGGAGTGCCGTCGAGACCGGCTCCCTGTGAAAAGGCGGAGAAAAGGGCGAGCGCGGTGAGCGCGGCCGAACCGATCGCGAAGCCTTTGCCGATCGCGGCTGTGGTGTTGCCGACGGCGTCGAGCGCGTCAGTGCGTTCACGAACTTCTTTCGGGAGCTCGGCCATCTCAGCGAGACCGCCGGCATTATCCGCGACAGGACCGTAGGCGTCGATGCCGAGCGAAATGCCGAGCGTGCTAAGCATGCCGACAGCAGCCAAAGCCACACCGTAAACTCCCGCGAAGTAATTCGCGACGAAGATGGCGAGACAGATGAAGAGCACGGGAGTCGCGACGGATTCCATGCCGGTCGCCAGCCCGTGGATGATGTTGGTCGCCGCACCCGTCTCGGATTGACGGGCGATGTTTTGGGCCGGGCGGGTGTGGGTGGAAGTGTAGTACTCCGTGACCTGCCCGATGATAACCCCGATCAAGATGCCGGAAATCGCCGCGTAAAAGAGGTTCATACCGAGCACCCCCTCGGGGAGGGTGAAGACGGAATTCGTCAGCCAGTAAACGGCGGCAATCGTGAGAATCGAAGCAATGATGAGTCCGCGGTTGAGAGCGGCGTGAATTTTTTCCTCGTTCTTCGTCTTCACGAAGAAAGTGCCGACAACCGAAGCGAGAATGCCGAAACCGGCAACCGCCAGCGGGAGAATCACCATTGAGGCCATGTTTTCCCGAGTACCAAACATGAAAGCCCCGAGCGTCATCGCGGCCACAATTGAGCCGACATAGGATTCAAAAAGATCCGCACCCATACCCGCCACGTCCCCCACGTTATCACCCACGTTGTCGGCAATCGTGGCTGGGTTGCGCGGATCGTCTTCGGGAATACCGGCTTCAACTTTGCCGACCAGATCAGCACCGACGTCCGCCGCCTTCGTAAAAATTCCGCCACCGACACGAGCGAAGAGCGCGATCGAAGAAGCACCGAAACTGAAACCGAGGATCTCACCGAGAGTCGTCGGATTGATCGTCGCTCCCCCGTCTGTGTAGAAATAAAAGAAAGTCGTGAGTCCCAGTAGGGCCAAGCCGACCACACTCATCCCCATCACCGTACCGGAAGAAAAGGCTACTCCGAGTGCGCTTGCCAGACTCTGCGTCGCCGCCTGGGTCGTCCGCACGGCTGCTCGGGTCGCCGTGTGCATGCCGAAGTAACCGGCAAGCGCCGAAGCCACGGCGCCGGTAACGAAAGCAATCGCGGTCCGGATTCCCAAACCCTCGGTTCCGGAAAAGCCTAATGCCAACGCTACGATCACAACAAAAACCGCCAGCCACCTGTATTCCGCGTTGAGAAACGCCGCCGCGCCTTTTTGGACCTGCACGGAGATTGCCTGCATTTTTTCCGAACCCTGGTCGCGCCTCATAATTATGAAGTACTTGATCACCGCGAAGAGAAGAGCGAAAACAGCTGTACCTGCAGCGAGGAAAACGGCGTTTGAGGAGACAAACGAAAGGATGGCCTGCATAGAAAAAAAGGTTAGATTTTAAGTAGGTGGATTTTAGGGAAAAGTGTCCTTCTGGACAAGCCACGTTATTCGCGAACGACAGTGGCAAGCTAGCCAAAGAATTCACTCCAGCGTTTTCTCATATCCTTAATCCATTCTTTCGAAAGAAATTTCTTTTTCGGCTCTTCTTCCTCTTCCTTTGGCTTTGGCAACAGACTCGTAAGGAAGCTCGCTAGTACCCTAAGTTGTTGTGGGCTGTAACCTTTAAGTTCGTCTGCAAGTTTAGGGTTTTCCTGTTCTAAAGAATTAAGTGGTTGTGCGAAGGCTTTGCTGTGTTTTCCGTGGGTAATCCCTGTTATCACACTGCGCATATCCATATTCCATGTCGAGCTTGAGTTCGGTGCAAGTACATGAATACCAATAGCCAAATCTAAAATATACTCAGCTATGCCAGCACCAACAGCAGCCCTGTAAGCTTCTGTGTTTTTAATCTCCGCAATTCTCGCTTCTTCTTCGCAAAGCTCCGAACCTTCTTGTGTAACTTCAGCCATAATTCAGGGTTTAAGAAATAAAGATAGTTGACCATCGTAGGTAATTTTCAAGTGAAAATCAAATTTTGTGTTTGGTCTTCAGGGATACTTACAAGCTCCCATCCAGCTTCACCAAAACACTCGTCAAAACCTCAATCGCCTTCTCAAATTCTTTTAAACTCAGTCGCTCCTCCGACGTGTGATCCAGGTTGCTGTCCCCCGGCCCGTAACTCACCATCGGCACATCCGGGAAGGCTTTCATGAAAGTATTCATGTCTGCTGTCCCGGTCTTGACCTTGAAGACCGGCTTACCACCTTGCTCTCGGATCGAGGAAAGGAATGCTCGCACGACCGGAGTGTTTTTCGAGGCCAGACAGGCTTCCTCAGTCCCCCAGTTTTGAAGATAGCTAACTTCTCCGCCGTTGCTCGATGCATCAATTACCTTTTTGAGCTCACCAAACTTAAAGTCCAGCGGCGTTCGGAAATTCACCCGGACCTTCACCTGCTCCACCCCACTGACTTCATCGTAAACGAACTTCTCTACCCGCTGCTGCAAGCCATCCCAGGCGCCTTTACCTTTATTAAGTTTCTCCGCGAATTGTCGGATCTTCTCTGTGAACGCAATTGCGTCTTCGATCACGTTCGATGTGGCCAGGTTGGCCGAATGAACCACGGGTTTTCGTTGGAAGTATTCTACTGTCGCCACTCCTTTGTAACCCAGCGTGATTCCCTGCCAGTCTGAAGGCTCACCGACGATTACCGCAGCCGGCGCATTAACCTTCTCCGCCAGCACTCGCGCACCTACTCCGCTTTTCTCCTCTTGAACGACTCCGGCTACAATTATTTTCGTATTCTTCAACTTCTTGGAAGCTTGAAGCGCGGCAAATACAAAAGTCGCGAAAGCACCTTTCGCATCCACACTACCCCGACCCCAGAGCTCGCCTTTCTCTACTTTTACCGGCAGAGAAGGCTGTACTGTGTCGATATGCCCGAGTAAGATTATTTCTTTCTTCCCAGGACCAATCTCGAGAACAACGTTATTGAAGTGGTCTACCTCTACTTTTTCAAAACCCAGCTTCTGGCCTTGCTCGGCAATAAACTGCGTAAGTTCTTCCTCCCGGCTACTGGGGGAATTTATTTTCACTATTTCGGTAAGGAATTCGGTAGCTTGCATGGGTCTCTATTTTAAAACGTTGGTGATGCTCTTGGTAACTTTTTTGATCTGCTCTTCCGTAATCACCAACGGCGGCAACAGTCGAAATGCCTTCGGTCCTGTGGGCAGTACGAGCACTCCCTCCTCCTGAAGCTTGTCTACAATCGGCTTCGCAGGAACGGTTAATTCAACGGCAATCATTAGGCCGATTCCTCGTACTTCCTTAACCCCCCAGATATCTGGGGGGTTAACTGTTGATACTAGAGGCTTGGCGGAGATTAGTTTTTCCAGCTCTTTTTTCAAGAACTTGCCTTTCTCCTCCGCCTGCTTTGCCAGCTTCTCTTTCTCGCAAAAATCAAGAACAGCGAGCGCCGCGGCACAGGCAGGAATATTCCCACCGAAAGTCGAGGCGTGGAGGCCCTGAACTTTTTTGTCACCAAATAGGTCACTTCGGATCGCTGTAACCCCAATCGGATAACCGCCGGCAAGTGCTTTCGCCAGGCAGACGATGTCGGGCTGGATATCGAAATGCTCGAGGGCGAGAAATTTACCCGTTCGGCAGATGCCCGATTGAACTTCGTCGATTATTAATAGCGCTCCGTGCTGATCACAAAGCTTTCGAATTTCGGCGAAGAACTCTTTCGTTCCGGCATGAATCCCGCCTTCACCCTGGATTGGCTCCAGGATAACTGCCGCTGTTTCAGCATCAATTTTCTCTTCAAGAGTTTCCGCTTTGTTGAACGCGAAGAAGTCCACACCGGGAAGGAGCGGCTCGAACGGCTCTCGGAATTCCGGTTTCCACGTCACGGAAAGCGCACCCAGTGTCCGACCGTGGAAGCTTCGTTTGGCGGCCAGAATTTTTTGCTTGCCGGTCGCTAGCCGCGCAAATTTGAGGGCGGCCTCGACTGCTTCTGTCCCCGAGTTGCTGAGAAAGAACTTGGAAATTCCCTTTGGCATTTTCTCGGCCAACTTCTTGAATAGTTCCTCCCGGGTCGGATGCGGGTGTCGGGACGTCGCAAACGCGTAACCGTCCCAAGCCTGCTGGACAGCTTTAGCAACCGCTTCATTCGCGTGACCCACATTCATCACTCCATGACCGCCGACGCAGTCAATGTACTCCTTGCCTTCGGAGTCCTGCACAAGCGCGCCAGAACCACTCACGATTGAGAGATCATTCTGTGAGTAAACGCCGACGGAAAGTTCGTATTCTGACATTTCGGAAGGTTGCTAAGGTTTAGAAGGTTTGATTACCCTAAAACTCCTTGAGGCTTGCATAATAGATGAAAATATTTTAAACTAAATATACGTTCTTTGAAAGATCGAGCAGCTTTTTCGCCCTCCACAAACTGTTCCCTGTTCCCTGACACCTGCCTGCCTGCCGAAGCTTCGGCGAAGGCGGGTTCCCTGACATGGGGATGCCAGGCTTCGACAGAGAGGTTCTCGGGCGTGAAACCGCAACCACGGGGTCGCACCGTCCCCCGTTAGATCCGGCAGTGCAAAAACAACTGCTAAAAACTTTTTAGCTCGTGCGGCTGAAGGCTTCACCGCCCTCTTTCGCACTCCGCAGCTTGCGTTCGCGCAAATTGCGTAAATCGATTTGAGCTTCGGCTCGTCGTGGCTACTTGAAATTTTGTCTGTCTGTTTCAAGCTAGTTCCACCCGACAGACTAGCAATCCCGTCGCCCGCAGGGTACGCGAAAACTTAGGGCTTGAGGCTTTGGAGCTTTTGACTCGCTTTCTATTCCAAGGTCCGAGAATTCAAAACGAGTTATGGTTGTAAACGGTCCACGTGCGACTCTTTGGACGCGGGTTCAATTCCCGCCATCTCCACCATCCTTCGTCCGCCGCGGCGGACTACGGATGGCAGGCCAGCCTTACTCTAAGTGTCAAACTCTGGAGATGTTTGGCGAAGGATGGGCAGCCAGTTTTATGAACTAAACATGAACTACCCGTTCACAGTTTTGAAGAAAGAAATAAGATTGGGCTGTGTTTTGCGTTTACATTCTTCACAGCATCAAGGCACCAACGCAGATTTACGTTGGTTTTTCGACAAATCCACAGAAAAGGTTATCAGCCCACAATGCTGGCCAGTCTCCTCACACAAATAGGCTCAGGCCCTGGAAAATTACATCCTATTTTGCTTTCGAAGACGAAAGAAGGGCGCACGAGTTTGAGAAATATCTAAAAACATCTTACGGTATCGCCTTCCGCAACAAACACCTAATTTAAATTAAGATAGGGCCCAGACATGCCCTTCTACTTCTATCTCGCCCGCTGCAAAGACAAGTCCCTCTACGCGGGTTATTGTGTGAATATCAAAAACCGGGAGGCGGTCCATAACGACGGCAAGGGGGCCAAGTACACGAACGCTCGGCGGCCCGTGAAAATTGTTTACCATGAAAAATTCACTACTCGCTCTGAAGCAATGCAGCGAGAGGCTCAGGTGAAAAAATTCACGCGCAGCGAAAAATTAAAACTAGCCAAACACAATCTGAAGGGCTGAATCCAGAGCTTGCATTTCTTCCCATTTGGCAGAGAATATTCCTCGTGTTTCTGACCTATTTCTTTTTCGCGCTTGGCTTCATCTTGCTGGTAAAAGGCGCGAGCTGGCTGATCGAAGGTGCTGTGGTGCTTGCGAAACGTTTTCATGTTTCGGAGATTACAATCGGACTAACCGTAGTGGCATTCGGAACAAGTGCGCCGGAACTGGTTGTAAGTGTTGTTTCAAGTATCCGCGCCTCCGGCGAACTCGTGATGGGCAACATTATCGGAAGCAATATTGCCAACATTGCTCTCGTGCTCGGCGCAGCCGGTCTGATCGTCCCGCTCACAATCAATAAAGGGTTGGTTAAAAAAGATATCCCCTTCAGTTTGTTGGGCGTGATTGCTGTTTACTTTCTGGCAACCCGCACGGAAACAACCCTCATTTTGAATCGTTTTGCTGGTGGAGTCTTGGTTGTCGGTTTCGTTCTTTTTCTTTGGTTGATCCACCGTAGCAACAAAAAACCAGATGATGAAATTCCAAAGATCAAAGAGGAGGGGATCGATCTCGGTATGGCTGGGATCCTGACTGGCGGCGGACTTCTCACGCTCGCACTCGGCGGGGAATTTGTGGTGGATTCGGCCATACGAATTGCGGAGATTTTTGGGGTGAGTCAGAAGTTGATCGGACTGACTCTCGTGGCTGTCGGAACGAGTCTGCCAGAGCTGGTTACGAGTGTCGTGGCAGTCTGGAAAAAACGTGTTGACCTCGCTATTGGCAACGTGATCGGCAGCAATGTTTTCAATATTCTTTGGATCCTCGGTGTTTCGGCAATAATTCGGCCGGTAGTTTTCGGAAAAGAAGCGATCGTGGATCTCGCGATACTCGTGGGAGTTACACTGCTTTTTTTGTTGGCTATTCTCATCGGCAAAAAATATCGGGTCGAACGCTGGGATTCGGCCGTCTTGCTGTCCGGCTACGCGGCCTATCTCGCTTTTGTTGTTTGGAGAGGCTAAATTTAGGTTCTAGGTGCTAGGTTCTAGAGAGCGAGATTGAAGATTGAAGGTTGATGATTTAAGCTTTGATCCTCTAATTTTTATTATGGAGAATCGTTTAGTTCATTTCGCGACACCGGCCGAGCAGCAGGCGGAAAATGCTGAAGTTTCGCAGGCCGAACAGGATCCTGACAGCAATCTAAAAGGGGCGGCTGCAGATATCGCCAATATTGAGAAAGCCGGGAAAAGCAAAAAGGACATCGAGAAGGGCGGCACGCAGGCCCGAGCCGAGGCCGAGGCCATGATCGGCGGTGACCGCGTTACTGGTTTTACTAAAAAATTATTAGACCAAAGAATTAAGGATATTGACGTCGCCGGAGGAGCCGTGAAAGCGGATCGCGATGCTGGCCGCGATGATTCCAAAAGTGCTGAAAGCCTCAGCAGCGCGGTCAAAGCCCTCAAAAAAAGTGTTGAATTTCAAAAAAAGCAGCTTTCCGAAAGAGCTACAAATGTTTCCGAATTTGGGCGTTTCGTTAGTCTTAGTAATGCCAAGGAGCTTTTTCAGGATGTGAAAGTTCACGCGAAATCAGAGACCAAGGGCTCCGTTGATATGACTTGGGAGAAGTTTGGTTCGATTGAGGGCTTCAAACAGCTAGATGCCGGGCAACAAAAAGAGCTCCTCAAGGCTCTCCGAGAGGCGCTCGTGGGTGATAAAGGAGCCACCAAAGAGCTGCGCGACAAACTGCTCGCCGACAAAGATGTTCCTGATCCGTGGAAAGACTGGTTGAAAAAACCGGAGAGCTGGAAGGGTCCGAAGGAGGAACAAACTCTCGAATACGCCACCAAATGGATAAATCAAAACTTGGGCGAGATGAAAATGTCGGCTATTAAATACGAAAAATTCCAGAGTCAAAACGGACAAGAATTTAATAAGGCCGGAATTGTTTTATGGAGTCTAGATTCGTTCCGAAAAAAACCGCGACACGAGCGAAATGACTATCTCGACAAAATGGAAAGTGAAGCAAGACGGCTGGGACTACAGGCAGCCGAAGACATTAAGTCTGCGCAGGTCTCCGAAGGAGCACAGGTAGCAGCCAAAGAAAAAGGTTTGAAGAATTCCGGAGATCAAATGAAAAAAGCTGAGCTAGAAAAATTTAAAAACCTACAAAAAAATATTGAAGAGTCTCCTTTGCGCAAAAGACTCCTAGATCGGGTGAAGGACGCCGAAAAAGAGGCCACTAAAGATCCTAGTAATATCGCCAATCCGCGCGAGGAGACTGCCAAGAAGGGTCATGTGAATGTATTAAAGCGAGTTGGTAGTGCCATTTTCGCTCGTTTCGGAAAGCAGGCTGAGAATACGGAAGATGTCGCCGAAAAAAATCCAGACGAGAAGAGAGAGCACGAGGAAGAGCATGGTCGATTAGTAACCGGTGTAGTGGAAGAAATGACTGGTGGAAACGAAAAGGAACAGACCACACTCAAAAACGAAGATCGCGTTGAGCTGGATAAGATTTTCAATTTCAAGGTTGCCCCCGAAAAACAGGAGCTCCAAGCTGCACTCAAGATCGTAGCCCTCGACACCAAGAAGCTTACTGCCGAAAACTTAAAAACCGAACAGAACAAACAGGGTAACGAGTGGCTAAAAAATAAGGCTCAATTGCAGGCTGCTGACGACTCCGAAACAAGATAGGCGGCTTGATTTCACCCCGCTTCGCTAACTAAAATGCAGGCGGTCAAAGATTTGACTTTAAACCTTCCTTTCCCTAAACTTCCGCGGCTCTGAAAATTTTGTTTCTACTAGCTCCGCCCCCCGGTTGATCGACTTTCGAGTTTCGAGTGCTTGAAGGGGGTGGAGAAATTCCACTCCTTTTTATTTTCCAACGAGAACTTGTTTATTTGCTCCTTGAAATCACGGAGAAAAACAATTTCAATTTAAAAATAACTGGCAATCTTTTAGACAGATTGCTGATCAATAAAGTTCGAATAAAGTTACTTACTAGCGTTTAGTGGATGCCTTGACGCACTGTTGCGATGAAGGACGTGGTTACCTGCGATAAGCCGTGGCGAGCTGGAAGCGAGCCGTGACCCACGGATTTCCGAATGAGGAAACTCACCCCGATTTATCGGGGTATCGTGTAGTGAATACATAGCTGCATGAAGCATAGCTGGTGAACTGAAACATCTAAGTAGCCAGTCAAAATAAATCAACCGAGATTCCCTTAGTAGCGGCGAGCGAACAGGGATTAGCCCAAACCTCACCCATTTTGTGTTTCACTTACAAAAGTTTAGAAACCGAAGGTTTCTGATTCTCCATTTGTGAGAGTGTGGAACTCAAGATGGGTGAGGGGTTGTAGGACTTCGTTCCTGACAAAACTTTCTAGCCAAAGGTGTCTGGAAAGTCACACCACAGAGCGTAAAAGTCGCGTAGGTGTAGGAGAGTTTTGTCGGTGAAGTATCCTGAGTAGGGTCGGACACGTGAAATCCGGCTTGAATCCGGGGGGACCACCCTCCAAGGCTAAACAGACGGTGCGATCGATAGTGAACTAGTACCGTGAGGGAAAGGTGAAAAGCACCCCGGAAGGGGGATGAAATAGTATCTGAAACTAAACGCTTTCAAGCAGTGGAAGCCGCTCCGCTTCGCGGGCGGCGAGTTTTTAAGTCTTTATGTCTTTAAGTCATCAGGCTTGGAAGAGGGTTCCGTAAATCGGAGCTCTGCTTCTAAACCCAAAGACGCAGAGACCCAAAGACCCAAAGACTCGCCCCACGAAGTGGGGCGGTGACCGCGTGCCTTTTGTATAATGAGCCACCGAGTCCGTTGGTACAGGCAAGGTTAAGGGATTACACCCGGAACCGTAGCGAAAGCAAGTCCGAACAGGGCGACTAAGTCTGTATCACTGAACCCGAAACCGGATGAGCTAACCATGGGCAGGCTGAAGCCCCGTTAACACGGGGTGGAGGGCCGAACCATTACATGTTGCAAGATGTTTGGATGACCTGTGGTTAGGGGTGAAATGCTAATCGAATCCGGAGATAGCTGGTTCTCCTCGAAATGCCTTTAGGGGCAGCCTCGAGTTATTACCCGCGGGGGGTAGAGCTCTGTTTAGGCTAGGGCGGGCAACCGTACCAACCCTTGACAAACTTCGAATACCCGTCGGGCTTACCTCGGGAGTGAGACTGCGACAGCTAAGTGCCGTAGTCGCAAGGGAAACAGCCCAGATCGCCGTCTAAGGTCCCAAAATTATCGCTTAGTGGCAAAGGATGTGAGATTTCTCATACAACCAGGAGGTTTGCTTAGAAGCAGCAATCCTTTAAAGAAAGCGTAACAGCTCACTGGTCTAGAGATCCTGCGCCGAAAATGTAACGGGGCTCAAGCGATATACCGAAGACGCGAAATTTGGAGGTTGGACTTTGGATGTTGGATTTTGGAAAAGCATCCCGCTTTGCGGGACACCTTTTCTGATTTCTAATTTCCAACGTCCAACTTCCAGATTGTTAGAGGAGCGTTCCGTTCTGCATCGAAGCCTCGACGTGAGTCGGGGTGAAGCGTTCGGAAGTGAGAATGGTGGCATGAGTAACTTTAATCTCGGCGAGAATCCGAGACACCGAAAACCCAAGGTTTCCCCCGCCACGATTTTCGACGGGGGGTTAGCCGGTCCTAAGTCGAGGCCGCAAGGCGTAGACGATGGACAGCTGGTTAATATTCCAGCGCTATAGTAATTCCGCCCGAGTAAAGCTGGCGTAAGAATTTTTTTCAACTCAATCCCTTCGGGGTGCGAGGCGAATTTAATTCAAACAAAAGTGGCACTAACCGGGGGGTAACGTGGAAAGCTAGTCGGAGCCGGTTAATGATTCCGGTTCAAGCGCAATAGGAGGCAGGTAGGCAAATCCGCCTGTCAATCCAAAAGCGTGAGTGGGAGTTTTGCTTCGGCAGAATGACTTCGATGATGCGAGCCACCAAGAAAAACCTCAACGGTGAGGAATTACTGTATCCGTACCGTAAACCGACTAAGGTGGGTGCGATGAGTATTCTAAGGTGTTCGGGATAACTAGGCTTAAGGAACTCGGCAAATCAGCGGCCGTAACTTCGGAATAAGGCCTCCCGACGTCCCGCTTTACAAAATGTAGTCAACTAGTCTCCAGGTCATTACGTCAATTAGTTTGGACAAAGTGTTCCGCAAAGCGGAACTCCGCTTCCGGACTTAATGACTCAAAGACTTAATGACTCGTTCTGTAAAGTGGGGCGTTGGGCGCAGCGAATGACTCCAGTCGACTGTTTACCAAAAACACAGGTCTCCGCGAAGCCGCAAGGCAACGTATGGGGGCTGACGCCTGGCCAGTGCCAGAACATTACGCGGATGGGTGCAAGCCTTGAAGCTAAGTGCTGGTGAACGCCGGCCGTAACTATAACGGTCCTAAGGTAGCGAAATTCCTTGTCAGGTAAGTTCTGACCCGCACGAATGGCGTAACGACCTGGAGACTGTCTCAAGCCTAGACCCGGTGAAATTGCAATGTCGGTAAAAATGCCGACTAACTACGGAAAGACGAAAAGACCCCATGGAGCTTTACTACAGTCTGACGTTGGCATCTGAATAACGATGTGTAGGATAGGTGGGAGACTTTGAAGCCCCGGCGCCAGCCGGGGTGGAGTCACCCTTGAAATACCACCCTTTGTTATTTAGCTGTCTAACCCCGGCCATTATCTGGTCGGGGAACAGCGTTTGATGGGTAGTTTGACTGGGGCGGTGGCCTCCTAAAGAGTAACGGAGGCGCGCAATGGTTCACTTAGCCCGGATGGAAATCGGGCTGAATGTGTATTCGCATAAGTGAGCTTGACTGTGAGGCTGACAGGCCGAGCAGGTAGGAAACTAGGTGAAAGTGATCTGGTACCTCGTCCCGCACCTTTTAGTTCTCTAAAATAAGACTATGTATTATCTTTATATTCTTCAGTCAAAACTCGACAAAAGTTTTTATATCGGCGTGACAGACAATCTTGATCGCCGCCTGTCTGAACATAATAAGGGTAAATCTTTTTCAACTAAATTCAAACAACCGTGGAAAATTATTTATTACGAAGCTTTTTGCTCAAAAATTGATGCGTTTGATCGCGAACAAAAGCTAAAGCACCACGGCAAAGGACTGTCTGAATTAAAGAAAAGGTTTAAACATAGTATGCTTGAGGATTAAAAGGTGCGGGGCAAGCACGTGGGTGCGGTATCACTCAACGGATAAAAGTTACCCTGGGGATAACAGGCTGATCGCTCCCAAGCGCCCATAGCGACGGAGCGGTTTGGCACCTCGATGTCGGCTCGTCACATCCTGGAGCTGGAGAAGGTTCCAAGGGTTTGGCTGTTCGCCAATTAAAGTGGCACGCGAGCTGGGTTCAGAACGTCGTGAGACAGTTTGGCCTCTACCTTCCGTGGTCGTTCGAGTATTGCGGGAAGCTGCTCCTAGTACGAGAGGACCGGAGTGGACGAACCTCTGGTGTATGAGTTGTCGCGTCAGCGGCATTGCTCAGTAGCTACGTTCGGACAGGATAACCGCTGAAAGCATCTAAGCGGGAAGCCCCTCCCAAGATTAATACTCGCTATCAGGCTCCCTGGAGAACACAGGGTTGATAGGCTGCCGGTGTAATCACGGTAACGTGTTTAGCCAAGCAGTACTAATAGCCAATTGAACTTTATTTGAACTTTTTTCTTGATGGCGTGTTGCCACTGCGAATAGGTAACATGCTTTCAAGAATTATTGGTCAGCAACTTGTCTACAAGAAATTGCTTTTTAAAATCTTGAATTCGGTGCTCTGGTGCCTCTAGCGGAGGGGTTACACCTGTTCTCATTCCGAACACAGCAGTTAAGCCCTCCAGCGCTGATGGTAGTGCATCCTCTGGGTGCGCCAGAGTAAGTCGGCGCCAGAACACTGAATTTGAGACTATCTGCCTCGCCCTGTGGGGAGGGTTTTTGTCGCGCCGACTTGTCACTGTCGCTCGCGAGCGACGTGACTTGTCCGCCGACCTGTCCTCCGTGGTTTGTCGCAGCGAACGAAGGATGGGAGCCCTGAAGGGGCGTAGGCGGATGGTGGTGTCCGCCGCGACGGATTGCCAGAGCTTGCCCTCCGAAGCTCGGAGCGAAGACGAAGTGGAGCGGAGAGCGTAGGACGAGTAGGCCGTCGCCAAGACTGCTTGTCCTCCGAAGCCTTGGCGTAGGGGGACCTGTCTTCCGTAGCCTTGGCGTAGGGGGAAGGGTTTTTGCTGTGCCTTTTGTTTGCTAAAAGTCTACTTTTGTGGTAAAATACAAGGATAACATGAGCCTAAAAACAGAAATCAAACCGCCGACACCTTTCGGTGAAAGCACTCCTCCCGTCCTTGCTTTCAAAGAACACCGTGCTGACTTGATCTTGAAAGACCAGGAAGCAGTTGCCGAACTGCAAAAAGAGACTGTGAAGAGACTTCTAGGGCGGATCAATAACGACCCTGACCCGGCATCAGCTTCGCCAGAAGTTAAAAAATTGAAAGTTGCCGAGGAGGTTAATGAAGAAAGTTTCCGTGAGGCAATCCAGGATCTCACTAAAAATTTTAATCCCTCGAAGCTAATTAAGCTTGTTTTTAAGCTGTTTTTCGGCAAGGCTAATCAGGTTGAGGGGCTTGGCCTACAGCTTATTAATAAATTCGAGAAGAATCCTGACAAAGCCCGGGTCGTCACTCAGCTCGACAAGATCAATCAGGAGAAATTGGGCTGGGAAGACCGGGTCGGGACTTCCCTTTCCGGGCAGCTCCACGAGCTTTCCCTGTACCAGGCCGGTTACCGTACTAAAACTGTTGAAGCTGCAACCCGCGTAGAGATAAAACCAGGCCAGAAAATCAAAGACGTAATTAAACCAGAAAAATGGGTGGAGATGCAGCAGGCCGGAGTGCTCAACACGCTTGATTACGACGAAGCTCTCCCCCCTTGTGGAGAAAACGGAAATTACTACCTCTATCTGGACGAACGCGGCTTTCCAATCTACATTTCGCTCAGCCCGGATGAAAAGCCACGGGTTTTACTTTTTGAAAAAGAACAGGACGAGACGGAGCAAGCCGAAATGGAAAAAACCAGTGGCTTTGAATTTTTCAAAAGCAAGCTCGAGGTCGGGGATGTGCTCTGGGTTTACGCCCAAAATGGCACTCTCCCGCGCCTGATCCGCGCCGGCCAAAAAGACAAAAGCTTTCCTTTCACCCACATGATGGTGTATTTGGGTGGCGGTGAAGTGGCTCACATCCACAGTGAAGGGGGGAGAGTTCAAAGCCTGGAAAGTGCGTTTGGCAAAGACAAGCTTTACAACACGGTTTGTGTGACAGAAACAATCGGCGAAGACAAGCAACGCTTTGCGGCGGAAGCTCGACAGTGGGCTAGCACGGCAAAAGGTTACGACTGGAAAACAATTGCCAAAGAGGCCGGGGAGGCAATCAGCGGAGGTCCCTCAAACGCGCGAGAGAAGCAAAAGGGTGACGCCCTAATTTGCACTGACCTTTTCCAGGCTTCCAGTAATTCTGAAATTAAGAAGTCACTGGATAATGGAGTAGTGGATCCCTATAGTCTTTTCCAACTGGGCTGCTTCCGCGCCAAGTATGCCAGCCAGGGCGTCGCGGGCTAGCAGCAGTGTGTTTTAGAAGAATCAAAAAACAAAGTCATAGGAACCCAAACAAAAATTAACCTATTCCGCTTTTTCGCGCCTAATTTCGATTCCTTTACTGTGAGTGTTCTTATCAATACGACCACTTCCTTTTTCTGCGATTTTCACTTCCCAGCCTTCCGGCATTAATGTCCGAAGGGCTTTCTGAAGCTTAACTAGCTCTTTACTAATAATTGATGCCCCTTCTTTATCCTGACAAGAAAAACAAAACTTGACGTCGTCACTAGGTATGAAGTCTTTGTCCAGCCTCACCCCTCGTTCCGCACACAGGTGCTCAAGTCTTTGCAAGGCGGCCTTTCCCTCCTCTGTTTTTAACGCTTTAGCCACCGCCTCAGCTGGGTCTTCCGTTTCGAGCGTAGTTTTCATTAATTTGAAACTCTTTCTCCAGTCTGTTTCTCTGTGTTTTTTCTCAATTTTTTTCTCTATCCTGTCTTCTATAGCCTTAATGATTGCTCGAAGAATCGTTCCGTCCCACATTTTTTTCTCCACCGCAGTTTTGATTTTATTGCGATCACCTTCTAGTAACACATCAGAAAATTCTTCCTCACCTTCGGTGCCCCAGAGATTAATGATTTTATTTCTTACGGCCTCGACCGCAGCGGTAAATCCTTTAGCGTCAGCGTGTCTGAGTCTTATGAGAGTACCCTCCAGATTTTGAAAACCTTTTCTTGTCCCCAGCTCTTTGGGGGTCTCACTTTGCACAAGCTGAATGTCGTTATCGTCGAGAGGCATTGTAGTTAGTTAAAAGATTAAGGCGCGAGTTTAATTTTTAATAAGCCCATTATCAAATTTCCTTGAGGTATTTTTTTATTCAAAAGCCGCTGATCGTGACCCTAGCTTCTTACCCCCCGTGCAGGTTCAGGTTTGTAACCTGAACCGCTTCCTTCCAAAACCCTACTGACCAATGACCAACCGGGCCACACACACTGCACACTGCACACTGAAAATTAACCTCTCACTCCACACTCTCCCACAAACTCCCTAGCCTGTTTACACATTTCCTCCAGCTCTTTTTTGCTGAACCCGTGATATTTCTCGAACTCAGGATCTAGACAACCGTGCTTAGCTTGGAAGTTTTGGAGGAAGAATTTCTCCGCTCCTTTCACAAATTCGAGAATCTTTTTGAATTCTTCCGCGTCGTGGAGCTCACGAACCAGCGTGGTGCGGAACTCGTACTCAACCTCTGATTGCATGATCAGGTCGCGCGAGGTCTGAACTTTTTCTGCTGCACGCGCACTGCCCACCAGTTTTTCGTAACGTTCCAATGATGCTTTCACGTCCAGCGCAATATAATCCAGCAACTTTTTATCGAGCAGCTTGCTCAACCCTTCGGGTTGATTGCCGTTCGTGTCCAGCTTCGTGAGGAAATCAAGTTCCCGAACTTTCTGCAAAAACTCCGGCAGGTCTTTCTGCAAGAGCGGCTCCCCGCCTGTCACGCAAACTCCATCAAGCAAGCCCTTGCGCTTCTTGAGAAATTCAAAAAACTTACCTTCAGAAATGAAGCTCTTTTTGTTCTTCTCGATTAATTCAGGCAGAACGAGCTCAAGGTTATAGCAATACCCACAGCGAAAATCGCAACCGGGCGTGAAAACCGTACAGGCCGTCCGTCCGGGAAAATCTAAAAGCGTTAATTTCTGGACAGAAGCTATCTGCATAAAAGCATTTTATCTAAGTTTCGTAAAAATGAACCTCGATATCCTCCCGGTCCTTCAAAAGATCTTCAACCGCCCGTCGCAAAGCGGCTTTCAGCATTCGCTCCCATTCTGGCAACTTTTTCAAATCAAAATTTTCCAGTTGCCCTAGTCCGGCTTTTGCAGATTCGACCAGTTTTGGAAACTTCTGTCTTGCCCCGTCGGCAATTTGAAAAAGTTCGGCCAGCAGATTTTTGATTTCGTCGAGAACCCGATGCGACGGTGCAGTAATTTTAAATCCGTACTGGGGAAACTCTATAGTTGCGTATTCTTCCATTTTTTGGTTTTAAATTATTTTTAGAGAAACTCCCTCCGCAGGCCGTACAGGCAATTCATGAATTGCCTCAACGCGAATTGCCTCTCCAAACACCCCACTCAAAAACTCGGCAACCCATTAACCACTAACCCGGCCCCCCCAAGAAATCAGCAACTTCCGACACCTCACCCCCTCGAAAAACCTCCGCACCCTCATCATCAAAAACAATCAGCGTCGGCGCATTTTGCACACCAGCCTCACGAATGCGTTCTCCAAAATTCGGAGAGCTGTCGTCGAGCACCTCTCCCCCAAAAGAAATGTTCTCTGCCACAAATTCTTTCAGTGCCGGGCAGTTCGGGCAGGTCGTCGTGGTAAAAAGCAAATACTTCATTAGAGCCAGATGCTTCAGACAAGCCACGTCATTCGCGAATGACGTGACAAGTGGTAGTGGTGAAGAGAGTGTAGCGCATTATCCTTCAAGCTGTTTCAAAATTTTGGAGTCAACCGTTTTGTTTTCAGAAAAATGCTTGCGTGAGTAGTGCTCTGATTTTTTGCCGATGTTGAAGCTTTGGACCGGCCGATGGTAGCCCATGACCCGTGTCCAGACTTCGCATCTGGTTCGCTGGTTTTCTAGTTCGCTAGTCTGACTAGTAGTAGCTTTGGTAGAAGATGATGTTTTCATGTAAAAGGGATTTAGAAATTAAAAAATTAATGAATTGAAAGTTGTTTTAAAATTTAAAACTTAAAATTAAAAATTTTGCGCCGAGTCGCCAATAGCACTGGCTAATTCCTACTGGCAACCTTCTTCTTTGCCACATCCGAAACATACGGTATCCTCATTTTCTCATCTTTATCCATCCCCTCATAGCCGATCTCCTCATCACAGAGCGGACAGTAGTCGTGTTCGCCCGCGAGATAGCCGTGCTTGGGGCAGATCGAAAAAGTCGGCGTGATCGTGATGTACGGTAGCCGGAAATTCGTGAGAACTTTGCGGACAAGATTTTTGCACGCCGTCGCATCAGAAATGCGCTCCCCCATGTAGAGGTGCAGCACCGTTCCTCCAGTGTACATTTTTTGTAAATCATCCTGGTGCGCAAGTGCCTCGAAAGCATCATCCGTGTATTCCACCGGCAGTTGGGAACTATTCGTATAATACGGAGCCTCCTGTGTGCCGGATTGGACAATGTCGGGATAGCGCTTCTGATCCTCCTTGGCGAAACGGTAGGTCGTCCCCTCGGCCGGAGTGGCCTCGAGATTGTAGAGATTACCGGTCTCGTTTTGAAACTCCGTCAGCTTCTCCCGCATGCAGCCCAGAATCTCGATTGCCAGTGCCTGTCCTTCTTTGTCCGCGATATCATGCGCATCACCCGTAAAGTTTTGGACACATTCATTTACGCCATTGATGCCAATCGTGCTGAAATGGTTTTTGAGCGTGCCCAGATAGCGCTTGGTGAAAGGGAAGAGCCCGCGGTCAATCCACTTTTGAATTTCCTCACGCTTCATTTCGAGCGAAGTTTTGGCCAGCTCCATCAGATGCCCCACCCGGTCCAGCAGCTTTTGCTTATCGCCCTTGGCCGTGTAGCCGATCCGAGCGGCATTCAGGGTGACCACTCCGATTGAGCCCGTCATTTCGGCTGAGCCGAAGAGTCCGTTGCCGCGCTTTCTCAATTCGTTCAAATCAAGCTGCAGCCGACAACACATTGAGCGGACATCGCCGGGGTTGAGGTCGGAATTGATGAAATTTTGGAAGTAGGGCATCCCGTATTTCGCCGTCATTTCGAAGAGCAGCTCGGTGTTGGGCCCTTCCCAGTCGAAGTCGGTGGTGATGTTGTAGGTTGGGATCGGGAAGGTAAAAACGCGCCCCTTCGCATCACCCGCCGTCATTACCGCGATGAACGCGCGGTTAATGACGCCCATCTCCTTCTGTAGTTCGCTGAATTTAAACTTGAAAGGTTCGCCACCGAGCAGCAACCTCTTTTCTTTCAAATCCTCCGGGCAATCCCAGTCGAGCGTTATATTTGTAAAAGGCGTTTGGGTACCCCAGCGTGAGGGCACATTGAGGTTGAAGACGAAGGACTGGACGTTTTGGTAAACGTAATCGTAGGTCCGCCGATCAATGTAGCTTTGACGAGCTTCGGGTGTCTCGAACTGCGCCCCGGTTTTTTCGAGGGATTCTTCTACTTCCAACGAATATTTTTTAACGAAGGGTGCGAGATAAGTATCGAAAGAGCTAAAGGCCTGCGCCCCCGCCCACTCATTCTGCAGACTGCCGAGGAAGTTCACCATTTGGGAAACTGCTGAACTTAGGTGCTTTGGCGGCCTGCTTTCAGTCTTGCCCATCAGCCCGTTGAAACCTTCCTCCAGCAAAGCCCGCAGGCTCCAGCCCGCGCAGTAGCCGGAGAACATGTCGAGATCATGGATGTGGTAATCCCCGTTTCTGTGTGCGTCCCCCACGTGCTTCGGGTAGATATGGGACAGCCAATAGTTGGCCGTAACCTTCCCGGCAGTATTGAGAATCATGCCACCGAGACTGTAGCCCTGGTTGCTGTTCGCATTCACCCGCCAATCCAGCTGCTCGAGATATTCACTCATCGTCTTCTCCACCTCGATCACCACATCACGATCGGCCCGTCGTTCCGCCCGCCTCTCGCGATAGAGGATGTAGGCTTTGGCCGTGGTGGGGTGGCCTGCTTTGATCAGAATCTTTTCCACCAAATCCTGGACTTCCTCCACGGTCGGGACGTGGTCAGATTTGCCCAGCTCTTTCACGACCAGGCCAGCCAGGCGTTTGGTTTCTTTGTGGTCCGTACCACCGACCGCTTTCGCCGCTGCAAAAATCGCTTTCTCGATTTTCGCCGGGTCGAAATCGACAATAGCACCGTTCCTTTTTTGAACCTTATGAGCTGCCATTTGGGGGTGAAAAATTAAAAAGATACAAGATGTTGTGTTTGTCTTGAAAACAAAGTACAAGATATCAGATCGGGGAACAGAAATCAAACCGTGAACAAAAAAATGAGTTGCGGGAGGAGGGGTTAAGTTCTTGGACAAACGAAGATTTCAATTTTGGCCTACCCGCTCCTTAACGCTGGTTCAAAGTTATACTCCGAACCGCACCTGCACTAAAAACTCTGCCAAGGGGGTGTATATAATTTCATTTTCGCTCCTTCCCTACTAAACTCAACGAGATCTATTTCCTGCCAACAAAACTTTATTAACCTTCGTAATAACCTTTCCTAAGTGCTACGCAAAATACTCAGCAAGCTCATCGGAGATTCCAACGCCAAGGAAGTCCAACGCCTTCAGCCATTCGTCGCGCAGATTAATGCGTTCGAGAAAGAGTATCAGCGACTTTCGGATGAGGAGTTGAAAAGTAAAACTACGGAGTTTCGTGAACGAGTGCATGGTGGCGAGAGTTTGGACGATGTCTTACCCGAAGCCTATGCCGCGGTAAAGAACGCCTGTCGCCGCCTCAGGGGGGTGAAGTGGTCGATTCGCGGGAGTGAAGTTGCCTGGGATATGATCCCCTACGATGTGCAGTTGGTCGGCGCAATCGTCCTGCACGAGGGCAAGATCGCCGAGATGAAAACCGGTGAAGGTAAAACGCTCGTTTGCACGATGCCGCTTTATCTAAACGCGCTAGCCGGTAAGGGCTGCCACCTTGTAACGGTGAATAACTATCTCGCCCGGCGTGACGCGGAATGGATGGGCGGTGTGTTCAGGTTTCTGGGAATGACGGTTGGCGTGCTTGATCATGGCATCGACCCGGAAGAGCGGAAGCAGGCCTACCAGTGTGACATTACCTACGGGACAAACACCGAATTTGGTTTCGACTATCTGCGCGACAATATGGCGCGGACAAAAGAAGAACGTGTTCAGCGCGGGTTGTACTACGCAATCGTCGACGAAGTGGACTCAATCCTGATCGACGAGGCCCGCACGCCGTTAATTATTTCTGCACCGGCCGAAGAATCAACCTCGAAGTATTCTCGTTATTCTCAACTCGTTACTAAACTCGAGAAAGGTGCGCACTACGAGCTCGACGAGAAAGCCAGGACGGCGACCCTCACCGAAGACGGCATTGCCCGCATGGAGGAGCTGCTGGGATTAAAGAATATTTACACCGAGGCAGGCATCAGCGAAGTGCACCACATCGAGGCCGCGCTCAAAGCCCAGGCGGTTTTCGAAAAGGATAAGGATTATGTGGTGAAAGATGGTGAAATTTTGATCGTAGACGAATTCACCGGGAGGCTGATGCCGGGACGACGCTATTCCGACGGGCTGCACCAGGCGCTGGAGGCCAAGGAGCAGGTTGAGGTGCGTCGAGAAAGCCGGACACTGGCAACGATCACATTACAAAACTATTTCCGGCTTTTCGAGAAGCTCGCCGGCATGACGGGTACCGCGCTGACTGAAGCCGAGGAGTTCGCCAAGATTTACAATCTCGACTGTGTCGCCATCCCCACCCATCAGCCCGTCCAGAGGACCGACCATCCCGATGCGGTCTACAAGACCGAGCAGGGAAAATCCCAAGCGGCGGCCGAAAAAATCAAAGAGTTGCACGAGCGGGGCCAGCCTGTACTCGTCGGCACGATCACGATCGAAAAGTCCGAGCAGCTCAGCCGACAGCTTCTGCGGAATGGGGTTCCGCACAAGGTTCTCAACGCCAAACACCACGAGAAAGAGGCTGAAATCGTCGCCAAGGCTGGCGAGAATGGCGCCGTCACGATCGCCACCAACATGGCCGGCCGGGGAACCGACATCAAGCTGGGTGAAGGCGTGGAAGAACTAGGAGGGCTCTTCGTCCTGGGAACGGAGCGCCACGAGTCTCGTCGCATCGACAACCAGCTACGCGGTCGTTCCGGACGCCAGGGCGACCGCGGAGCCAGTCAGTTTTTTGTCTCGATGGAGGACAGTCTCATGCGTCTCTTTGGCGGGGAAAAAATGCAGCGCATGATGGAGTTCCTCAAAGTCCCCGACGATATGCCGATTGAAAATAATATGATTTCCCGCTCCATCGAGTCTGCTCAGAAAAAAGTGGAGGCGCACAATTTCGATATTCGTAAACATCTCGTGGAATACGACGACGTGATGAACGCGCAACGTGAAATCATCTACGGCCGACGTCGCAAGGTCCTCGAACATGAGGACATCGCCACGGAAATTCAGGAACTGATTGCCGAAGAGGCTGGCTCACTCGCCGACGCTCATACGCTCGGCCGTAAGCGTGAGGACTGGAATCCTGCCGAGCTAATCAAAGATCTTTCCAAAATCAACGAAGGCAACTCTATCACCGAGGACCAGCTGAGGGCCTTCCAAAAACAGCCCCAGCTACGTGAATACGTAGAGCAGGATTTGAAAGGGGTCTACGCGAAGCGTGAAGCCGCTCTCCCCGAGGCGGCCCCACTCCGCCACGCTGAACGCCAGGTTTATCTGTCAACGATTGACCGGCTCTGGATGGAGCACCTTGAGGACATGCGCTCTCTGCGCGAAAAGGTGAGTCTGCGTGGTTTCGGCCAGCGTGATCCTCTGATCGAGTACAAAAACGAAGCCTATCTGGCTTTCGAACAGCTCCTGGGCAACATCTGCGGCAACACTGTCGTGGCTTTGTTTAAACTCCAGGTCCGGGAGACTCCCCCGCCATTAGCGGGTCCTGTGATCCCTAGTAACGTCCGAACTAACGAGGCGGCAATTGGCGATATCCTTACCGGCGACCGTGAGCTAACTCCCAAGCAGCAGCAGGAAGTCAAAGCCGCCGCCCAGCAGTTTCTCAAAAGCGACCCGGGAATCGCCAAGCTCGGAAGTGAGGGCGTCGTCAAGGTGAAGGCCGGCACCAGCGCAGATCCAGCCCCCGTGCCGACGAAGGCGGACAATCCGACAGTTATCCGGGTTGACGACAACGACAGCCGTAGAGACGCCCCGCTGGGGCGTCTGGCCGACAACGACAGCGGAGCGAAAGCTGGCCGGAACGACCCGTGCCCATGCGGCAGCGGGAAGAAATACAAGAAGTGTTGCGGCGCTTAACCAGGTTCCAGGGAACAGGGAACAGGAATTTTCGATTCCTAATTTCTAAAACTCTGGAAGAGGTTTTTGGGGGAACCAGGCACCGAGAACCTAATGACTTAGAGACTCAAAGACTTAAAGACTCGTCTCAAAAGTTCATGAACAGTTCATTAACTTTCCTTGCCAAGCGCGCAAGGTTTTTTAGAATGAGGTCTTTTCTTTTAACCCCCTTTACCATGCGCAGCATCAACCGCGTCATCCTCATCGGGCACTTGGCCGGTGACCCCGAGATCCGCAGCACCAAGACCGGCAAGCAAGTCGCGAGCTTCTCTATCGCGACCAACTACGACACCACCACCGACGGAGAGAAAAAACAGTACGTCGACTTCCACCGGATCACCGCCTGGGGGAAATTGGCCGAGATCGCCGAAAAGTGGCTCAAAAAAGGCATGGGTGTCTATGTCGAAGGCCGCCTGCGCAACAGCCAGTACGAAAAAGACGGCCAGAAGCGTACTGCCACCGAAGTGGTCCTCGACACGCTCAACATCCTCAAGTGGAAAAAAGACAAAGAGGGCGAAGCGGTGAATGTCGTGGAACCGGGAGAGAAATAGCACCACCAAGAACCAAGCCCCAAGAAACAGATAAATTCCAATTATCAAATCTCAATGGAGGGAAGAAAAATTTTTGATCTCGAGGAACGGACTTTTGAGTTTGCCAAAAATGTGGTCGCTTTCTGCAAGAAACTCCCCAGAACCGTTTCCAATATCGAGTACTTTAAGCAAGTAGTTCGCTCTAGTGGTTCAGTCGGAGCGAACTACATCGAAGCAAACGGTGCGCTGGGTAAAAATGACTTCAGAATGCGAATAAGGATTTCACGCAAAGAGGCTAAGGAGACGGTTTATTGGTTGCGCCTGATCGCGACAACAAACCCAAAGGGGGCCAGGGACGAGGCTAGCTGTCTCGCCTCAGAAGCAATTGGGTTAAAAAAAATCCTCAGTGCGATCCTCCAAAAAGTATAGTTGAGTGTTGGAATTTGGAGCTTATTTGTTTCTTGTTTTTTGGTGCTTGGCTACTATTGCCTTCCTGTTTTCCAAATGGCATACTCCAGCGAATCCGAAAGTGCTTGCCAGCTCGCCTCGATGATATTCTCCGAACAGCCCACCGTGCTCCAGCTTTCCGCCCCGTCCGAACTTTCGATCAGCACCCGCGTCTTGGCAGCTGTGGCGGCGTCCGAATCTAAAATGCGGACCTTATAATCCTTCAGCCCGACATTGCGAATCTGGGGGAAAAATTTACCCACCGCTCGCCGAGTGGCGATATCGAGTGCGTTCACCGGGCCGTTCCCGCTTGCTGCGTATTCCCGGATCTCATCACCCACGCGCAACTTAACAGTCGCCTTGGCTTCCCCGTTCTTCAGATTCACGACAAAGTAGTCCAGAACCTCATAAGGCGCCCGGTAGTTCTTCTGCGAACGCAACACAAGCAGGGCGAAGCTGGCTTCCGCTGCTTCGAAATAAAACCCCTGGTTTTCGAGATTTTTTACCTGCCGGAGGATCTCGCGGGTTCGAGGTGAGCTGGGTCGAAGCCTGAAACCCAAACGCTCCGCCACGGCAACCACGTTCGACTTGCCCGAGAGTTCAGAAATCGTGACGTGGGAACGATTACCAACAGTTTTTGGATCGATGTGTTCGTAACTCCTTGGCAACTTGCTCACCGCGCTCACGTGCACCCCACCCTTGTGGGCGAAGGCATGGGCCCCAACAAAAGGCTGGTTGTCGTGCGAACGCAGGTTGGCTACCTCGAAGACAAAGTTGGAAAGGCTGGTCAGCCCTTGAAGTTTTTGAGCTGGGACGAGCTGTCGCCCCAGCTTCAACTGAAGGTCTGCAATAATTGTCCCAAGGTTTGCGTTCCCCGCCCGTTCACCAAAGCCGTTGATTGTCCCCTGGATTAATTCCGCCCCATTCTCTACCGCCACCAACGAGTTCGCCGCAGCAACACCGCAATCGTTGTGAGCGTGGATCCCCAAGGGGGTTTTAACTTCTCTCTTAATTTTTTTAATAATTTTTTTAACTTCATCCGGGAGGGCTCCTCCGTTTGTGTCACACAGGGTTAAATTCACAGCGCCCGCTTGTGCCGCTACCTTTAAGCAATCCAGCGCAAACTCCGGGTTACTTTTAAACCCATCAAAAAAATGTTCCGCGTCAAAAATAACCTTCTTTCTTTTACTAATTAAAAATTTAATTGTTTGAGAAATCAAACCTAAAGCTTTTTGATTACTTATTTTTAAAATCTTCCTAATGTGAAGATCCCAAGTCTTACCAAAAATAGTCACATACTCCGTCTGTGCTTCTATGACTTTTTTTAAAAGTGAGTCGGTCGCCGGTGTCTTGTTTTTAAAACAAGTGGACGAAAAAGCGACTACCTTACTTTTTAATTTTAATTTCTTAATTTTTTCAAAATACTCCCCATCTTTTGGATTACTCCCCGGCCAACCTCCTTCAATAAAGTCTATTCCAAAATCATTTAATTTTTTTGTAATTTTTATTTTATCGTTTACTGAAAAATTTACTCCTTCCATCTGAGAGCCATCACGGAGAGTAGTATCATAAAGGTATATAGTATTATTCATTAGTAATAGATAAAAGATAGTTGCTTAAAGGTTAGAAAAAGTGGTTAGGTAAAGGGTTTTTGGGGAAAAGTTGAGAAAATTGTGGATATCTTTTGGGAAAGTTGTGGATAAGTAGGTAGAGTGTGGGGGTAAATTTTAAAAGGAAAACCTAAAGCCCGACAAGTGGTCGGCTACTTGTGGTAAATAAAATTAAAACTAAATTTTGATTTTACCGCGCGCATTTACAATCTTTGCATTCTCAACCTCCTTTAATCGTGTCTCAGCTTTCAAAAACACTCCACTTTTCAAATTCTTTTCCATAAGCATCCCGCTGCCGACGAAAGAATTTTCGCCAATCAACACTCCCGGCATGATGCTCGTGCTGACTCCGATGCGACAGTTCTTCCCAATGGCGCTGCCGAACTTACTCCTCCCGGTTCCAATCTTCTCTTCCCCGACGACTGTCCGGACTTCTTCCTCGTCCAGGCGCAGATTCGCGCAAACTGCCCCGGCCCCCAATCCTACATTGTCAGCGATGACTGAATCACCCACGTAATTGCGGTGCAGCCAAACATTTTCGCCGAGATAGCTCCGAGCCAGCTCGCTGCTGCTGCCGACGACCGAATTGGCTCCGACGAAAGAATCACGGACAAAAGCATTTGTGCCGATTGCGGCATTGCGCCCCAGATAGGCGGGCCCTTGGATGACGGCGTAATCGAAAATCTTCACACCATCCTCGATCACGACCTCACCGTTGATCACGGCAGTTTTGGCAACATCGGCCTTCTTGGAAATTTTTCTTTTTAGTCCCTTTAGGAAGCTCTGGGTCAGATCGAGTGCATGCCAGGGGTACTTCAGCGACTGCCACGTTCCAATGTTTTCCACGGCGCTGAACCTTTGTTTCTTAAATACTTGAGTTAAAGCTTTTTCGTAGCCGTCATCATTTGCATTGGAAGCCTTCTTTAGCTCAGCGATCAAGACGCTGGGGTCGTTGAAAAAGTGACAAACAATGTTAACCAGGTCGCTCGGCTCTTTTCCCGGAACGGGCTTCTCGACGATGCTAAAAATTTTGCCCTTACCGGTTTTCAGATAGCCCCCCGGGAAATAACTTTTGACTTTTTGGGCCAGGATCGCGCCATCGCCGCCCTTGCTGCTGAGAACTTTTTTAACCGCCCGGGCCTCGACGACATCATTGCTGGAAATAATCAGTGTGGGCTTGTCGAGCAACTTTTCAGCCGTCAAGACAGCCCCGCGCATTCCTTCCTCCAGGTTTTTTTGCTCGAGAACCTCGGCTCGTGGGAAGGTTTTTTTGATGCGGCCGGAGTTTTCTTTGTTGCAGACGAAGACAAGGCTCTTGACCCCGGCCTGCTTCAATACCTCAACTTGCCGCTCAATCAGAAACTTGCCTCCGAGCTTGAAGAAATTTTTATCGCCGAGAGGCTGAAAGCGCCGCGATTGGCCGGCTGCGAGGATTAGAGCTTGCATAATTTAGAACCTCATTTTAGCAGAGTTTACTGGGACGTGAAGCATGAAACGCGGAACCCTCGGCAGGAGCAGGTGTTTCGTTAGGACACCTGGTCCATTTTTAGCCTAACGGAGCAGGTGGGCTATCCAGCCTTCGCTCTTCGAGCTACGGCGGACAAGCCGCCACACTTGCTCCGGCGGAGAAGCGCACGTTTGCTACGTGCTAATGACCCCAAAACCAACTGTCCCGCGTCCCACGCTTCACGCTAACCTCCAACACCAACACTAATCACTCCTACCCCCTGGTTTGAGGCGTAGAAATTTAGCTGAGGCGAGATAGAAAATTCCCCCGAAACCAATAATCACCAAAACTTTCCAAAGTAATTGAAAAAAGCTTTCCGTAACCCAAACATCTCGTAGTCCCAGGACCAATCCTCCCAAAACAGCCGAAGCTAATAAAATTTTGCCGAAAATCACCAAGGGGACCCTTCGCAAGGCTCTGGGCAGGAAACAGAGAAGTGTTCCTGCGGCAATAATCGCTGCGCGAGAGTAAGCCGCGGCGAGCGTGACTGCGGCGGACTCGTCGGTGAGGAAGAGCGCGGAAAGAACAACGACTCCCAAACTTATCGCTCCCGCAAGCAGCGGAATGCGAACGTTTTTGCGCGCGAAAAAAACATTATTTAGCAGCGGCAATAGGGAGACCGCCGGAACAGCGAAAGCAAAGACAGCGAGCGAAGAAGCGACCAAACTCACATCATTCGCCCCGAACTCCCCTGTTTGAAGAATTACTTGGGTGATTTCTGTGCGCAGGAGAAATAAGCCAACGCTGGCCGGAATCACCCAGAAAAAAATACCGAGGAAATTCTCGTGAAACTTGACTCGGAATTTTTCAGGGTTGTCGGCCAATTTCGACAAAGCGGCAAACGAAGTCACTGCAAAAGCAACACCGACCACACCGAGCGGGAGGCTGGCGAGATTCCAGGCGTAGTTGAAGACCGCGAGTGCTCCGCCACCCAGCAGGCTCGCGAAGATAGTTATAGCGACGAGCTGGAGCTGACCGGCCACGACCGAGATGACACGGGGTAAGGCCAAGCGGAAAAATTCACGCAGCTGGCCAAGAGAAAAAGCCGCCTGCCAGCGAAAGCCACCCTGGAAAATCCCCGGAAACTGGATCACGGCGTGGAGGAAGGCCCCGAGCGCCACACCCCACGAGAGGCCGAAAACACCAAACTCCTTTCCGAACGCTAATGCTCCGAAGATTATCCCGGCGTTGTAGAGAATCGGCGCGAGTGAGTACCAGGCGAAACGGTGGAAGTGTTGAGCCAGCCCGCCGAAAACCGCAGAGAAGGAAAAGAAAATTGGTGCGAGTAACTGAATCCGCAGCAGTTGCGCAGTGAGGGCGATTTGTTCAGGGTTGAAGCCGGGCGTAATTAGCTTCGTCAACGGCTCGGCGAATACGAAAATTCCCGCCGAGAGGATCAATACTCCAACAAGCAAAACGTTCAGCACGTTGCTGGCGAACTCGCTCAACGCGCTCTCTCCTTTCTCGGCCAGGAGCGGGACGAAAGCAGCCGAGAGAGTCCCCAGAATCAGCAGAGAGTAAACCAGGTCCGGCAGGCGAAAAGCCGCGTAATAGGTATCGAGCTGGAAAATTCCGCTTCCCGACGTGGCGCCAAAAATATCCGCGAAAATATGATCACGGTAGATACCCAGGACTCGGGAGAGAAGCTGGGAAGCAGCGACCAAGAACGTGGCTGGGAGGAGGAGTTTCTTCAATGCAGGACAAAGGATAGAGGATAAAGGATTAAGGATAAAGAAGGCAGACTCCAAAATAGCTCATGCTTCATGAACGGGACTACACACATTAAGTGTTGGTAAAAATGGAGAATAGGGCTAACTTAAGCCCCTAACTCTTCAAAATATATGCCAGCACAAAAAACCTGTCCTTACTGTGGTGTAATCGGTGGGATAATCCGCTGGGGTCAAACAACCCAGAAGCGTAGTCGTTACCGCTGTTCAGCTTGCAGCAAGACTTTTACAAACCGTACTGGGACGATCCGCCATCGTACCCGTCTCAACGATAGACAGTGGGGATTGCTGGCCCAGCTCATTAGTGTGCGCACCTGTCCTAGCGGAGCCGACCTAGGCCGGATCTTTAGCAAACACGAGAGAACAGGTCAGCGTTACCGCCGAGCAGTACGGAAACTTTTGCCAGATGCATTAGCCGGTCCACCTCTTGCTGGTCCAGCTGAATCAGATGAAACTACCATGAAACACATTTGGATCGGTGGTGCCAAAAGCAGGAAAACAAGGCAAATCAAACTCTCTCCTCTGCAGAATCGTAACTCCGCCATGCTGACAAACTTTGTAGACAATCTACTTGAGAAAAATGCTTCTGTTTTTACCGATGAGTGGAGAGGCTACCGAGAGCTGAAATACTCATCTCGCCAGCACTTTACCATCTGCCATTCCAAGGAATTCGTTTCCAAGGAGTGCTCTGGTATCCATACTAACGGGATTGAGGGAGTTTGGGGACACGCTAAACCTCTGGCTCGACACACCTACCGGGGCTACCCGAACCTGACTGATTTTCTGAAGGAAATTTGTTTTCTATTCAACTTCAGCTATTCTGAACGTAAATCATATCTCCTTGCCCGATTCTTCCGACTAACCACCAACACTTAATAGTCCTAGTCCCTCATGAACAAAACTTCATAAAGAAAAATAAAATTTGCTAGAATACAGATCTCGACCTTATAAACCTTCCAAGCCTTACTAACTTTATTAACCTTCAACAAAATGGCCGCTTCACTAAACAGAGCTCAAATCATCGGAAATCTCACTCGCGATCCCGAAGTTCGCCAAACCCCCAATGGGCAAAGTGTCGCTACGATCGGGGTTGCCACCAACCGTCGCTGGAAAAACCAGGCTGGTGAAACCCAGGAAGAGGCGGAATTTCACAGTGTCGTTGCCTGGGGCCGCTTGGCAGAAATTTGTCAGCAGTATCTCAAGAAGGGTGCGAAGGTTTACTTCGATGGCCGGCTAAAGACTCGCAACTGGGAAGATCCGGACGGCAAGAAAAACTACCGTACGGAGATCGTCGCGGAAAACATGATCATGCTGGATTCGCGTGGAGCTTCGCAGGGCGGGACTCCCCCGAGCGCCCCACCGACTGCCGCGAAACAAGCTCCTCCACCGGCGGCAGAGCCAAAAGCACCCCCAGAGGTCGAGGAGGAGGTGAAGATTGATGATTTACCGTTTTAGGTTCTAGGGTGTAGAGACGCGATATATCGCGTCTGTACGACTTTTTCGACGAATTATCCACGTTCCGCCGGTTGCGATGGCCAGCGCCAAAGCCAGCAAGGCCGCTGGGCCGACCTCGACTTTGGTGATGTTCGAAATATTTTCGGCGGCGTGGCCGCTCGCGTAGCTTGCCCGGACGGCGAAGAAGTAGTCTTCACCTGCGCTCAATCCTTCCGGTCGGAAATAAGGAGTGCCAACCGTCACGGTCGGCAGATCGAAATAGTTTGCTTCGGTTCCGGCGTAAACCTGATAGGCCTCGGCATTCGGGTCGGGATTCCAGACGAGGACGGTCTGGCCATCCGCATCTTTGCGCTGCCAGAGCTGGATGGGGGTTTCCGTTGGTGAGGCGTGGCAAGCACTCGCGACCGGAGTCGCGCTGACCTCTTCCGGCGCGAAGACAACTTCACCAAACCAGTTGACTCCCCGAAGCGCGATGAAATATGGTACACCATTGATCAAATCACGGATTTCCCACTGAGTACGGCTTGCTCCGTCGGGCAGCCCGCGGCTCTCTATATAGTTCCCGCTGGCAATTCCATAATCGAGACGGTAGCCCGTGATCGTGGGGTCCTCCGAGCTTTTCCAGCTGAGCAGAATTTTGCTGTTGCAGCCCGTGCTGGTGAGTAGCGCGCTCGGAGTCGCCGGAATCGTCTCGCTGTAACCATTAGTCTTCTCGGCAGTATCCCAAGAGACAACCTTGAAGTAGTGCACAGTATCATTCTGGAGATCGCCGACATACCAGGCTGTGCGGTTGTCGGGAGTATTGAAAACATGGTCGAGATTTTCCGCGTCAGTTCCATAATAGATTGAATAGTGGTTGACCTCAGCGTGATTGATCGGTGGTTCCCAGCGTAAATCGATTCGTCTATCCTGAGGAGTGGCCTGAACGTCTTTAATTGTCAGGGCGTTTTCGACGAGCAAAACCGTGGCCTCGGGATAGCTGCCGACATTACTGGCAGAGTCAACAAGCTCGACATTTAGAGAATACGTACCGAGAGACACAGCTTCGAACTCAGCGACATAGACGCCAGCTCCTTCCTCTGTAAAAGGCGACACACTTTCACCGATCTTCAGCACGGCGCTAGCGAGCGCGGTTTCGCTTTGAACGATAATCCTGGCAATTGTGCCCACCTGGACTTTATTACCAGGGTCGACCGAAATATCGGCAAGTACCGGAACGGTCGTATCGACTGTCACCTGGACCGGTTCGGAAAGTCCCCCGACAGAGCTATCGGCGTTCAAGAGAGCTAAAGTTAATTCATAGCTTCCATCGGTGAGGTTGAGATCAATTAAAAATGTCCCCTCGCCGTCGGAACTACCTTCGATAAAAAACTGGCCATCGACAAAAACAGCCAAATTGGAGTTAGCTTCAGTGATGCCGAGCAGGGTTACGGCTTCATTGATTAGGGCTCCGTCACCGGGGCTGGTGATTACCGGTGCCGCCGCGGCATTATCTGCCCCTTGGACGGTTACCGAGAAGACTGCCGGGCTGATCGTAGCATCACTTGAACTGACCGTAAGGCCTTGGGCGCCGAGAGTGGTGAAAGTTACCGCGTTGGCAAAAGTATGCGTACCACGGTCAAGTTCCGTAAAAGTATAATCTCGAGGCAGGACGGCTAGTTCGTCCGAGCCGGTAAAAGAAATCGTCCCGGCAAAAGTTTTCAGCGGGACACCGCTCAGATCAGTGACACTGATCGTGATGTCACTCGGCGAATTTACAGTTATGGAGCTGGGGAAAGTGGCTGCAATTTGTTTATCCGGGGCAATCACGGGGTTACTCTCGGCCAAAACGTCCGAACGCAATAAATCACCACCGATACCACCAGCCCATTTCAGGAAAACAACCCGGGGTCGTTCAGCGACAGTCATGCTACTGGTCTGGTCAATCGCGGTGAACGAACTAACCCCCTCTTCACCCGCGGCAACGGAAAAAACCGCCTCACCATTCGCATTTGTGCTGCCCTCCCCACCCTGAACGTTGTCAGTCGCCCTGCTACTGATGAGACTGACCTTGTGCCCGGCTAGCGGTTGCCCGCTTTCATCGCGGAGAGTGGCCGTAACGTTCGTCGCACCTTGCCCGACATAGCCGATTTCATCGCTAGCCCGTAGCGAGGATTTCGTTGGCGAAATTACCGCTGTCGAAACAACTGGATCGGGGGCAGTCTGCCCCAAGAGCATTTCGAGCGGAACCAGCACATAACCGGTCGGAATTTGCTGAGCCGCAGCGGAATTCAGGCCAAGCAGAAGGGCGAAAGCCGTGAGCATCAGAACTCGGATTCGGTTTGTCATTTTTGACTTATTAAATCGTATTATTCTAGCATTTTTAGCCAATTTGGGCAATCTGCCGGGCTTGTCAAAGGCGAAAAATAGGGTTTTATAAAAAACCCGAACCGACTTAAAGCTTGGCGGGACAAGACCCATTAAATCAGCCTTTTCTTGAAAAACGCCCTACCCGAATGAGACTTTAAGTATTTTTCGAAATCTTTGGCCTTTTTCTTATTGCTGAAGCAAATACGGGTGATCAATTTCCATGGTTTGTGTTTTTGGGTAGACTCAACTTTCCCTCGATTATGAACTGCAAGCCTTTCCCTGACGTTCTCGGAATAACCTACGTAATAACAATCAATGTCTTTGTCGCTTCTAATTATGTAAACGTAGTACATAAAGAGTTAGTGCTTCTTCGCCTGTCTTCACTACGTTACGCCAGGCTGCGCCGCACACAGCCTTCTTGTCACCAACAAGTGAGGCTTTTTTACTGGCCCAGAGCTGGCGAAGCCAGGCGAAGCCCGAGCGAAGCGAAGGGCGAAGACTGGCGCGCCAGACAGGATCGAAACTAGCCCGTGTTCTTTTTTGGATCTAAGTTCCTGCACGAGCCGCCTCGGCATCCGAGAGCAAAACCGAATCGTTTTTTCTCTACGAGCAAGCTCTCACCGCACCCGCCTCTCCACACAAAACCTGCCCACCTCCGGCGGGCAGAACCTGTGTGGTGCGCCAGACAGGACTCGAACCTGCGACACCCGGTTCCGAAGACCGGTGCTCTAATCCACTGAGCTACTGGCGCACGCACCGATTTTACTTTACTTTGCGAGATTCGACTTATTCGTCTATGGCTGGATTCTCAACACTCCCAATACTCCCGACAATCTTAATGCTCCCGTGCCCTGTTCCCTGAAACCTGTTCCCTGTTCCCTAACACGAAGTGCGTGCCAACGCTTTTTTTCCTCGCCAACGCTGCTTTGGCCACGAGCTTCGCCACAGTCAAAGCGTTAACAGCCGGGAGGCTTTTGGGTTTCAGCTTCTCAAGTGCTTTCAGTGCTGCCTGCAATCCTTTCCGGGTACGCACGATGCCCACCCGCTCCCACATTTCCGTGCGGATAGTTTTGATAATTTTCCGATCTTCCTTCACATCGAAACAGTATTTTGGGACACACACTTTTGTTGCGGGGATCTTGATTTTTTTGGCAGTCTCTCCGGCTGCTCGGCCGAAAACAACGGCCTCGGCGAGGGAGTTGCTGGCGAGACGGTTGGCACCGTGGACACCGGTGCGAGCGACTTCGCCTATCGCGAGTAAATTCTTTACACTAGTCTCTCCTTTTAGATTGGTAACCACTCCTCCGCAGGCGTAGTGCGCGACGGGGAAGATGGGGATTAGGTCCCGGGCTAGATTAAATCCGGCCCGCGTGGTCTCTCGCCAGATCAGAGGGAAACGGTCGCGAAGGTATTTTTCGTTGGCTCGGGTGAAGTCGAGATAAACTTTGCCATTCTTGAGTTCCTCAAAAATCGCGCGAGCTACCAAATCTCGCGGAGCGAGCTCCGCCGCCTTGCTGTAGCTGGGGAGGAAGCGCTCGCCTTTGGAGTTTCTCAGCACAGCGCCCTCGCCGCGCAAACTTTCGGAAAGCAAGGTTAAACGTGTTTGCTTGCCGACCAAGGCGGTCGGATGGAATTGAATGAATTCCAAATCTTTTAATCTAGCCCCGGCACGGTGCGCGGCAGCGATGCCGTCACCGACGGAAACTTTCGGATTAGTCGTCCGGGCAAAAAGCTGGCCGAAACCACCAGTCGCCAGGATTGTTTTGCCAGCTAAAATTGCTTCGATTTTCCCGTTCAGCTTCACGAAGGC
>JBDRMN010000042.1:0-12542 GCA_043812055.1 Patescibacteria group bacterium
AAAGCTCCCGCTTTTTCGATTACGCCGAGTTTCACGCCGGTCATGATCAGGTCAGATGTTTTGTCGATTCCAACGTTGTAACGGATCTCAAATTCCGCCTGTCGGAAGGGTGGGGCGACTTTGTTTTTGACGACCTTCACCCGCGTGGCGTTACCAATCGTTTGTTTCGTGTCTCCCGTGCCGCTATCGATTTTCCCGGTTCTCCGGATATCCAATCTCACCGAAGCGTAAAACTTGAGCGCATTTCCACCGCTGGTGGTCTCGGGATTCCCAAACATAATCCCGATTTTTATACGGATTTGATTCAGGAAAATTAGAGTGCAGCCGCTTTTCGCCGTGACTGCCGTTAATTTCCGCAGAGCCTGACTCATGAGCCGTGCCTGCAAACCCGGCAGCGATCCACCCATCTCACCCTCGATCTCCGCGCGGGGAGTAAGTGCCGCGACGGAGTCAATCACGATGACGTCGACTGCATTGCTACGAACGAGGGTTTCCACGATTTCCAAAGCCTGTTCACCCGTGTCGGGTTGCGAGATCAGCAGGTTGTCCACGTCCACGCCAATCTTTTTCGCGTAAACAGGATCGAGCGCGTGCTCGGCATCGACGAACGCCGCCTGCCCACCCTCCTGCTGAAAAGAGCCGACAATATGCAGGGCGAGCGTAGTTTTACCACTGCTTTCCGGGCCGTAGATCTCAACCACTCGTCCACGGGGTAGACCGCCACCCAGCGCTAGATCAAGCGAGATCGAACCGGTAGTAATGGTAGCGACGTTAATTTTTTTAGCCTCACCAAGCCGCATGATGGAGCCTTCACCGAAGTTCTTGGTAATTTGGTCGAGGGCGACCTCAAGGGCCTTGGTTTTGTTGGGGTCAACTTTGGGGGCAGGTTCTTTTGTAATAGTCATGATACTGTTGGTTAGAAGGAAAATTCTAGTTAATAGCGATTTGTTTTACGAATGGCTACATGAATAAAAGTTCATCTTTAAGAAAGTGCAAGTTCCAGAATGGCGAAGAAGGCCACGGCGATTGCGAGGATTGTTAGGACCGTCTGAGCGCTTTTGAAGGAGATGAATTCTGCGGGTCTTTCGATTCGGCGAGGACTGAAGTTGAGTTCGGTTTGCATAATTAGGGAATAATGGAATATGGAATAATAGAATAATGGAAACTTAGTTTTGAGTTTTTTTGAATTTATAAAGCATTTTGGCGATTATAATCGCGTGTCTTTCTAAATCTAGGAATATTTCTTGGGTAAGATTTTTTAGATCTCGAGATAATAAAACTTGATAACGATTTTCATCCAAACTTGCTTCTGAAATGGTATAAAACTGGATAGAGTCTCTTCCTCTGCGCTTAAATCCTTCTACTATATTGCTGGCGACAGAGACTGCTGAACGGCGTAGCTGACTTACCAGTCCAAATTTTTCTTCTGAAGGAAAATCTTTAGTGACTTTGTAAATTTTTAAAGCATAAGCATGAGCTTCTTGCCAAACCCGTAAATCGTGAAAGCTTTTTAATTTATCCATATAAATTTTTTAGTAAGTGCCATTATTCCACTATTCCCTTATTCTATTATTCCTCCCTACTAGTTTTTCAGAATACTCAAAATCTTTCCCACAATCATTCCCTCATCACTCGAATGAATATAAATCGGCTTATGCTCTGGGTTCGAACTCTCAGGCAATAAAGAGATCGCTTCACTGTTCTTTTTAAACCTCTTCACCGTGCCGTAATCGCCCACGTTCGCCAGGACCAAGTCGCCGTCGCGGATTTCGGTGGGCATCGGCTCGACGAGGACGAAGTCGCCATCGTCAATCCCGGCTTCATCCATTGAATCCCCGGCGCATTGAAACGCGTAAGCCTTCGAGAAGTTCGGGATTAATTTCTTACTCACTTCGAGGAAATCGGTAACATTGTCGTCGAGGATGGCAGTGGGGGAGCCACAGGCGACTCGGGAGTCCACGAGAGGGACTTTCACAGTCTCCGCTTCACCATTCAGCAAAGTAATCCCGCGCTTACGGCCCTCGCAACGCAGCAGCCCTTTCTCCTCTAAGGCTTCGAGGTACTGCTTGATCGAATTCAGACTGCGCACTTCGCCCCAGCCATGCTCCTCCATCCAAAACTTCATCTCGGCGAGGGTGGGGGATTCACCGTGCAGCTTGATGTAGCCCTGCAGCAATTCGTAGAAGCGTTTTTGGCGAGTGGTTAGCATGATTTAGGATTAAGGATTTATGTCTGTATTTTGACGAAAATATGTAAGAACGCAAGAAAATAGAGTAGAAAATATGTAAAAACATGGTTAAAAATATGTAAAAAATTAAACTTGCGCATATCCAAGAGGAAAAGTAAAATCACTCTGTAGTAAATTTTAGATTGCAAAAAACCCCTGCAAAAGAACGTAGGGGTTTTTTGTTTTAAGCAAAAAGCTTGCTCTGGACTTGAAGCTGCTTTCAGGGAGAGAGCAGTCGCTTTGGGAGTGAACAAAGAAGAGCTCGACAAGGCTTTGGGTGAGGATGATAAATAACTTTTCCTTGCCTGGTTTCAGGCTCCTGAACCTCCCAAGGGATCTCTTTTGCAAGTGTTGTAAAGATAGAGCTACAAATATATCTACTACATAATGGCGTAACTTTGCGCTATTTTGCAGTATGGTTCCACCGACCCCAGAGGTCGGTTGATAACTTTTAAAGAGTTGTTATAATTACACCTTAATTTTTAACTCCACCAAAAATGCCTGATGAATCAGAAGCTCAAGTATTCGCGCGCTTGCAGAAAATTGCGGAGGGTGAATGTCCGGACGAGCTTGTGAAATTGACAAGAAAAGACCTAAGACTTTTACTTGAGAAAATTCAAACTCTCGAGACAACCACAAACAAGACGACTACACAAGGGCAACCGATACTTGCTCATTTTGAGCATGGAGGAGCCTGGTACCAAGGTACAAAAGTTCCTTATCTCTAACTCCTAATTACTGTTCCCTGCCTGCCCTGAGCGAACCCGACGAACGTCGGGTGAATCGAAGGGTTCCCTGACACCTGTTCCCTGCCTACCACCACTTCTTCCACTTAAAATAAATAAACATGACTCCGGCAATTCCTAACATCATTAGGGCAACGCCGACGAAGGCCTGGGGTTTTTCCTGGTAAGGCAGAGTCACATTCATGCCGAAAATTCCGGAGAGGAACGTCAAGGGGAGCATGATCACGGAAAAAATTGTCAACACTTTGATCGTTTCCCCGCTGCGGTGCGAAATCAAACTTTCGTTGGCGTCCTGCAGAGTTTCGGCCACCTCTTTCAAAGAATCGAGCAATCCCCACTGACGTTCAATCTTGTCCACGACATCGTCGAAATAAACTTCGAGGGTTTCGGGCAGGAATTTTTTATTTTTATGCTCGAGAGCGGAGATCACTGGACGTTCCGGAGAAAGGATGCGGCGAAAAGTAATGATGTTCTTTTTCAGCAACATAATGTCGCGGACGAGATCGCGCTGATCTTCTTCGTCGAAAACAGCTTGCTCCAGCTGGAGACCCGTGCGACTGAGTTTTTCGAGGATTGGAAAACAGTAGTCGAAGAGTTCACTCGTGATTTTATAAAGGAAGTAACCGGTGCCTTTGCCGAAGTACTTTTTTCTGGCGGTAACTTTTTTACAATTCTCCCGCAAGGTCTCAAGAGGGGCCAACGTACCTCTGTGAAGGGTGATCACAAAATTTTGTCCGATAAAGATACTGACCTCTTCGGTCGTCACCCTATTGGTGTCGGAATGATAGATCGGAAAGTGGAGAACGATGAAGAGATAATTTTCGTATTCATCGATTTTCGGCCGCTGAATCTCGGTCAGACAATCCTCGAGATCGAGGGGGTGAAATTTAAATTTCTTTGCCAGAAAATCCGCGGTCTGACGATCCGGGTGTTTGAAATCATACCACCTGATTTTCTTGTACGAAACTGGTTTAGGGAGTGCAACCATTAAAAGGTGTTTTTATCGAAAGAATTGTGCAAAAAAATGGTTCAAAAAGCAAATAGGGTCACGTATCACATATCACGTATCACTTAACAACGACCCCCCTGATCCATATTCCATGAACCTCTGTTGCCAAAAAGTATTCTCACAGTTAATCTTCCTCACGATGAGGAACGTTTCCCACGCAATCAAAGGTCTCTCCCGGGCGCGTCAGCTGGTGCTGGTGGGCGCCGGGATTGGGATGCTGGCTGTACTGATGCCCTGGCACACGATCGGTACGGCAGTGCTCGGTACGGAGCACAGTTACAATGGTTTCGGCGATCAGAACATGATTGTCGGAATCATCACTTTTGCTTTGATGTTTGCTGCCTTGGCTGCCACCGGTCTACCTGTGATCGGCATGAGCTTCCTGAAGACCGGTTGGAGACTCTCAAGCATGCTTATTTTTTTCGGCGGGGAAGCGGCACTGCTCGTCCTGGTGCTGACAGTAATGCACGCCACCTCACTCACCCGCGCAGCCAATTACGATTTACGTCTGGGAATTCACTTGGCACTGATCGGAGCTTGCATGGTCTTCATCGGGGGGTATTTACTGAAGAATGAAGAACGCGCTCGGAGCGGTACGCACACTGAACCACTCGCCCAGCTGCCCCGCCACGGCCGCTCCTATCACCCTGCTTCTCCTCATCATATTAATCTTTCCCGTGAGGAGCAGGAAGAGCACAAGAAGGAGGATTCCCGCATGCAATTAGACATTTGAGCAAAGCTCGAATGTCATTCTAACTGTTCGATCCCCCGCACCTTTTTTACCCAAAAAAGGTGCGGGGTTGTTCTAATTGTTCTAATGCAATAACATTTCGATCACTTAGAACAATTCCAAAATGGCCTCAGACACCAGAGAGATCAAAGCGCTTCCCAAAGATGTAGAGGAAATTCCGGAGGCGAAGTTAATCTTTTTTTGTAAGAACTGTGAAGAAGTCGTGGATGCCAAGCAAACCAAAAAGAAATTCACCTTCCGCTGCCCCAAATGTGCCAAAACCGAGATTGCCTTTGGGACGGAGGAATCGATAAGGAATCATTACAGATTCTAGGTGTTAGATTCTAGGTGTTAGGAGTAGTGAATAATTAATATTGGTAGCTAGGGTCTTTAAGTCTTTAGGTCTTTGCGTCTTTGGGTGTGGGACTTAATCCTTAATCCTGTATCCTATCAAGGTGGCCTACTTCAACTTTATCGTTCCCGCCAACAGTGAGCCTGAGCGTTTAGACAAATTCCTCGTTCAAAAACTGCCGCAGTATTCGCGGAGTTTTCTCACGAAGTGTAAGTTGCGCGTTAATGGCGAAGTGAAGAAACCGAGCGTCCAAATCTCCGCTGGCGACCAGATCAAAGTGGCCGTTCCGGCGTTAAAAGATTTGGAAATCAAGCCAGAAAAGATTCCGTTAAAAATTATCCACGAAGATTCGGAAATCTTGGTTCTCGACAAAGCAAGCGGAATGGTCGTGCACCCGACGGATCACGGGGGGCATGTGAGCGGAACACTTGTGAACGCGCTACTCCACCACTGCAAAGATCTCCCCGGAGCAGAAGGTCGCCCCGGTCTCGTCCATCGTTTGGATCGCGACACGTCTGGCGTCATGGTCGTTGCGAAGACTGAGGGGGCGAAAAAATCATTAACTAAACAATTTGCGGACAGAAAGGTTGAGAAAACTTATTTGGCGCTCGTGGCGGGAAGGTTCAAAGACAGAGAGGGGCTTGCCCCCCGAAGCCTCTTGACAGCCGAAGCCTTGGCGAAGGCTGTTGGCGTAGGGGGGAGGATCGAGGCGCCGATTGGGAGAGATCAGCGAGACCGAACCAAACGCAAAGTTTCAACTGCGGGTGATGCCAGAGAGGCTACTACCGAATTTAAAGTCAGAGAGGAATTTGGTGAGCTGAGTTTATTGGAAGTGAAATTACTGACTGGTCGAACGCATCAGATCCGCGTGCACTTCCTGTCGATCAAGCATCCGGTAATCGGCGATCCGCTTTACGGCTCGAAAAAGATCAATACCAAAACAAAATCACCGCGCTTATTTCTACACGCTTGGAAGCTCGCGTTTGCCCATCCGCAGACAGGCAAGCGGGTGGAGTTTGAGAGTGAGTTACCAGCAGAGCTGGAGGAATTTTTGAAAAAGCTCCGAGCCTAGAGCTGAAACGCAATCCCAATCACGATGAAGATAATCGCGCTGCCGATCAAAACAGAGCGGCGTCTGACTTTGCTGAGGAGGGTTTTGCCGAGCCAGATGGCCAGCGCCGAGATTACGGTGAGGGCGACCATCACTCCGGCGAAAACAAAAAGAGCGTTGTATTTCGTGGCGAAGAGACCTGTGGCGATTTGTGATTTGTCGCCGATTTCAGCGAGGAAAACTACGACCAGGCTGGCCAGGAAAGGATTTCTCACCAGGGGCGTTTGTTCGCTCATTTGATTATTTTTCAGCAGGGTGAGAATTCCAAAAATAATGAAAATTATTCCGGCAACATGCTTAATAATATCAAAAGAAATCACCTGATTGATGTAGTCACCGATTAGCACCGCGATACCATTCGTAAAGACGAAAGCCAAAGCCGATCCGAGTAGCAACTGAAAATGTTTGCGGGTTTGAGAAGACAGCGCAAACAAAGCCAGCTGAGTTTTATCCCCGAGTTCGGCGAGACCGACCGCGGCGAGCGGGATGAAGAAATCAGGGAGCATGATTTAGATTTTACTGCTTTTGGGAAATTTAAAAAATAGCGTAGGTTTGGGTTTATAAGTGTCATGAACCATGATTCATTTGATTTCACTGATTACTATGATCCTGGAAATCATAGTCCATCAAATAATCACAAAAATCACAGTTCAAGACAAAGAAGGTTGGTGCTCGAGAGAGGAATTGAATCCCCGCCTTCGCGGGGACAGGCCTCCATAAGTTGGTGGGCGAGAGAGGACTTGAATCCCCGCCTTCGCGGGGACAGGCCTCCATAAGTTGGTGCTCGAGAGAGGAATTGAACCTCCACGGGGTTGCCCCCACACGCTCCTGAAGCGTGCGCGTCTACAAATTCCGCCACTCGAGCAATTTTTTGAATGTTAAGTGCGCGCCTGCCCTCCGTAGTCCGCCGCGGCGGACGAAGGCTGGGGTTACCCCTGCCTGCCGGCAGGCAGGAATTTCACCACCCGGGCAAGTGGAGAGAAGTTTAGTTTAGCTTCCTCAACGGAGCAATCGAAATAAATATGCTGGTTCGAAGTTGTACTTCGAACCAAGGTGCACTTACAGGTGGATGTTTTACTCATTTTCAACATGGATCTTTAACGCAAGGTATTAGTGCATTTCAGGTTCGAAGTGTTCCGCTTTGCCCCAAAGGGGCCCCTTCGGGGCGGAACAACTGTCGAACCATCGCAAAGGCAACTCCGTTCCGACCTGTGTTTCATATCTTCCTCAGCGGCGCAATCGAAATAGCCAGGCGTTTCACGCCTGTCGAGAATTTAACTTCGATCACCCCTCCGGTGATTTTCAGGACCTTGCCCTCGCCGAAAACGGGATGTTGTACGTGATCGCCAATTTTGAATTCTGTAGAGACGCGATTCATCGCGTCTACGTTCTCATCCGGCAGCGGTGTCTCGCCAAATCCCCGGCGCTTCAGCTCCCGTTTACTTTCCTCTGCCAGTAGGTGCGCGGGGATATCGTCGAGAAATTCACTCGGAGCGTTCATATGCGTTTCGCCGAAAAACATGCGCTGGTTGGCTCGCAGGAGGAAAAGCTCCTCCATCGCGCGGGTCACACCCACATAAAAGAGTCGGCGTTCCTCCTCCTTCTCTCGCGGCTCCAGCAGTGTCCTCGAATGCGGGAAGATATTCTGCTCGAGCCCGACGATGAAAACCACGGGGAATTCCAAACCTTTCGCGGAGTGCAGGGTCATGAGGGTTACCGCATCCTCGCTGTCTTTCAGTTGGTCAGCATCCGTGAGCAGAGCCACTTCCTCGAGGAAGGTTGCCAGAGCCACTCCGGCTTCGAGATCGTCGTATTTCGCCGCGACAGAGATTAATTCCAGTACATTTTCGTGACGCGTCTCTCCTTCCATTTGACCTTCCTGCAACCAAAAATCCTTGAGCTTGGTTTTGGCGAGTATGTGTTTAATCAAGCCCGCTGCGCGTTCGGATTTATTCAGTTTCTGCAGGTCCTGGATCAGCTTAACGAAGTCTTTGAGAACGAGTTTTTTGGCGTCGGGAAGCTCCAGGCTGTCCACTGCTTGCAGCGCCTCCCATAAACCCCCCGCCCGACTCTGCGCAAAATTCTGCAAAACCTCGACGGTCTTAAGGCCGATTTTACGACTGGGAACGTTCAGCACTCGTAACAGGCTGATATCGTCTTGTGAATTCTGGATCAGGCGCAGATATGAGAGCACATCCTTCACCTCTTTGCGGGCGTAGAACTTCACCCCGCCGACGATGCGGTGGGGGAGCGCGTGCCGCAACATCATTTCCTCGATCACGCGGGACTGCGCATTCGTGCGGTAGAGAACTACGAAGTCCTTGTACTTATTCAATCCTTCACGCACTCGGCGTTCGATCTCCTGTGCGATGAATTCACCCTCCTCGCGTTCATCCGTGAGCTCCAGCAGATAAATCTTTTCACCCTCCTTTTTCTCCGTCCAGAGTTTCTTTTTGTGGTGCGATTTATTGCGCGAGATTACGGCATTAGCGGCAGCGAGGATGATCGGTGTGCTGCGGTAATTTTGCTCGAGTTTGATTTCAATTGTTGCGGGGTACCTCTTTTTGAAATCGAGGATGTTGCTGATCTGCGCACCCCGCCAGCTATAGATCGACTGATCCGGATCACCAATTACACAAACGTTCTGATACTTCTCTGCTAGCAGGTTCGTGAATGCGGCCTGGGCGTGATTGGTGTCCTGGTACTCGTCAACGTTGAGGAAATGCCACTTCTCCTGATACTTCTCGAGAATGTTGGGGAATTTCTGAAAAAGCTGGACAGTCAGCATTAGCAAATCATCGAAATCCACCCCGTTATTTTGCACAGCTTTTTTTGGTAACGTGGATAGATTTCCGCGACTTTGGCCTGAAAAGTGGAACTTGGTCGAAACCCTTCCGGGGGAACCAAATGCCCCTTGGCCCAGGAAATCGCTCCGAGCACCGCCCGCGGGTTGTATTCCTTATCGTCAATCCGCAGTTCGTCAAAAATCTGCCGCATCACCGCCCGACTATCCGCCTCATCGTAAATCACGAAACGGTTCTCACGGCCGAGCTGGTGGATTTCTCTGCGGAGGATCTGGACGCAGACGGCGTGAAAAGTCCCGACAGTCGGGGAGCTTTTTTGCTCCCCCTTGCCAAGGGAGGTCAAAGGGGTCAACAGTTTTTTGATACGCTCTTTCATTGCACCTGCCGCTTTATTCGTAAAAGTCACCGCCAGGATTTTTTCCGGTGGAATTCCGCTGGCGATGAGGTGGGCGACGCGGTGGGTCAGCGCCCGGGTTTTTCCGGACCCCGCTCCCGCCACTACCAAGACCGGCCCCCGCAAAGTCCGAACGGCTTCCTGTTGGCCAGGATTTAAACCCCGCAGGGGCCCCTCTGCGGGGCTCGCTAAAATTTCAGCGCCTTCCACCGCGCGATTATAGCAGAACTAGGAATCTACGCTTTTGGGGCTGACTCCTTATGAAATCTAAATCCAAGGATAATTCCTTTCAAACTATTCTCAACCCACCCGCAGGTTCGGGTTTGCCTGTCCTGAGCTTGTCGAAGGGTAACCCGAACCACTCTTAGGTTCGATTTACAAAATCGAACGGAAACTTCAAGGTTCAGATTGCCCTTCGTCCCGCAAAACAGGGCTCAGGATCTTCGACAAATCTGAACCTGCGTTTGAGCTCCCTCATTTCTGCTAAGCAAATCTTCGAAATCTAAGCAGCCGCTTTCAACTCCCTCGCTTCAAATTCTCCGATTATTTTGTCAAACAAGGTTACAGCCTCGGACCGGATCGTGAGCGTAATACGTCGCAAAAAGGTGTCTTTGATTTTCTCCACTTCCAGATCTCGTTTCTCCGGATTATTTTTCAGATTCCTATACAGCTTGCCAAGCTCTTTACGAAATTCGCTCAAAACCGGATTCAAAGTCCGGGCAGCATTCGTGTTTTTATTTTTAGACATTTTTGTTTGAAAATCATTCTATTTTAGCAGTTTTAGGTAGATTTGGCAAACCAATAAGACTATCTCTCTAACATTTTCACGAATATTTTTACTAGCTCAGGATCAAAAGTTTCTCCAGCTTGCTGTTTTATTATGGCAATTGCCTGCTCAGAAGTCTTGGCGCTGTTGTGCCCATGGGGGTGGATCATGGCATCGTAGCTGTCTACGATTTTGAGCATTCTCGCCAAAAGCGGAATCTTGCCGTCATTCAGTCCGTCTGGATAGCCGTCACCATTCCATTTCTCGTGGTGGGAATGGACGATTTTTTCAACTCCTCTTAGGCCGATTTTATGCAGGATTTTTGCGCCCAAAATCGGGTGTTGGCTAATTTCAGCCCAGTCGGAATCATTCAGTCGATCTCTCGGCTTTTCCCAAATTTCACTCCTACATTTAACCTTGCCAACATCATGCAGAAAACCCGCGAGAATTGCCTGGAGGCATTGGGAATGTTTGAATTTTTGCGCTTTACTAAAAAGCAGCATAAGTCTGGCCGATCCGCAAGCATGTTTAAACTTATACCTTTCTTTGTGTCTGAGCGTTCCCAACAGTTTAAAAACAATGTCGATTGCTTCTCGATGAGGGAGAAGGTTTGGCTTTTCCGGGTAAGGTACTGATTTCAGTCCCTCAGTAAGAGGCATTCAAAAAATAAACAAGAGAGAATCTTATTCCGATTCACAAATTTATGCCAGAAAGATAGGATTAAGGAGTAAGGAGTAAGGATTAAGCCCTACACCCAAAAACCTCGTAGTCCGCCGCAGCGGACGGAGATCCTGAGAGACGAACAAAGTGAGGATTCGAAGGGCAGAAACCCAAAGACCTAAAAACCCTAACTACTAACTACTCTCTACTCACTACTAACCTCAATCGCCCCCACCGGACAAGCCGCCTGCGCTTCCCGCGCCTTGGCCAGATCCTCTTCGGAAAATTCTTTGTCTTTCACGACACTCAGTCCCGTCTCGCTATTCATCTCGAAAACTTCCGGTGCGATACTGGCGCAGATGCCGCAGCCGATGCAGGTGCTGTTGACTGAGACTGGTTTGGTATTTTGGGAATCGTCTTTGCTCATGAGGCTGGAATGTAAATATTGTATTTTAGTTTCCAGTTGCGAGTTATGAGTTGCCAGATATTAATCCTGAATTTCAATTTCTGGGAACTGGAAGCTGGTAACTGGCAACTCCTACGCCTTTTCGCTAAATTTGATCATATCTGCCAGCTTCTGCTTCGCCGCGCCGGAATCAATGCTTTCTTCCGCGATTTTGATTCCCTCAGACAAATCCTTAGCTTTGTCGGCAGCCAGGAGAGCGGCGGCGGCATTCAGGACGACCACGTTCCTCGGAGCACCCGTCTCGCCGTTTAGAATCGCCCGGGTGATCATGGCGTTGTATTCCGCATCTTTACCGAGCAATTCATCACGCTGGGCAAGCGGAATACCGAGCTCGGCTGGATCAACCTTCAGATAACTCACTTCACCATCTTTCAGTTCGAAGGCGGTGTTTTCATCCCCGGTAGTCGTGAGTTCGTCGAGTCCGTAACCGTGCACTATGATCGCGTGCGTGTGGTCCATTTTGCGCAGGACGTGGGCGAGCGTGGTTACCAACTCCTGATTAAACACTCCCACCAACTGATGCTTCGCTCCGGCGGGATTAGTCAGCGGACCGAGGACATTGAAAATTGTACGCTGCTTGAGTTTCTGCCGAACGGGGGCCGCGTGGCGCATGGCGGGGTGGAAGTTTGGCGCGTAAAGGAAGCCGATGCCAACTTCTTCGATGGACTGCTGAACCTGCACGGGTTCGAGATCGATCTTCACCCCCAAAGCGGTGAGCACGCAGGCACTGCCGGAATTCGAGCTCACGGAACGATTTCCGTGCTTCGCGACGGCCACACCCGCTCCCGCGGCGACGAAGGCAACGGTCGTCGAGATATTGAAAGTATTACTCTGGTCACCGCCGGTTCCGCAGACGTCGAGGAGGGGAGCGCGATCCGGGGCGATGCGAATCGCGTGTTCGCGCATCATCTTCGCACTACCCGCAATTTCATCATCGGTCTCACCTTTTTCGGCGAGCAAAACCAAATATTCTTCCAACTGCACATGATCGACACCGCCACTCATGATCGCACGCATGGCTTCGCTAGCGTCTTCGAGAGTAAGGTTTTCTTTTTTACGAAGTTTTTCTAAGTAAGTCTCTAACATTTTCAAGAACTAAATTTACCCATGCTGGCCTGCACGCCATTCTGCAAAAACTCTTCCAAAGCTGCAACTGCTTTCGTGATAATTTTCGGCAGCTGTTTTTCCTCATCTTTGGCGAATTTCTGCAAAACGAATTCTTCCGCCGTTTCGGTGTCGAGTAACGCGTTCGCAGTTCCGAGCCGGATTCGCGGAAA
>JBDRMN010000043.1:0-3726 GCA_043812055.1 Patescibacteria group bacterium
GAGCACGGTCGTGAGCGTGTCCGCGTCGAGGAAAGCGAAGGCCTTTTCGCTGAAAACGGTGGGGAGAATTTCGAGATTGAAGTTCGCGAGATTGCTTTTGAGTGTGGCGAGAATGTCCTCGACCGTGGCATCCGCCGGAAGTTGGAATTCAAAAATTTGCGTGAGCACATTCCCCGCCCCGTCTTGGACGGCAACCGTGAGCCCGTCGCCGGCGTCCGTAATTTTGAGCCGCTCGGGAAATTCGTCCGCTACCTTCGCGAAGCCAATCATAAAATCGAAAGTACGGAGAATTTCTTGCTGCACTCCCGCATCCATCACGAAAAAAGATTCGCCGGAGGTCGGCGGGAGCGCAGGCTCGCCGCGCTGAACTTGCAAAATGTAAGCCACGAGAAAAACCGCCACGACTGCGAAGGTGGTGATTGTGGTGCGGTTAATGATGCGGAATTGCGCGGGCATTTGGAGTGGCGGAATCGAATTCTGTAAACCGGGAAGTTTTTAAATGGTGGGTCCGGGAGGAGTCGAACCTCCGACCTCATCCACGTCAAGGATGCGCTCTAACCAACTGAGCTACGAACCCATGATTTTTAGAATTTTATAATAGTTTTAGAGACTGGCGCAGCCAGGCGAAGTTCCGAGTGAAACGAGGGACGAAGCCTGGCAGGGCCAAGGGGAATCTTACCGCTAGCCGACGCGCATTATACATCAACCTCTTGCACGGGCCGCCCCGGCAAGCGTGAGCTAAGGTTAAATTTTTTGCTCTACGCACAGTAATCTCATCCTCTAGCCCCACCAAAAATCAGAACCTCCCCTCGCTTTGCGAGGGAAGAACCCGATTTTGGCAGGGCCAAGGGGAATCGAACCCCTGTTACCAGGATGAGAACCTGGCGTCCTAACCACTAGACGATGGCCCCATATTTCAAAAAGCCGGAGGATTTTAACATGAACTTTTCCTCGCGTCAGAAGAGGATTTTTTCTGTTCCCTGTTCCCTGCAACCTGCTTCGTTCATCTCCCGTTCATCTTTCTCTTTCAGCGAGTGCTAAAATCGGGAGATGCTTTCGAGCTTAAAAAAATTTTGCTTTGATTTGGTTTTCCCTGTTCGTTGCATTGGCTGTAGCGCGGAGGGGGAGCTGCTTTGCGAGGAGTGTTTAGGTAAGGTTCAACTCAACGCAGAGCAGTTTTGCCCGGTGTGCTGGCAACCGAGTCTCGGCGGGAAAGTTTGCGCGCGTTGTGAATCACCGCTGGCTGGTCTGCGAGTAGCAGCGAGTTACGAGCGGAACCCAGAGCTGGCCAAGGCAGTCCGAACTTTGAAATATAAATTCTCGGAAAATCTGGCGGGAAGGCTCGCGCAAATTCTCTCTTGTTCGATTCAGCAGAAGTCTTACATCGGAGAACGGGTGATCACTCCGGTTCCGTTACACCGGAAACGGGAACGTTGGCGAGGCTTCAATCAGGCCGAGCTTCTGGCGACTGCGGTTGCGGAGAAATTGAATCTTCCTCTGGAGCATTTACTAGTCCGCACGAAAAACACCCCGCAGCAGGCGAAACTTTCGAAGCAAGAACGCTTAAAAAATCTCGATGATGCTTTTACATTAATTTCGAAAGTAACGGTGAAAAATAAGACCGTGATTCTCGTAGATGATATTGCTTCGACAGGTTCAACGCTTTTTGAGTGTGCAAAGGTACTTGAAAAACACGGAGCGAAGGAAGTGTGGGGATTGGTGTTAGCCAGAGGCTAAACTAGGGAACAGGTGTCAGGGAACAGGGAACAGAAATTGTACATTGATCATTGTGCATTGACCGAAGGATTTGTTTCGGGGATTTTTTTGCCAATAATTAGTTTGGAATCACACCTCCACAGCGGACTTGTTTCATCGAGAAAGACGATTTTTTCATCTGACCAAAGCCAGCGTCTCGGCCCCGAGGTTTCTCCGCATCTTAATCTGACACTCCCGTTTTTTGTTTTAGCACGTTTAATTTGGCACCGGGCGCAAATTTCGTAATCACCTACTCCATTTCCGGTTGCTTCTCGGAGGGGATAACCCAGGAGAATTACTCTCTTGCCAATGAGCTCCTCAGGGGTCTCCATGAATTCACTAACAGATTTCGCCCTGCCAATAAGAAATAGAATTTCGTGCTTGGCCCTGTTTTCCAGACTAGTTTGGGAAGCTGTCTCTTGTATGATAAGAACATCTCTTGTTTCTCCTTCTTCTTCAGTAGCTAAAAAGCTTCCTGACTTTTCAAGAAGCTTTGAAGCTGCAGACTGTGAGGCTAATAAAAGAGCTACGAGCTTTCTAACAAACAAAGAAGTCTTTTTTGTATCCACCGTCCTTGGGGCAACTTTTTCCATAAAAAAGAGAGTGCCCAATCATACTAATCTTTTACCGGAAAGTAAATTCTTCACGATAAATCAGTCGAACCAAACCCTCCGCGCGTGTTGTTTTTGACTGCTTCGATTTCCTCGAACTCGGCGCGCTCGCATTTCACGAAAACTCCCTGGGCGATTTTTTCGCCGCGTTCTACGTAGGCAGTTTCGTTTTTGAAGTTGTGAACTTGGATTTTGATCTCATCCTCGGGTCCGCAGTAATCCTGATCGATCACTCCGAGACCATGGGGTTGGGTCAAACCCTTCTTGCGTGGGGTGGAGCTGCGAGAAGTTATCAGTAAGGCGTAGCCGGGTGGGGTTTCCACGATTACATTCGCAGGGATGAGCCTAATTTCTCCCGCGGGAATTTCGCTGTCTTCGCGAGCAATTAAGTCAAAACCGACTGCGCCTTCCGTTTCGTAAACAGGGAGGGGGAGGGTTTTGTCGATACGGAAAATCTTGATTTTCAATGGTTAATGATTAATGCCGAATGATTAATTGTTTTTCAAATTAATTTTGGTGGTAGCGATAATTTTCCCCAAAATTCTTTCAATTTCTTCGCAATCTGCGAGCGACGAAACAGCGTATTCTTTGGTAATGTATTGCGAATCGTGTAGTAAACGAATCCAAAAATGTGTTTCGCGAGCCTCCTTGTAGGCGATATTAATCTTGGTTAAAAAATCTTTTTTTGTTTGTGCTCCCACTGCCTCCTCGACATTTGCACCAACAGAAGTTCCACTTTTGAGAACCTGCTTACTCATTACGTATTCTTTTTTCTTCTCAACTAAAAATTTATAAAGCTTTACGATTCTCAAAGAAAAGGCATAACTCTTATCGAGAATGACATTCTCTTTTTTATCTCTCATTAATCATTAATAATTAATCATTATAAATTCTTTAGGGCTTCATTATTATCCAGTTTAATCCCCGGTCCCATCGTCGTGCTGAGCGCGACACCGATGATGTAGTTACCTTTGACTGTTTTGGGTTTCACCTCTTGGATGGCTTTCAAATACGTCTTGAGGTTCTCAATTAGCTGCTCTACGCTGAAGGAGACCTTGCCAATAGTGTTGTGAAGGATGCCATAGCTGTCGTTGCGGAACTCCACCTTACCTTTTTGAATTTCCTTGATTGCTTTTTCTACATCGGGTGTGACGGTGCCGGCTTTCGGATTTGGCATCAAACCTTTCTGGCCGAGGGTTTTGGCAATCTTGCCAAGTTTCTTCATCATGTCGGGGGTCGCGACGGTGACATCGAAATCCAGCCAGCCTTTGCCAATCTTTTCGATCAGATTTTCTTCTCCCGCTTCTATCGCTCCGGCCTTCTTCGCCGCCGCGGCTTTGTCTTCACTGACGAAGGCAAT
>JBDRMN010000044.1:0-4766 GCA_043812055.1 Patescibacteria group bacterium
GTAGAATCCTTGAAAAATAAGGGGTTTTCTGCTAAAATGAGGGGAAATAAATAAAAATTGAAAATCACAATCAAACACAGCACGCAGGGATTCAGTACGGAAGAAGCGGCGGAATACCATCGCGAGCTTGCCCGTGCCGAAGCCCGGATTCGGAAAAACATCTTACGAGCCCACTCCCACCGTAATTTCAATGAAACGATTAAGTTCGGCGTAACTGCAGCGGTAATCTTTGCCTTCGTATTCGGAGCAATGAATCTCGGCGCTTATTCAAAACAGGCGGCCTTCTGGCTGCAAAAAGCCCGCGCCAAGGTCCTCGAAAACGCCGGCGTCGAGGTGATCGTCGAACCCGCGATAGGGAAATTGGAAGCGCGAGAAGTCGCTCAAGCGGCAACAGGACACGAATCTGCCCTGCCGACACTTTCGTTCAAGATTGCGCCGCCGGACAACCGCCTCGTCATTCCCAGCCTCGATATTCACGCCCCGATCCATGAGGCTCAGGATATCGACATTCAAAAAAACAGCTGGCAGGCGATCGAAGATCAGATTCAGGAAGCCCTCAAGGGCGGTGTCGTCCATTTCCCGGGAACCGCGACCCCCGGCAAACAAGGCAATGCTTTCATTACCGGTCATTCGAGCTACTACCCCATCATGCCCGGCAGATATAAAGACGTCTTCGCCCTGTTGCCTCAAATCGAAATTGGCGCGGTGATCGAGCTTTGGCAGGATCAGAAGAAACTAGTCTATCGCGTGACTGACAAACGCGAAGTCGATCCCTCCGAAACCAACGTGCTCGATCAAACAGATGACCAGCGTCTGACACTGATGACCTGCACTCCCCTTGGGACGGCGCTAAAAAGATTGATTGTGACGGCCCAGTTAGTAGAAAACGCTTAGGGTCGGTTAGAATAACGGGCGTGCTGGGGTGGCGGAATTGGTAGACGCGCTAGTCTTAGGAACTGGTGGGGCAACCCGTGGAGGTTCGAGTCCTCTCCCCAGCACCAAAATTAAGAAGATGCGAGCTTGTCCTCCGTAGCCCCGAGCGAAGCCGAGGGGGCGAAGGATGGATCCTCTCTCGTCCACCAAAACAAAAATGAAAATCCATCCCTTCCTCAGTCCCCGCAACCTGGTCGCGATTGCCATCATGCTTGTTTTGACGCCCTTTATTTTTGTCGCTGATTTACTCGCAGAAATTTACCACCGCACCTGTTTCCCGCTTTACGGGATCAAGTGTATTTCCCGTCGAAAATATATCCAGATTGATCGCCATAAATTGAAATATTTAAACGTATTCGAAAAAATCGGCTGTGTCTACTGCGGTTATGTGAATGGTTTGGTGAATTATTGGGTAGCAGGAGCAGCCGCTAGTGAGGCCTACTGGTGCGGAATCCGTCACAAACGTACAAAAGGTTTTATTCCGCCAGCTCACCACAAAAAGTTTTTGAAATACGGAGACAAAAAAGGCTGGCAGAAGTTTTTAAGAAAAAAATAATATAGAGACGCAAGATCTTGCGTCTCTATTCCGGGAAACAAAAAAGTCCCGGAGTTCAAACGGGACTTTTTTGCATTTCTAACTTTCTAACCTTTTAACGGATGCGCCGGATGTGGAAACCGGCTTGAGCAGAAGAGAAGATTCCGTGTTCCCGTTGGAGATACCAGAGCACGAGGGCGATCAAAGCCAGGCCAATGACATTCAGGGCCTGGGATAGTTCAGCCGCCACGGCGGCTTCGTGGACCACTTCTCGAGCTGCAGCATAGTTGCTGGCCGCCGCGTGCAGCGGCTCCTCGCTATCGGCATAAAAGGCCTCCTGGGCGGCATAATCAGTCGCATTCTCAGCCAGGAAAGCTGGATCCGCCGTACTGGAATTCACAATCTGAAAAGCCACCAGCAAGACACAGATGCCTGCCAAAGCGAAGATCACCGGATTACCCAGACGACTCAGATTCGGCAAGCGGGTCAAAAGACGCAGATGCGGCCGGCGGGCCAAATGCTGCTCTGAGTGATGCACGATCAAGTCAGCAGTGTTTCTTTTTATCAGAGTAGTTTTCTTTTTCTTTTTAGTCATTTTGTTTTAGTTTATTTTTACCACGTCGTTCGCGAACGACGTGGTTTAATTTTTAAATCTGATTATTTTAGCATTTTTAAGCGAAATGATCAAACTGCCCCCGTTGACCGAAGTCCTAATTCATTTTGAAAAATCTTCAATAAAAGCTTGCAAAAAGTACTTCCCTCTTTTAGAATCTCGCGGCTCAGAAAAATTCTAAGTTAAAATTATGGCTCATAAAAAGGCCGGTGGCTCCACCCAGAACGTCCATGACAGCCAACCGAAATACCTCGGCGTGAAGAAGTTCGGTGGTGAGCGCGTGGCCGCTGGTAACGTGATTATTCGTCAAAAGGGTATGAAGTTCGAGCCAGGCGACAATGTCTACGCGGGTAAAGATTTCACGCTCCACGCCGCAGCAGAAGGCAAAGTTAAGTTCAGCGAAAAACGCTTACTGAAATTCAATGGCAGCAAAAAAAGAAAGACTATCGTTTCAGTCGAATCCGCAAAGGCTTAAAATCAGGATATGACTTCCAAGATTGATCCGGAGGATTGTGGTCAAACCGAAGCTGACTTCGAAACAGAAGCAGCTCTTTTAAGGCTTCGAAATCTAATTCAGCATATCCGTAGTAAACCGATCTTAGCTCAACAACTCCTCCGTGATCCGGAAAACATCCCCGGCTCCCGCGATGATTAGGCAGTCGTCTTTTTGAATATTGTCTCTCAGCCACTTTAAAGTCTTTTTGAAGTTTTCCGTGTGGTGAACTTTTTGTTCGTATTTTTTGATTTCAGCCGCGAGATCTTTTCCGGAAATCTTATTTTTCGACTTAGCCTCGTCACGCACTTCGTAAATGTTTGGAATCACGACGACATCCGCGTCGCCGAAACTTGCTCCGAGTTCCGTCAACATCTTCTGCGCGCGATCCAGCTGGTGTTGCTGGTAAACGATTACAATCCTCCTGCCTGGGTAAGCCTCCCGGGCAGCTTCCAGCGTGGCCCGAATCTCTGTCGGATGATGCGCGTAGTCATCGATAACCGGCGCGCCGTTAAAATCCCCCTTCTTTTCGAAACGCCGATAACCACCCTCAAAATTCTCAATTCCCTGAGTTGCTTTGGCTGAATCCAAATTCAAAAGTTCCGTTACCACGAAAGCTAGTTTGGCATTACGAACATTATGTTCACCGGGGATTCGTAAAGTGAAATTCGGTTGAATATGGGCAGCGTCAAAAAAGTTAGCGGTGCTTCCCGTCAACTCAGTAATGTTCTGTTCGAGCGAGTTGGCAACTAGTACTCCGTTTTCAGGCAGCTTTTGAATAAGTTCACGAAAAGCCTTCTGATAATCATCCAGGTCCTTGTAGTAATCCAGATGCTCCGCTTCGATATTCGTAATCACAAGGATCTGCGGCTTGAGGTTGAGAAAAGCGCGCTTGTATTCACAGGCTTCGACTACAAACCAATCGCTCTCCCCGGTTCGCGCATTCGTATCATTTAGCTCTTGCAGGTTCGTGCCGACCAAACAGGAAATGTCTTCACCCGCAGCCAGACAGGCGGCGATAATTAAGCCAGTCGTCGTGGTTTTCCCGTGCGTTCCGGCAACTGCTATCAGTTTTTTACCTTGCGTAACAATCCCCAACGCTTCCGGATAAGAGAGAACTTTCAGTCCCCGCTTCTGCGCCTCGGCAAGCTCCGGATTATCTTCTTTCGCGGCGAGGGTATGAATCACTATCTCCGCGTCTTCTGGAATATTCTTGGCCGCCTGAGAAAGCGTTACTTTGAATTTCTCAGCCTGCAACTTCTCTGTAATCGGAGATCCCTCCAGATCTGAACCGGTAACAGTCTTTCCACTCCCTCGTAAAATCCGCGCCAGTCCACTCATGCCGATTCCGCCGATTCCAACGAGATGGAAATTTTGTTCGGTAAACACGTGGAGAGAGTTTAATAAACTTTCTCCACTTCCACATCATCAAAAAAGTAATTCAGAATCTCCTCGTAACTTTTTCCTTCCCGCGCCAAACCGGCTGCGCCCTTGCCACTCACCCCGACCCCGTGTCCTGCGGCAGAGTCCGGACAAGCAAAAGTTGTTCCAATGGCATTACTGTTCAATCCGCAGCTCCAGGGGTCGGGAACACTCTTCGTGAAACGGAAATCATTTGTGTTCCAGCCCGCTTCTAGCGCCACCTTCGTCCGACCGCCTGAACTCGTAAAATAAGGTGTTTTCACTACATTACCCTCGTGAGTAACGGCCAGTCCCCGCGTGCGCTCGACGGCATCAGGCATATTCCCTCGCAATTCGTAGTTGTAGCCAAGGTAACGCTGGAATTCGTTCGGATTGTCGCTGCCGTCGTAAGGCTGGCCGGGGAATTTGCGGTGAGCCGGGTCGGTATAGAAGAGCGCGTAACTGCGGGCCAGGACCGCAAGCAATAAAACTTTTTCGTCCGGATCGGTTGGTAATGGTTCGGCAATTCCACGCAAATAATCTTCGAGCGGTAGTTCGTTGATAACGATTAATTTGTCCCCGTTTCGTCGAACCTCGAGAATGCCGCGGAATCTGTTGTCATTGATTTCCGAAGTCCAGGCAGGATGGTGGTACCAGTTGGGAATTTCGAGAATTGTGTCACCGACCGGATAAACCCGGAGATACTCACCGTCTTCAATTTTGCCGACATCGAAATCGGCGAAGGTTCCAGTGAAGAGTGTTTGACCAAACTGTTCAATATTGAAAGTGCC
>JBDRMN010000045.1:0-7258 GCA_043812055.1 Patescibacteria group bacterium
GAATGAAATAAATGCCATTACCTCCTTTATTGTGTTTTTGTTTAACGTGATTTCAAGGAACATTTAGATCAACATCTTCTCGTGAGGAGACCTGCTCCTCCGAGCAAGATGGCTGTTAAAAAGACAAAAAGGCAAATGTAAAAATATTTCGATTAGCACTGTATTTTAGAATAAGTTGAAGAAAAAACAGATTAAATTAACCAAAAGTTTATGAACTGTTCATGTTTGGCACAAAGAAAAAACCCCTACAAAAGTTGGAGCAACTTTGTGAGATTCAGCTACTAACTACCAAATAAAGCCATTACCCGAGAGCGGGTGACTGGCACTTGATTAAGTTTCATTGTACATCGCACATTGAAGCTACTCTTCCGCCGGCACGAGTTCGGGAAGTCTGGGAAGCCGCAGCAGTAGCTCTTCGTCAAGACTTTCTACTTTTTTGCTAAAACAATGCTCCCCCGCAGAGTGCATCCACTCCGCATCAACAAAGCGTTGCTGTTGACGCTCATCCAGATCCTCTTCCAGGTTAGAATGCGTAAAAGTCGCACAAAGTTCGTATTCCCGGTCAGCAAGCACCCGGTAAATATACGCTGCGTCACTAATCGGATCCTGCGTGTCACTCTCCCGCAACTGCTGACCCTCCACCAGCTCCGCGAGACTTTCCGGCAAACGACCCTCGAGGTGATTAAATTGTTCAGTTGCAAATTTAATTTGATTCAGATCATTCACCCGCTCCTGATCTTCACGGAGTTCCCGCGCCCGAAACGGCGAATCCATAATGGTAAAAGCGCCCACCAAGGCCGCAATCACGACCACTCCCAGCACTGCACCAAATAGCCGTACCCGGATGTCCCGAACTAGATTCTGCCGCCGGAGATCATAAGTGTAATAAAAGCCGAAGCCACCCGTGATCAGCAAAACTGAGGCTACTTTCAGTGCGAACTTCACCGTCAATTCTCCCTCAAGGAAGCTCAGCAAAAACCCAATCAGAAAACCAATCGCCGTCCCGCTCGCTGCGAGCAGGATCAAGTAAGTCAGCCAGCGCCGCACTCCCGTTTCTTGATTCATCCGTCCCGCCGCGAGCTCCTTATTGATCTGTCGCGTGACACCGTAATAAATCGGCGCAGCCACGACGACGAAGGCAACTCCCATCCGAAGTATCTCCTGCAGATACCCACTTGAATAAGCAAAAGTCGTCTCGGGAAAGTTGAAATTAATTATTTGAAAAGCAATCTGTCCGAGCCCAATGCCCGTAAACGCAAGCGCGATCAGGGCTAGAATGTAAAAGAAGGCATATTTGGCGTGGTTGTTGGCAGACATAGTAGAGAGGTTAAAACGGGGCAAGTTTAACCCTTCAATTTCAATAATCCCAATAATCGTAACAATCCTAATTATCCCAAGATCTCTCAGTCTCTCCTAAGGTCTCCCCATAATCCCCTACCCAAAGACCCAGGAACCTAAGAACCAAAAACTCCTACTACAAAATTGCACAACTTTACGCCATTTTGTAGTATGCTTAGCGTCAAGAATCCAAGATTAAGGATTAAGTCCCAAAGTGGGTTTAGAAATTGGAGATTAAAAATTCCTAGTCCCTGGAACCTATACCCTATCCCCTAACCCTAATCCCCTATCCCATGACTTTCAAAGAACTCGCCTTCCTCGCCGGCAAAAAACGCCGCACCGTCGAAACCTTCTTCTCCCGTAAGGGGCTTTCAATTGATCGTCTCGCCGATGTGAAGAAGTATCTGGATTACCTCTACTCTGATGAACAGTGGCGGAAGTCCAACTACAGAGGCGCGCATTTAAAAAAGTATCAGTATGGTAAGGATTAAGGATTAAGGATTAAGGATTAAGGATCCAGGATTAAGAACCTAAAGACCTAGAAACCTAATAACCCAAAAACCTCTTCCCAACATCTCCTAATAATCCTAACAATCCCCTTCTGATAACTCACAACTGGTAACTAAAATCACTCTTTGATTTTCAAAAACCCTTCCACGTCTTTCTGATCGACAATACCCTGCTTAATCAGCTGCTCGGCTGATTGTTTCATATCGACCATTCCGGATTCTGCAGAAGTGGCAATTGTGTTTTCGAGCTGAGGGGTATCACCTTTGCGGATGGCATTGCGCACGGCGCCGGTGGCCAGCATTAGCTCGAAAATCGCCACTCGACCACCGCCCTTTTTTGGCACTAGCCGTTGACTCAGGATCGCGAGCAAAGAATCCGCCACCCGGGCCAGTACCGCATCACGCTGATCCAGGGGAAAGGCCTGCATCAGGCGGTTAATCGTTTGGGGACCGCTGTTGGTGTGGAGGGTGGAGAGAACGAGGTGGCCCGTTTCACAAAGGTTGAGCGCGGCGGTGATTGTTTCCCGATCCCGCATCTCCCCCACCATCACAATATCCGGATCCTCCCGCAGCGACACCCGCAACGCGGCATCGAAAGAGTGGGTGTCGTAGTGTAGTTCGCGCTGGGAAAAAACACATTTACGGTTTGTGAAAACGTATTCGATCGGGTCTTCGATCGTAATCACGTGCTTCACGCGAGTTTCGTTAACTTCTTCCATCATCGAGCAGAGCGTGGTTGATTTACCGCTACCAGTGGGTCCACAGACGAGGATCAGCCCTTGATCATTTTTGATCAGCTCGTGGACAGCTGGCGGTAAGCCGATTTCATCCAGGGTGGGCACTGATTTAGCAATTTGCCGCATTACGATTGAAATCTGTCCGCGACGGTAAAACGCGTTACAACGGAAAGTCGTGGCATCACTATGTGTGTGGGAAAAATCGAATTCGCGATCGTGTTGCAGTTTTTCGATTTCCTCCTGGCCCTTCAGCATGCCGAAGATCACTTGTTCCGCCTGTTCTTCGCTAAGTCGATCGATTGATTCGACAAAACGAATCTCACCAAAAATACGCAGGGCTGTCTTGCTATTGGCGCCGAAATGGACGTCGGAAGCCTTCTTTTTGATCGCCAGATCTAGTAACTGGGCGAGATCGAACGCGGCGGCGGCAGGAGTACTGCGGGGCTCATCAGCTTTGGGCATCGGGGAGTTTATTAGGATTGTAATCAGCATTGGCTTTGTCACGCTCGAGATAGCGTGCTCCGACTGCGGTATCGAAGTCCGGGACTTCAGCGGATAATTTGGCCACGGTATCTCGGTTCAGCACCAGGATTTTCGCATCGACAAAAGCGCGGGCGGAAGCATTCCGGGCTTTGTCACCCAGAGAACCCAGTTCTCCGAAGACATCCCCCACTTTGAGGAAAGCAACTTCCTCGGCAATCTGGTCATGGACCCGCACAATCTCCACCTCCCCGCTCTGCACCACGTAAATCTGTTGACTTGCATCACCTTCACGAAAAATAAACTCACCGGCGGCAAAGTTCTGCTGCTCGATTTCAGCAATGATCGCGCCATGCTTAGCTTTGTCCAAGCCCTTGAATAACGGCAGTTTTTGGATTGCTTCGAAGTCTGCGGGCGGCATAGAAGCTCGATTAAGGCAAAGGGATTGTAGCATTTACGTTAGTTAGGGGATAGGGTTTAGGGTTTAAGGTTTAGGGGGCAGGGGGCAGGAATTTTCAATTTCTAATTTCTAATTTCTAAACAATTTCTAATGATTCAATGTTTCAATTTTCAAATCCCGAAGAGTTATATTTAGTAGATGGAAGAAGTCTTTAAAGTTCGGAAAATTGAGAAATTGAAAATCGTTTAGAAATTGCCCCGAAGGGATCCCTTGGGGGGAAATTGAAAATTAGAAATTTTTTCCTTATCTTCCTATTCCTCCTTCTGTTATTTAGCTACTGGCAACTCGCAACTGACAACTGCTCCCTGGAACCTGTTACCTGCAACGGGTAATATAACGCTAACTTTGAACTTCTTTCTGCTGTTCGTGCTCGCCCATCTGCTTGGTGATTACCCTCTCCAGACAAACTGGGTTTACCGCCAGAAGCTTAGTGGCCTACTGGGAGTTTCGTGGCACGCTGCCATTCTCGCTTTGTGCTATGCCGCTGTCCTGTTGCCTTATCTCGCGAATTGGCAAATCCTCGCGCTGCTGATGATACTGACTCTCACTCACGGCATCCAGGACCATCTCAAAGTCACCCTGGTGGATAAACGTAAACGACTGGCTCCCGTCCCCGGCCTACTACTCGATCAGCTGGCTCACCTGCTGCTTTTGGTCGGAGCGGCAGTCTGGATTGATTCACTGCAACTGCAAGCTGCTTTCAGCAACCCCTTCGTGGAGCAGATGCATTCCCGACCTGTACTGCTTTACCTGATCGTACTTTTACTAAGCACGTTCGCCTGGAGTGTTATTAAGCATGTTTGGAATATAGCTAAAAGCCCACACTCCGGACTCCGCTACGGCTGGAAAGCTTTGTTGCTTCGTGGACTAGCTGTAACTGTCGTTTTCGCTTTGATTTACCTCGTCGGGTAAAGCGTCGGCTGCAGCCACTGCAAAAGTTTGGAGAACAGCATGTTTGATTCTGTTGGCAGCTGAGAACTTCTGTCTGGGCTGTCAGGATGGTTAATAGTATCCAAATACTTTTGTAGATTCGTACCGAAATCTGTCTGGGGAATCGTGATAGAAGGGGTCGAGAAATTAAACATTTGCTTGAAGCTATTTTCGGTGCTTTTCCACAAATCGTGCGATTGGGTACTTGTTCCGGTACTTGTTTGAGTTGGCCGCTGTTGAACCGTCTCCTGGCTGGAATCCGGACTTAGCTTACTGTCGGCAGAATCTGTTGTTGGCTCGCTCACCTGAGTTGGTGTGCTTTGAACCGTTCCTGTACCGGAATTTGTAGTTGGGTTAGTCGTTCCGGCAGAATCTGGAGAATTTAAATTGGGATTTGGCTGAGCCGGAGGGTTAGACGTTGCCGGAGCAGTGGAATTCACGATAGGGGTCGTTACCGACATATCTACCTGGGCTGGCGTGCCTTGGACCGTTCCTGTACCGGAATTTGTAGTTGGGTTAGTCGTTCCGGCAGAATCTGGAGAATTTAAATTGGGATTTGGCTGAGCCGGAGGGTTAGCATCAGGAGCCGGGCTTGTCATCACCGGAGCATGAGTAGCCCTATTTTGTGTAAATCCGCTGCCGGCAAGCGCAGGATCCGCCAAGATGACATTGTCAGCGGGGAAGAAATAATCCTCATCGCCGGTATCATCTTCTCTTTCTTTAGCATTTTGTTTTTGTATTTTTTTGGCTTCGGCCGCCGCGTGATTGGCTTCCTTAACTTTTTTCTCCAGCCAGTCTTTAGTCTCAGTTCTTTTCTCTTCCTTACTAAGATCAGCGGTTTTTTCTCGGAATGTTTCGGTTTTCGGAGCAGCGGCATGGACGCGTTCCGGAGGCTGTGAATCCCCGGCAAGAGCTTCTTCTTTGTCTGCTTTCTCTTTCTCTTTCTCTACTGTTTCCTCTTTCTTAGCTACCTTCTCTTTCTCTTCTACTGTTTCCTCTTTCTCGGCTGCTTCCTCTTTTGCGGCAAGCTGTTGAGCCTCTACTACAGGAACTCTGTGGATCACTGCATTTAGGTAAGGATTGGTAACCAAATTCTTTAAGCTCGCTTCCGAGATGGCTTTTTCTTCTTGTGGAGCGGTGAAATCATTCTTGATATCCTGAGCTAATTTCTTGACCACCTTGTCCGCCGCCTCTGTTCGCTTTTCTTTCGTCAGATCGTAGGCCTCGATAATCCGACGCTGATATTGCTCCTTTTTGATTTCTTCTTTCTCGGCAGTAGGAGCGAGCGTTACTTCGGCCTCATCGATAAATTCCTTAATTTGATAATCTCGATCAAGGGCCGTCGTTAGTTTTGTCAATTTCTTGGAATTATTGATTGAGTTGGCAATCTTTTGGTCAAGTTCAGTTCTCGCTTGGGGATCGGTGACCGCCTGTCTGGTTTCGTTAAATTCAGACAAAAGCTCTCTGGCTTTTGCGATCTGTTCGTCGGCTTGAGTAGCCGCCCCCTGGCGCAGCATAACCTGAGCCTCCAAAATCTTTCGTTCGGCAATTTTGGCTTGCACCTCGGCAAGCTTTTCCGGTTTGCGGGTTGTCGCCAGCAGTACCGTATCCCGGATATTCTTCATTCGGTAAGCCCCGGTCCCGGGTAAAGCTCCCGCGGCTTGTTCCTGGGCTTTTTCTATTTTTTTATGAACTGCAATCTCATGCTGGTCATCGGATTTTTGATTGGTCTGAAACCAGACCGTTTGCTTTTCTTCCTCAGAAATCTCTTCGATTTTGAACCGAACCGACGAAAGCGCCGGAGGTGCTGGCCTCGGCTCTGAAGCCTGAGGAGTCTCTACCGCAGCCGATGTAGGCGCTTGAGCTTCCCCACTTCCAGTTTTGGCGACCAATTCAGAATCCGGTCGCCGGATCCGTGGATACGAGGTGGCCTTCTGACCTTCCACGATCAACACGCTTTCACTCGTTTGGGCACCGGAATGGGCAACTTTTTGTAGCGATAAGCTGTGCTCGGTAGCCATCACAGTGGTATTACCGCTTTCACTTACTTCCACATCGAAAGCCGAACCGCGTACTGTTGCCGCTACCTCATTGGTGGCTACCGAAAACATCGATTCATTGTTAATTAATTTAATAACCTTGGACCAGACTTTCCCGATGCTAAGCTCCAGCTCGATCTGGCTGTCCGGACTTTCCGGATCAGTGCCACTGAGCTTGGTGATTGTGATTTTCGTCCCGCTCCGCAAACGCGAAACTGAACCATCGAAAAAGACCAGGCTGGCGCTTGCATCACTTTGCAACTCGATGGTATCCCCCTCGTGCAGCGGAGTTCCGTCTTCCGCGGCTTGCCCATTGACCCAGACAGTGCCCTGGGCGAGCTCCAAGTGCGTGACTTCTTGAAGTCCGGTCAAGACATCCGGAGCGAGCGCATCGACTGAGAAAAAACCGCTCGCCAGCGTTGCAAAGGTAAAGATGCCCAGCAAGATTATGATGAAAAAAGTTTTTTTCATTTTGTTTGTTTTTAAATCTCCACATTTTAGCACAAAAGCGAAAGGAGAACAAGGAGAACTAGGGGTTAGGGTATAGGGTTTAGGGAATTTTAAATGTTCGAATTCTTAAATTTTGAAAATACTAGATAACTAGATAACTAAATAACCCAAAAACGTGAAACTCTCCGGGTCGGTAGACCCGGAGCATCAGCCTAAGTCAAGCTGCGCTTGTCCAAAATCTTGCTTACCCTGTTGTTGGATGTAGGCGTGGATGATTTTTTCGGTCACACCCACAGTGGAGACAAAGTAACCGTC
>JBDRMN010000046.1:0-3451 GCA_043812055.1 Patescibacteria group bacterium
GACGGTTACTTTGTCTCCACTGTGGGTGTGACCGAAAAAATCATCCACGCCTACATCCAACAACAGGGTAAGCAAGATTTTGGACAAGCGCAGCTTGACTTAGGCTGATGCTCCGGGTCTACCGACCCGGAGAGTTTCACGGAAAGAGTAAAGACATTTTATTTTTTACACCGGAACAGAACTGCGCCCCGTTTCGTAATGTTTTCGGCCAATCCCGTCTGTTGTAGCCGAAGGCTCGCCTTTGGCGCAGGCAGGCTTGCTCCTGCATATAAATGTAAAACATGAACAAAGTTCATTTTGGCAAAAAATTGTGTGGTAGATTCACCTCCTATGTCGCAATTTTTTTTGAATCGTTATCGCACCAAATCTTGCAGATTGTCCGGTTGGGATTATTCGAAGAATGGAGAATATTTCGTGACAATTTGCACTAATAACCAAGAGAATCTTTTTGGTGAGATTCAGAATAAAAAAATTAAATTATCAAGAATTGGAAAGATCGTAGAAAAATTCTGGAAAGAAATACCTAAACATTTTCCATTCGTAAAATTAGATCAATTTATGATGATGCCGAGTCATCTACACGGTATTTTAATTATAAATAATACTTCCGTAGGAACGCCCCGACCCAGACCTGTAGGAACGCCCCAGTGGGGCGTTCCTACAAAAAATATAAAAAAACAAATCCGCAAGTCCAATCATAAACCTGAATGGAAACCAAATTCATTAGGTTCCATAATCAATCAATTTAAATCTGTTTGCACCAAAAAAATTCGTAAAGAATACCCATGGATTGGTACCGTTTGGCAATCCCGTTTCTACGATCGGGTTATTAGAAACAAATCCGAATTTAACCACATTCAGAATTATATTTTGTCGAACCCCGAAAATTGGGAAAACGACGCAAAAAATATCTAAAAATAATTTATTCCTCTTTTTTCTCATCATCCACCACTTCACCTTCCACAGTTTCATCGCCCTTGCCTTCCCCTTTATTCTTATCCTTCACTTTCACATCATCCGTTGACTCAGTGGCCTGCTGCTCATAGAGCTTGCTGAAGGCGGCTTGGGAGACTTTCGTAAGCTCTTCCATTGAGGCTTTGAGTTTTTCTTCGTTCAGTTCTTTCTCGCCGAGTTCGTTTTTGAGCACTTCGAGCTTTGCTTTGATCTCTTTGGCGGCCGCTGCTTCAATCTTGCTCTCGTGTTCCTTCAGTGTTTTTTCAGTCGAATACGCGAGCGTATCGGCATCGTTTATGATGGTTACTTTTTCCTTCTTCTGCTTATCTTCCTTGGCGTGGGCTTCAGCTTCTTTCCGCATTTTCTCGACCTCTTCCTCGGAGAGTCCGGATGAACCCTGAATGGTAATTTTTTGCTCTTTGTTAGTGCCTTTGTCCACCGCTTTCACGTTCAAAATCCCATTCGCATCGATATCGAAAGTGACTTCGACCTGAGGGACGCCACGGGGAGCCGGAGGGATTCCGTCGAGGATAAATCTCCCGAGAGACTTATTGTCCGCAGCCATCTCGCGCTCGCCCTGTAATACGTGAATCTCAACCGAGGGTTGGTTGTCAGCCGCTGTTGAGAAAATCTGGGATTTGCTTGTAGGAATTGTCGTGTTGCGCTCAATTAATGGAGTACGCACGCTTCCCAGCGTTTCAATTCCCAGCGTCAGAGGAGTGACGTCGAGCAGAAGTACGTCTTTCACATCGCCCTTGAGAATCCCTCCCTGGATTGCCGCGCCCACTGCGACGGCTTCATCGGGGTTGACGTCCTTACGAGGATCTTTGCCAAAGAGTTCTTTCACCTTGGCTTGCACGATTGGCATGCGCGTCATACCGCCGACGAGGATCACCTCATCGATATCGCCTTTGCTGATCTTCGCGTCAGCCAGAGCCTTTTCACAGGGCTTTACTGTCCGTTCCACCAGGTCACCGACCAAAACCTCCAATTTGGCGCGAGAGAGTTTGATATTCAGATGCTTTGGACCGGAGGCGTCAGCCGTGATGAAGGGGAGATTGATTGTCGTAACCATCGCGGAACTGAGCTCTTGTTTGGCTTTCTCCGCCGCTTCTTTCAAGCGCTGCAGTGCCAGTTTATCTTCACGTAAGTCAATTGCATCGCTTTTCTTAAATTCAACAACCAGATATTCGATGATTTTTTGATCGAAATCATCACCGCCGAGGTGGGTGTCACCATTGGTCGCGATGACTTCGAACTGCTTCTGGTCGTCGACATCCGCGATTTCGAGAATGGAAATGTCGAAGGTGCCGCCACCCAGATCATAAACTGCCACCTTCTGATCTTTACGGAGCTTCTTCTCCAGGCCGTAAGCCAGGGCAGCCGCAGTGGGTTCGTTGATAATGCGCTTCACGTCGAGACCCGCGATTTTGCCCGCGTCTTTCGTGGCGTTACGCTGACTGTCGTTGAAATAAGCGGGGACGGTAACCACCGCTTCGGTGATTTCAACACCCAGTTTCGCTTCCGCATCTTTCTTCATTTTTTGCAGCACCATCGCCGCAATCTCCGCGGGTCGGTGTTGCTTGCCATCGAGGACAATTTCCGCCTCGCCTTTACTGCCTTTCACGACCTTGAACGGAAACTCTTTGATTTCCTCGGTGACCTCATCGTACATACGGCCGACAAAGCGTTTCGCTGAAAAAATCGTATTCTCCGGATTGATCGTGGCCTGATTCTTCGCCGGTGTGCCGACCAGGCGTTCACCATCTTTCACGGCGACGACCGAAGGGGTGGTACGATTTCCTTCTGCATTTTCGAGAACCTCGGGCTTGCCAGCCTGCATCGCCGCCATACAACTATTCGTCGTGCCGAGGTCGATGCCGATAATAGGACTCATGGAAATTGGAAATTAGAAAGTAAAAATTGAAAATTGAAAATTGTTTTAAAATTACTGACTTGCTGAAGAATTTCCCCAACGAGTTGAGGTTCTAATTATAGTGTTTTCTAAGCAAGAATCAAGAGCTTCTTATTGAGCTTGTTCTTCATCAGGCTGATTAAGTATGAATGCCAATTTAATTCTAAGGCTCGTCAGCCTTGCTCTTTGTAATTCAAGTTGCATATTTTTGTCTGTTTTTCTTCCCAAGAAAACACCTTCTGGATCTACTCTTATTGCTCTCAATATACACGCCCTGTTTAAAGGCATTAGCCCCGTTTTTTTTGTCGGGCTAGTATCGAATATATTTTCACCACCGACTGTGTTATTTCTGTGCGCAGATTCTAAATGAGGATATCGAGAACTCATTTTGTTGTGTTACAAGTCCTGATTTTAATAAATTTCATTAAAAAGTCAAATCAAACTCTTGTCTCATGCAAGAAGTCCCTGAACTCAGGGTCGTATTCTCATGCAAGAAGTCCCTGAACTCACCAGTCATGGTTACATCTAGCCATGACTTCTATGTACAACGACGAAAATCTCCATACAATTACGGATCTGCGT
>JBDRMN010000047.1:0-19684 GCA_043812055.1 Patescibacteria group bacterium
CAAGACCGTTCCATTCGACCACTCTGGCACCCCTCCGTTTACCGAGAAGCTTAGACCACTTTATCCTCCGTAGCCCCGCTGGGCGGGGCGAAGGACGGATCTGGCACCCCTCCGTTCCCACGGATTTTACAATAAAAAGGACGCAAGATTTACGTTTCTACGAAACACATACGGTTCAGGTTGCAAACCTGAACCTGCGCCAGTGTTTTTTCATAAACCATAGAGACGCAAAATCTTGCGTCTCTATGGTCGGAACGGATCGTGTACAACAAAAAGGGCTCCGGCAGTAAGACAATGAACCCTCTTACTGCCGGAGGTTGGGCTAGAACGGGTTACGTTTCCGTCCTAACCGGGTTGGTGTTACTTTCGGGTTCTCCTCGGGGGTTTCCCCCCGAATATACGCGATCAAAGATAGTTGATCAGCTGGCGTACTGAGAACCCTGAACGTCGACTTTTTCCCAAGCTTCGGCGCCGCTGCCCTGAAAAGAATCGTCTTTTTTGAGTCGGGCACGGCCGGTGTACAACAGTACAAATGGTGCTTTTCGCATGATAATACCTCGCTTTCATCGGAGAAAAAGAAACGATCATGCTTCCTCTGCCACGTCCAGCTCCGCTCTTTTGGCTTAGATTTATCACCTCCTTTCCGCGGAAGTAGCGTTAAAAACATTCCACTCGGAGTTTTGCTGGACGGAGGAAGTATGAAGTTCATATCCCCTCGGCCCAGCAAAACAATAGTAAGCAACCAACCTGTCAAGGAGTGAACTTTTGGCTTGTCTTATGACAACCGCAGCTCAAACTCATTTTGATTCTATTTTAAAAAAGCAGAACATAAAAAATATGTTGAGTAAAGGTTGTGTTCGTGAAGCGTGGAACTTGAAACCCCGAAGGGGCCCCTTCGGGGCGTGAAACGTGGAACGTGAAACGTAAAACCTTAGATGGTTCTCAGTTTTGGATGCCTCTCCACACTAATTCAGATATAAACCCCCGCGTTTCCGCATCACCAAAATTGACTGCCTCATTGTCGTTTAATACACCGGCATTCTTGGTTGCGTTGACGTAGGGCATGTACCAGGCGCCGGGGGCGGTACCAAGCGGCAGGTCGAAGGCCTCGGTAACCATCTTCAACGCCTCGGCTCGATTGACTGAGTTGCCGGGTCGGAACAAGTCATCGGGGTAGCCGCCGACCCAGTTTTGACTCTTGGCGTAGCAGACATAGGGGGCGAACCATTCAGTTTGGACGTCCGGAAAACACTTGCTGTAAGTGTTTTTATTGAAGCTGGGAACAGCCGCTTCGACGAGGATTTTGGAGAGCTCGGCGCGGTTGATTTGGCTACCGGGACGGAAGGCTCCATCGGCGTAGCCGGAGATAATACCGCGTTCGGCAATTCCGACGATTGCGGTCGCGTACGCAGTCAGCGGTCCGACGTCGGAGAATGGTGAAACGAGGGTGCTGACTCCGGTCTGGCCAGTTTCGAAACTCACGTGAATTTTTTCGCTTCCTCGGGAAAAGACGTAATTGCGAATCTTTTTTACCGCCAGCGGCTCGGTCGGTAAACCGTAAATTGATTTACCGGTGTCGAGACGGTATTCGTTTTCGTCGTAAAAGCAGCTGGTCGAGCGGGGACAGTACTGCTCGCCGCTGAGCTCGAGCTGCTCGAACTTCGCACCGACGAGAGTAGTTACCAGATTATTCCAGGCAGTTGCGCCGCTATCAGAAAGAACATAACTAAGTTTGTTGAAATAACTGGCGCGTTCGACACCGAGACCGAGCAAGATCATAAGTTGTTTCAAGGCGTAGTCGTCACGCTGCGTCGCTGTGACGGCCTGCTCGGCATTGTGCTCCGTAGTGGTGTAACCAAACTCAGTCGCCCAAACTGGTTTCTCGCAACCCGCGTTTTTCAACATTTGTCGATAAAAACCCACCCACTGGTCGACGGTGTGCCAAGCGTCTTTATCGATATTGATTTCGTCGGGGGCGACGCCGAGGTGGTAAGGATGGAAGGCGAAGACGTCAAAAAGATTACAGGCGTTATCGAGCTTCAAAAACTCTTTCAGCCACTCGTAGTTGTAACCGGAAAGGCTTCCTAAAACAATCGGGGCTTTCGTGGCTGCGATTTCGGCACGCGTTTTGATTAAAAAATCGTAATAGTTCAACGCTCGGGCAGTGTTCGTTAATCCCAACCCGTGGTGCGATTCATCCGGCTCATTACAAATCTCCGCGTGGGTAATCGTACGGTTGGCCGCGCGGTAAAACATGACAGCGTGCTCATCGCTATCCCAGCAACCGGTGAGGAAGCGGGGATTCTGGTCGTCGATCTGGATTGTTCCGGCGCTATCGAGGACGACGTCGATCGGGGAAACGGCGAAGACGCTTGCTGTGAGCAAGACGAAAAAGAGGAGTGCGGTGAGGAACTTTTTCATGGGAGCAGTTTAACACGGGGTCTTTAAGTTTTTAGGTCTCTAGGTCTTTAGGTGCCTGAGTTTTTCTATATTTTGAAACTCATACTACAAAATAGCGTAGATTTGTGCCATTTTGTAGTATGCATTTTTAATTACGACATCTCTACAGCTCCTGACGTTCGCCAACACTGTCTCGTCGATATTTACCAAACTCCGTCAGCTTCAAAGCTTTTTCCCCGGCGATCACCGGACCGTCTTTACAGACGCAGAAGCCGACGTCGTCCATGACACAGCTGCCACAGACGCCAATGCCACACTTCATGAAACGTTCGAGACTTAACTCACAAGGAATATTTTTCTCAACACAAATCTCGGCAACTTTCCGTAGCATTAATTCCGGCCCACAGGAATACACCCCCGCTTTCGCGGGGGCAGGCCCCTCTGCTTTCGCGGGGGCAGGCCCCTCTGCTTTTAGAATTTTTTCCAGCAAGTCAGTAGCAAAACCCTTCTCACCAGCTGAGCCGTCGTCTGTCGCGATCTGAACGTTCGCCCCCAGCTTCTCGGCGTGAGCTTTTCCGAAAAGGAGATTGCTGCTGCGAGCGCCGATGATGAAATTCAGCTCGCAATCCTTGGCGGCTGCGGCGGCCAGGCCGAGCAGGGGAGCAGTGCCGAAGCCACCGCCGACCAATACTATTTTTTTACCTTTCGGAATACTGAAGCCTTTACCAAAGGGGCCGCGGATACCGACTTTGTCGCCGACTTTCAGCTCATGCAGTTTCTGTGAAAAAGTTCCAACGGCTGAAACGGTAATGTTCCACGTTCCAGGTTCCACGTTCCAGGTTCCAAATGGTTTTTCATCCACACCTGGTATCCAGAGCATCACGAACTGACCGGGCTTGAATTTGAGCTTGTTTTCAAAAACGAAGGTTTTGATCCCCTCGGCTTCGGGGATGATGTCTTTGATGGCGATCGTGGTTGGAATGGTTTCAGACATGTTTTTTTTCTGGATCCCCGCTTCCCGGCCTTCGCCTTTCAGGCTTCGGCGGGCAAGTCGCGAGGAGTGTTTTCTGGTTCCCGGCTCTCTCCCTCGACAGGCTCGGGATCGGCCGGGATGACATTAGAGGAGTGGGCTGCGCCAATTAGCTCGGTAATGTCTTCGATGTCGTGCTCTTCGCACCAGGTCTTCATTTCCCTCGCAATTTTGCGGAAGACTTTTGCTCCGTCAATGACTGCACTGCCGATGCCGACGAGAGTGGCGCCGGCTTGCAGCATCTCGATTACATCGCGAGCGTTGCTGACTCCGCCTGTACCGATAATCGGGATTTGAACTGCTTTGTAAATATCGAAAACAGCTTTCACCGCCAGAGGACGAATCGCCGGGCCGGAGAGGCCGCCGACTTTGTTCGCAAGGATCGGTTTCGCTGTTTCGATGTCGATCAGCATCCCGGGTCCGACGGTATTGATCGCGGTGATTGCATCTGCTCCGGCTGATTCAATTGTTTTGGCTAGCTTGGTGACGCTTCGGACATTGCGGGAAATTTTGATGGCGAGAGGAATGTTCCCGCAATTTTCTTTCGCCCGAACGATCAAATCTTTCGTTAGTTCAAGGTCATGCTCAAAGGGTTTGCCGAATTCATTCTCGACGTTCGGACAAGAGATATTTACCTCGATAAGTTTGGGTTTGAGCTTGGCGATTTCCGCAACTGTCTCGATGTATTCACCCACGCTGCCAGCGGCGACGCTGGCAAAGAGAGGAGTACGGGAAAGTTTCCGGAAACTTTCAATTTCAGTTTTAGCCTCTGTGACCCCACCGTGAGGGAGACCGACGGCGTTGATCAAATTCCCGCCACCGAGATGGATTACGGTGGGGTTCGGATGGCCTTCGTGGCGCTGCAGCCAGGCGGATTTCAGAGTCACCGCTCCGGCACCCGCTGCGGCGACTGCAGCCAGACTTGCACCAGTAGTACCCAGAAGCCCGGAAGCGAGAACCAGAGGGTTCTTCAGTTTGATTCCGAGGAATTCCAGGGAAGGTTTCATCTGGACTATTATAACAGTATTTTTAGGCTTGAAAAGTAGGGTTTTGGCAACCTGCTTGCATAGATTTTTAAACAAATTTATGCTACAATTAATCGATGCTGGGGGGTAAAATCCTAGCAAAATCAAAGCTTTAGAACATGTTCAATAATTTCGACAAATTCACGAAAGAAGCCAAACGGGCCTTGATCGTGGCGCAAGACCAAGCGCGCGAAGCGGGGCTTTCGTATGTGGGCACCGAGCACATCTTGCTCGGAATTCTCACTCAGCCGGAATCCCTGGGGGCGAGCGTACTGCTTGGTTTCGGAGTAACGGCAGAAAATGTGAAACTGGTTCTGCAGACCGTCGGTCGAACGCGGAGTTCGAAGGGTGCTGATTCAGCCGAGTCGGGGAGTTTGTCTGGTTTTGCGAAGAAAGTAATCGAGGATTCAATCCGCACGGCTTACCGTTACAACCATTCGATGGTGGGTACGGAGCATCTACTTTACGCGCTGGTTTCCCAAGAAAACACGGCGGCGACGGTGATTCTCGAAAATATGAAAATCCGGCCGAATGATGTGAAAAAGCAAATCGAAGAAATTTTTCGCGATGCGCAAGATGCCCAAAGTGTTCCGCGAAACATCCATCCGCTGGAAGTTCTCTTCGGCAGCTTGCAGCAGGTGATTTCTCGTCAAAATCCCCAGCAGGATTACAGTGATGCCTTCGGGCACAAGGATCAGCCGGAAATGGTGGGTCAACAGGCGGGTAGCATTCCTCCACGCCAAAAATCCAAAACTCCGGCACTGGATTATTTCACGACTGATCTGACGGCGGAAGCCCGGGCGGGAAAGCTGGATCCGGTAATTGGCCGGGAAACCGAGATCAGTCGCATGATCGCTATCCTCAACCGCAAGACCAAAAATAACCCCGTGCTCACGGGAGAGGCGGGGGTAGGTAAGACTGCTGTGGTCGAAGGCCTGGCCCAAGCGATTGTCGCGGAAAAAGTTCCCAGTCACATGCTCGACAAACGTGTCCTCATGCTTTCGATGACCTCGCTGGTAGCGGGTACGAAATACCGGGGTGAATTCGAAGAGCGTTTCAAGCGAGTGATTGATGAAGCGGCAAAATTTGGTAACGAAATCATTCTTTTCTTGGACGAACTGCATACCGTGATCGGGACCGGCGCAGCGGAAGGTTCACTCGATGCGGCGAATATCCTTAAACCGGCTCTGGCGCGGGGCAAAGTCCGCGTAATCGGGGCGACGACGCTTGATGAATTCCGCAAGCATGTCGAAATCGACAAGGCGTTGGCTCGCCGGTTCCAGCCGGTCATGATTCCTGAACCCAGCGAAGAAGATTCGGTGAAGATTCTGCAGGGACTGCGGCCGAGTTTCGAGAAGCACCACGGTTTAGTGATCGAAGATGAGGCGCTGGTTGCGGCGGTAAAGATGAGTAAGCGCTATGTTCCGGATCGCTTCCTGCCGGATAAGGCTATCGACCTGATTGATGAAGCAGCCTCGCTCAAGGGCGTGAAGAATAAAGTCGACACGAGTGAAATCAAAAAAACCAAGGCGGAACTGGCGAATATAATTGCGGAGAAGGAAACGGCGGTGAGTAATCAGAATTACGAGCAAGCCGCCAATCTGCGAGCCCGGGAACTCCAACTCAAGAACGAAATCGAGCAGGGGCGGGCTGGGGCCACTCCTAACGGGAAAAAGAAACCTAAAGTAACGGCGGAGAATGTGGCGAAAGTTGTTTCGAGTGCGACGGGCGTGCCTGCGGGTGATTTGCTAGCTGAGGACGTGGTGCGTCTGAAGGACCTCGAGAAGTTGCTGGGGACTCGCATCATCGGTCAGCAAACGGCGATTAAAGCGGTTTCCCAAGCGATTCGGCGCAGCCGAGTAGGGCTCTCCGCGCCCAATCGGCCAATTGGCTCCTTCATCTTCCTCGGCCCGACTGGTGTGGGTAAGACCGAACTGGTAAAGACTCTCGCGAGAGAAGTTTATGGCAGTGAAAGTGCGCTCGTGAAGATCGACATGAGTGAATTCATGGAACGACACAGTTCCTCGCGTCTAATCGGCACGAGTGCCGGTTACATAGGTTACGAAGAAGGCGGTCAGCTTACCGAAGCGGTGCGGCGTCGGCCGTACTCAGTCGTGCTTTTCGATGAGGTGGAGAAAGCTCATTCGGAATTTCAGAACTTGCTTCTGCAAATTCTTGAGGACGGTTACCTCACAGATGCCCGGGGTCGCCGGACGGATTTCCGCAATACGATTATCGTCATGACCAGTAACATCGGGGCGGAACGCATGACGACTCAGGCCGGCAAGATTGGTTTTGCTGTTGGCAGTGAACTGAAGGACGCCAAGGCGGAATTCGATGAAGTCAAATCAGACGTGCTCAATAAACTGGAAGAAAGTTTCCGACCGGAATTCCTCAACCGGGTGGATAAAGTAATTGTTTTCGAACCACTGGCTCGCGAGGAGATCAAAAGTATTGTCGAGCTACATATTGCTGATCTGCAGGAGCGCCTGAAGGACAAGAAAATCACGCTGGAACTCCAACCCGCGGCACTCGACTACCTGGCGGAAAAAAGTTACAACCCCAAGTATGGGGCGCGACCGGTGCGCCGGGCAATTACGGAAAAAGTTGAAGATGAACTTGCCGGCTTGATCCTCGATGATGCATTCGGTAAAGGCGACACGGTTCAGATCGGTTTCTCGAAGAAAGAGAAAGGGCTGACGTTTAAGAAAAAGGCGTCTCGGAAGACTTCGGCAAAGAAGTGAGTGAGGGAATGTTAGGAATGTTAGGAATATTGGGAGTGTTTTTTACAGAATCTTCCCCCAACCCCCTCTTTATAAAAGAGGGGGCTTTTTATCCTATGGATCTATATTCCAATCGTGCTCCTTACCAAGACTGATTTCTCCGGAAAATATTTCGGAACCTTCACGTTGAATGCTTTTCTGAATAGCCGTGACCCGGTCGCCGGCCTGAAATTCCCCCAAGAAGGAATAACTTTCAGTAAATTTTTGCGGCAACTTATAGCGCAGGATTACTTCTCGTGAAAATTTCGGCTGAGTGGTGATGGAAAACAGGAAATAAGTTTTACCGACGGACTCGTGTGTTTCCACCCGGTTTCTCGGAATGCCTTCTACCTCAAGTAACTCACTACCGAGCGGTACAAAAACTTTGATGAGATCGACATTCCGCCCGCGGCCGAGAATCTCCTTCATGTCTTCGGGCACTGAGATCCCAAACGCTTGGGCGAGATCTTCAATCCGTTTTTCCGCGGCCGCGCTCCAGCCGTGAGTACGGAGGATGGCGAGTTCGTCAGTTGCCGTGCCGGCAAGGTCGATTGCAGTCGTGTGCGAAATTTTATTTTCACAGTAACGATCGGATTTATTGCCTGACAGCGAAGTATTCACGACGAAGAGGTAGTCAGCGTCGGTTTGCCTGAGTGAATTTTCCAGACCGAAGCTTTGACTAAACTGGTTGAGCTCGGGGTTCTCGGAATAAAACTGAAGATCTTTGGTGCTGATCGCCGCCAGAACGACACCGATCAGCTCAGCTCGTGGAATTTTCGTTAGCTCGTCCTTCAGAGTGTTCCAAACCTCGTCCAAAATCTGTTTGGGTGCGACTGCTCCGTCTGCCTTCGTTTCGATCACGAGCGAGAGCAGGAGCGTGAGATCCGCAGCTGGGATGCCTTTGGAGAAACGTTCAAGCTTAATTCCATCGCTTAGGGCAGCCAACTTGGTTAGTACGTCACTCGTGACGGCCACCACACCATCCACAGTACCTTCACCCGCCTGCTCAAAGAGCCAAGCCGCGGCTTCGGCCGAGGTGGGGAAGTCGGGATGATAGTTGGCATCGCGCAGACCCCAGTTGCCGGTGATGAAGCCGAAACCTTCCGGTGGGTCGAAGTGACGAGAGAGCTGCCCGTCGATTTCGTAGACGTTCCGAATCTTGAAACCGGTAACGAAACCATCGTTTACGGTCACGACGCCGACCGAACCGATGAAACCGCCGGTGGGGCGGATTTCATCCGGGTTTTGGAAGAGCAGGAGATAACGGCGGGGGACTTTGTCACCGAGGAGCTTGGGCAGCGTGGGGAGGGCCGATTCGGCTGCACGCAAATCCTCGAGGAATAAACTCAGTTGGTCGCGGGTGAGACGAACTTTGTCGGCTAATTCCGCAGGCAGGGCCGCGACTTCGACCAAAGCCAGGATCGCTGCGGCATTTTCCAGCTCAACGATACCTAGTTGAATTTTGTTGATTGGTTCGACCAATTGAGCAGAAAAGGATTCCACCTCTTCACCGTTAGCATCGGCGTCCTGCCGGGCCTGCCAATTGGCTAAAGCTGCATTGATCATACTGGCCGCCTCCGCGAATTTTTCTCCGCCAGTAGCCAGCAATTTACCCGCACTTACCAGGCGACTACCGGCCTGGACGGAGTCTGTTTGCGTACGCAGGACCACCCCCGCTCCACTCAGGGTGAGTAAGTCCTTCTCGACCTCGTGGAGTACCTGGACTGCCTCGGCGAAACGGTTTTGTGAAGCCGCAAAATTTCCAGCAGCGAAACTTTCCGCAGCAGCAGCTAATTCCGCAATTCCGGAAAAAGCGGTCGAGATTGTCTGCTCGATAGTCTGCTTCCCGTGGCCAAAGACGCCGATCAGGTTGAGCAGAAAGACAAACGCCACTGCTCCGGCGACGACCTTGAAGCGACTAATCTTTTGCGGGCTGCGCTTTTCCTCCGGTAAATAAATCCGTTTTTCTGGTCCGTAACGCCTTTTGCGCGGCAGGTCGAAGCTTCTGACACCTTCCCGGGCGCTGGATTTTTTTAGCTGTAAAGCGCCGCACCGCAGTCTTTCCGCGCGCTGAACAACCAACGGTTGGTTGCGCCGCTTATATTTCTGGAGATCGATGACTCGTCGGCGGGGGTGTTTCATTTCCCGAGGAAAAGATTCAGCGCAGCACCATCGGCTGTGAAGTTCAGATTAGTCAATGCGTAGCGGAAGGGCTGGAGGAGAAGGGTTTCCGGACTTTCAATCCGGGTGTAAAAAACATTGCCAGAATCAATTGACTGCCTGGCCACGAGACTCGCGAAGCCTTTTTCTTCCGCCACGTAGTGATTGATGATGGCTTCAAGCGTTTCCTGTTCAGTGGAGAAAACGAGTTGATTGTCGAGATCGACAAGATAGAGTGGGAACCGTGGAAATTCCAATTGCGTGATGGTGTAGCCGGCGTAGAGATCGGTGTCAATCTTCGCACTTTCCGATTCGACTACCAGCTCACGCGTGAGGCTGCCGTCAGGGAGTACTGATGCATGAGGGTTGGCGGCGAGTAAACCGGTGCTACTCACGAGCCTGGTCTGCCAGTCGGCAAGTTCGTTGCCATGCTCGAGGAAGATTCCAAAGATTGCTCCCGAACGGCTCCGGCCCAGAGCGCTAGCCCCCGTGAAAAGCGGAGCGATGTCATTCTCGAAGTCAAAAGCTGTTCCCAACCAATCACGGGTGAATTTAGCAGCGGATCCTTCGAGGAGGAGACGAAAAGCCGGATTGATTTTTTCCGTACTACCGAGGAAATACGCCAGCTGCCCCGCGGCCTCCGTGGTCGCCCAAAAAGTCTCAGCCTCCTCACCAAGGAAACGAAGGACTTCGGGAGCGAACGGAATGGGTTCCGGAAAGAGAGGTGTTCGCGCGAATTTGTTTTTCAAAGTCAGATAGATGTCACACTCGATTCCGCCGGGCCGAGCCGTGATTGTCGCGGCACCACCAGAGAAGAGCTCAATCAGCGGAGTAGCCAGGGCGTAGCGCAGGCCACCGAGCGCAGCGGTGAGTACCTGTTGAATGAATTTTTCCGACAAATAAACGAAACCGGTTTCCCGGGGATTGAGTTTGGCGATTCCTGCTCGGTAGCTTGCGGATTTGCTAACCCTTCGTTCCGGAATATGGATGGCTTCGGCAATTGCACGCAGATCTTGGGTTTGTGAGGCTAGGAGGAGATCGTTTTTCCAAAAAATGAACGACAACGCGCGGCTGCGAGGATAGCTGTAAATTTTCTGGTGCAGGTAATTTTCTTCGATGAGATTTTCGCCCTCCAGGGTTTGAGCCTTCAGGAAATCGAGGGCAGCAACTTTATCCGCGGTGTTTAGTACGAGCAAGAAACGTTCATGGTCGAGCTGTTCTCCAAAGAAGGCGACTCCGATGCGTTGGTCACTCAGGGCTAGCAATTCGCTTGGATCGGCAAAGCCGAGTGAGTCAAGCTCGAGCAAGGTCGCTCCATCGGTATTTGCGAAGGTCTGAGCGAGCCGCTGCGATTCTAAATTTTTATCATCTAGCTGCAGCTCGGCAAAGAGAAGTGTGGAGTCAGCCGGGAGGAATTTGGCGAGTTGCTGCGGAGCAGAGTACTTCTGCCAAAAAACCCAACTCAACAGAGTCAGAATTGCAGCCGAGAGAATCGCGATGGCGATGCCGGGGAAGAAACGAATACGGCGGGAAACTTTGCGTTCCATAGATGATTAAGGTTTTGTGCTTTGGAGGGGATCTTCCCTTTTTTGGCGGTTTTTTTCAATTGTTGGGTTAGGTCTTTGGGTTGTTGGGTCTTTAGGTCTTTAGGTATCCAGATTTTTCTTAGCTAGGAGTTTACCTCTCTCGACTCCCGGCTGGTTTAAGGGATTGACTCCCAGGAGCTTTCCGAGGAAATAAACCTCGCACATCCAGAATTGCAACAACTGGCCGATTGATTCGGCGTCAATCCGGGGAAGTTCGAGAATTGCCAGGGCACGCTTCTTTTCCGCAAGCGCCTTCGTAGCGGCGGTGAATTCAGCGTTGAGGATGTCTTGAATAGACTTATTTTTGAGGGAAGCAAATTCTTTTGGAGGATTGCTAACTTTCAGATTCGTTCCAAAGTCATGCACCTTCAGGAAAGTGAAGAACTTATCATTCGGTCCGGCAGCCCAGAGCTGGAGTAGAGAGTGTTGGGCGGCTGGTCCAATTGCGGCCTCGGGAGTGATGCCGACTTTTGAAGATTTTCCGATTGACTCGGCGAGGAGCTGTTCCCACCACTTCGTGAGGGCTTCGAGTGAGCTCGCGTAGGGGCAGAAGACGGCAATGTTTTTCCCACGTTTGTATTCAGCTGCCTGGATTTTGGCAAACTCAAAAGCTTTCCTGGGATCTGCACTCTGCACTCCTTTCAAAAGTTTCGGCAAATCTATTCCAGCGAGCTGAGCAGGGAGGAGGCCGACGGGGGTGAAAACAGAGTAGCGACCACCGATTTCACTGGGAATATCGAAAGAGGCCAGCTTTTCTTTTTCGGCCAGTTCGCGCAGGAAGCCTTTCTTTGGATCGGTGATGATGACGATCTGTTCGCGTTTCAGCTTTTTTCGAATTACCAGGAACTGGCTGATGGTTTCGAGAGTACTGCCGCTCTTGGAAATTACGATGACAAGGGTTTGGCTGAGCTTTAGTTTCTGCAGAGTGCTATTGATTTCTGTCGGATCGAGATTGTCGAGGAAGAAAAACTCAGGACTATTTTTTTTCTGCAGTGCGTTCACCAAAGCCTGGGCGGGGAGTGAGCTGCCGCCGATGCCGAGGACTAGGATTTGTTTCCAGTTACCCTTAGCCAAATTAACCCCCAAGATATCTTGGGGGTTAAGAGGTAGGGCGAAAAAAGCTGGCGGACACTTCTCAAACTCTCGCCAAACTTTCTCCTGTTGCGGAAGTTTTTTTGCGGTGTTTACTAATTGAATTTTCACGAAACCCATTTTACGTGAAAAAAGTGAATAAATTTTTAATGCAGAGTAATTTGCAAAAAAGCTTTCTTGCTTAGAAAATCACTTCTTATCTTTCTAATCCCCAAAATTATGACTACTTGCGATGCTGACACCGGAAAAACAGAAGTGACACTTCCGGATGGTGTCACAAGCGTGAGAGATGCGATTGAAAAAGCAATTGATCGAGAAAATGTAGTTGGCGCGATTGTCTGTAAATTATATTCGATTAATAATACATGTGACATATTCGCAGAAGGACCAGAAGACTTCCATGAAGAATTTGAAAGATCGGTTCAACAAGAATTTGGCATTCAAATAGGCGCGCAAGCATTTTTAGGCCAAGAGAAATCGGTCCTCGCTAATTTCATTTACGACGAAACTTCGAAACAAGTCGGAGCTGCTGCGAAGCAGAGTGAATAATTTAATCTCTCTTTAAAACTGCCAAAAAAGCTTCTTGAGGTAGGGTTACTTTCCCAAACTGCTTCATGCGCTTCTTCCCTGCTTTCTGCTTTTTGAGCAGTTTGTTTTTACGCGTGACGTCACCGCCATAGAGTTTTTCCGTGACGTCTTTGCGGAAGGCGGAGAGGGTTTCGCGGGCGATGATACGGGCGCCGATTGCAGCCTGGATGGGGATGACGAAGTTGGCCCGGGGGATAATTTTTTTCAGTTTTTTACAAAGGTTGATACCAACCGCCCGGGCTTCGGATTTGTGGACGATGAAGGAGAGCGCATCCACTTTTTCTCCGGCAACCAGGACGTCGAGTTTCTCCAGTTCTTCCGCCCGGAATTCCAAAAACTCGTAACTCATACTCGCGTAACCGCTCGAAATGTTCTTGAGCTTGTCATAAAAGTCGGTGATGATACTGGCCAGCGGAATCTCGTATTCAGTCAGCGCCCGCTCGGGGTCGAGGAAGGAGAGATTCTTTTGCCTGCCCCGACCTGCAGTCGCCAGTTCCAGCACGGCACCCAGGTAACGCTTGGGTGTAATAATTTCGAGCTTCACCCAGGGTTCACACAGCTCCGCGTAGGTGCTCGCCTCAGGGAGTTCGCTGGGGTTGGATAATTGTTGGATCTGGCCGTTCCCCAGGACAAGCTCGTATTTCACGCTAGGGGCGGTAATGATCAAATCCAGATTGTATTCGCGTTCCAATCTCTCCTGGACGATCTCCATGTGGAGCAGGCCGAGGAAGCCGCAACGGAAGCCAAAGCCAAGGGCGCTGGATTGCTCAGGTTCGAAAGTCAGTGCAGCGTCGTTCAGGCTCAGTTTCTCCAGAGCCTCGCGCAGGGCAGGGTAGTCATCCGCATCGCTGGCGAAGACTCCGGCGAAGACAAAGGGGGTGACTTTTTTGTAGCCGGGTAATGGTTCAGGGTTCTTGGTTCCCGGTTCTTGGTTCCGCCGATTACTTTGCCAAACCGTTTCACCAACCCGGGCATCGCGCACACTTTTTAGCCCGGTAATGATGTAGCCAATCTCTCCGGCATTAATCGAGGACGTGGGGGAATATTGGGGCTTGAAGCAGCCGACTTCGAGCGCTTCAAACTTTGCATTGGCTCGGAGTAATTTCAAGCGATCACCCTTCTTGATCTCTCCGGAGAAATTCCGTACGTAAATCACCACTCCGCGGTAGGTATCGAAGATAGAATCGAAGATAAGAGCTTTGGTCTCAGTTGGTTCTTGGTTCTTGGTTCTTGGCTCTGGAACTCGTTCCACAATTGCCTCTAAGATTTTTTCACAGTTAGTCCCTTCTTTGGCGGAAATTTCGATGATTTCTGATTCTGGTATGCTCAGGACATTTTCAATTTCCGTCTTGATCCTGGCGGGATCGGCAGCAGGGAGGTCGATTTTATTAACGACAGGAATAATCGTGAGGTTGGCCTCGAGAGCGGCGTAAACATTCGCCAAAGTCTGGGCCTCAATTCCCTGGGTGGCGTCGATTACGAGCAAAGCGCCTTCGACAGCTTTTAAACTTCGGGAGACTTCGTACTGAAAATCGGCATGACCGGGAGTATCGATTAAATTCAGTTGATAGTTTCCAGTTTCCAGTTCCCAGTTTTTGGAGTTCGCTGCGCTCACCTTTTTTTTATTTTTATAAAAATAGTCCATGCGAACAGGCTGTAACTTAATCGTGATTCCTCTTTCCTGTTCTAATTCCATCGTATCGAGGTGCTGAGCGCGCATTTCGCGTTTAGCAACTGTTTTCGTCAGTTCGAGCAAACGGTCGGCGAGTGTCGATTTGCCATGATCAATATGGGCGATGATGCAGAAGTTGCGGATGTTGTGCATGAAAGTTGCTAAGGTGCTTAAGGTTTGTAAGGTTAATAAGGAGGATGCAGAAGTATCCCGGTCGGGGATATGCGAGGATTTTAGCGGAAGTTAGGTCTTTAGGTTCTTAGGTTCTTAGGTCTTTGGGTTTCCAGACCATTCGGCATTTTTAAAATTTAAAACTTAAAATTTCCTATCCCCTAGAACCTAGAACCTAGAACCTGAATTTGCTACACTGCGGGGGTTGATGCATTCGCGTTATCCTCTCCACACTACCCGTAGACATAGTTCAGCCAATCGCTTTCAGATTCTTTTTTATGTGGCGATTTTTTTCTTTGCGATTGTGATAGGGAAGCTGGTGTGGTTGCAGATTATCAACGCGAGTGAGTATCGTCTGCTTGCCGAAGAGCAGAATTCTCGCGGAGTGGTGCTGCCGGCTCGGCGAGGCAACATCTACGCGAAAGATTACCGAACAGATGAACTGCATCCGCTGGCGCAAAACAGTACTACTTATACGATTTTTGCGGATCCGCTTTTGATTGAGGAAGGGACGGATGCCCAGGTGGCGGAATCTCTGTCGTTGTTTTTGTGGAGTGAGGGTGTTCCGAAGGAGTTGACAGAGCTGTCGGGGGACGACGCCAACGAGGGGGCAGCAGTGAAGCTGGATTCGCGGCAGGAATTTCAGCGAGTCCTGACGACGAAAATTGCCACCAAAAATGTGGTACGACGGGAATTACACGACATTGACGAAGAAGAAATCAGGCTTGTTCAGGATGCTTTTTTGCCTGGGGTTTCCGCTGCCGGAGAGATTCTCGTGATTAACCCTACACTGATCGACAACCCGGAGGATACGGCGACGAAGCTAGCCACTATCCTCGCGACTGACTACGATGAAGTTTATCCACTAATGATTCGCAAAAAAGTTCGTTACATTCGTCTGGCTTCGCGAGTGGCTCCGGTAGTGAAAGATGAGATTCTGCTACTTGGAATCCGGGGAGTGGGGGCGATCCCGGAGTATCGGCGAGTCTATCCTGAGGGCAGCTTGGCCTCCCAAGTGATCGGCTTCCTCGATCATGATGAGCAGGGTGTTTATGGAGTGGAGGGGGCCTTGGACAAGACTCTGCGAGGCAAAGACGGTTTGCGACAGACTCAAGTCGATCCCTTCAATCGGCAGATCACAGTGGGGGATGTGGCGATCCAGGATGCTATCGATGGGAACTCGATTGTACTGACGCTTGATCGGGTAGTGCAAGAGATCGTCGAACGGGAACTCGCCAAAACGGTTGACTTCCAACGGGCAGACAGCGGGCAGGCAATTGTCATGGATCCCTTCACCGGAGCGATCCTGGCGCTGGCTCACTATCCGACCTTCGATCCCAATCACTACGGTAGTGTTTACAATCGGGAGGAATTGATTAAAAAGGAAAAAACCAGGAAGTGGCTGGACGAAGAAGGCAACGTGCACGAAGAGGCGGAGGAATGGTGGGAGACGGAAGCGGGGGAAAAAGCGGTCACCGAATGGGGGATCGAGTACATTGTCCGGGCGGGTTACCGCTATCCTGTTTTTACCGAGTACTGTGAGGGTGAACCCTGCCGTAAGTCGATTTACGAAAACCGCCTGGGTGAAGGTGTCTTCACACTCAAGGTAGCCACTGATCCCTATGAGCCGGGTAGTGTTTTCAAACCTATGGTGATGGCGATGGCGCTGGATAGTGGTGAGGTTACTCCTTTTTCACGGGCTCTCTACAACGGTCCGGTTGAGCTGGACGAGGTCAATTACCGTACCGGCAAGCCGATCGTGATCAAAAACGCCGAGGGTCTCTACCACGGGCAGGAGACAATGACCGAAGTGATCGAACATTCGAGTAACATTGGCATGACTTTCGTAGCCCAGACACTCGGCCGGGCAATTTTTTACGACTACCTCAAGAACTTCGGTTTTGGGGAAAGATGTGAGGTGGAGTTCAAGGGTGAGGATACAGGCCAGTTTGAGAACTACACGAAGTGGAGTGAGAGTGAGCTTGTGACGAAAGCCTTCGGGCAGGGACTAACGGTGAATCTCTTCCAGATGGCGGCGGCTTATTCCGTTTTGGCAAACGGAGGATTGCTGATGAAGCCTTACGTCGTCGATGAGGAAATTCTGCCGGATGGTCGCCGTATCAAGACTGAACCCACGACAGTCCGCCGGGTGATCAATCCCGAAACTTCCCGCGAGATTACCCAGATCTTGGTGAGCTCAGTAAAAAATGGCTACGCTAAACCGGGTGGTGTCGAGGGATATTTCGTCGCTGGCAAGACGGGCACGAGTCAGACTTATTTGCGTGGGAAAGCTTTGAACGATTTAGGCACGACAATCGTAGCTTTCGGAGGCTACGCGCCGGCGACTGATCCGAAATTTGTCTTGATCGTGAAAGTTGACCGCCCCCGCCTCAGTGAATGGGGGGCGAGTGTGGCGGCTCCGGTTTTTCAGAAAATTGCGGAGGAACTGCTCACGAATTATTTTGCGATACCGCCAGGAGAGTAGGGAATAGGTTTTAGGTGCTAGAGACTAGGGAATTTCAAATTTTAAAACAAAGTAACTTAAAGACTCAAAGACCCAAAAACCCAAAGACCCAAAGACCCAACAACCCAATAACCTAAAGTCTCTCCGCTGCCAGCTCAGCTAATTCCACCAAACGATTCGCATAACCCCACTCATTGTCATACCAAGAAATGACCTTCACCATATTATCGATAACGAGGGTGTTTTCGGCATCGACAATCGAACTTCTAGGATCGGCAACATAGTCGGCGGAAACAAGGGGGCGGATTTCGAAGCCGAGGATACCTTTCAGTTCTTTTTTACTGGCGTTTTCGAGAGCTGCATTCACGTCTTCCGCGCTGGCGGATTTACCCAGCTCAGCGACGAAGTCGACGACAGAAACTGTGGGTGTCGGTACACGCAGGGCGATGCCAGTTAGCTTACCTTTCAGCTCAGGCAGGACTTCCCCGACAGCTTTGGCCGCGCCGGTGGAAGTTGGGATGATGGAAAGGGCGGCGGCGCGGGAGCGACGGGGATCTTTGTGGGGAGCGTCAATCAAGCGCTGGTCACTCGTGTAGGCGTGGATGGTCGTCATGAGGCCCTTTTCAATGCCGAAATTTTCGTGTAACACTTTCGCCACCGGAGCGAGACAGTTGGTTGTGCAGCTGGCGTTGCTCACAACTGGCTGCTTCTTCGGGTCGTAACTGTCGCAGTTCACTCCGCGGACGAAAGTTCCGTCGACTCCTTTCCCGGGAGCGGAAATGATTACTGACTTGGCGCCAGCGGTGATGTGCTTGGCAGCCCCTTCACGATCGCAGAAGAAACCGGTTGACTCGATCACGATATCGACTCCGAGCTCTTTCCAGGGAAGCGCGGCCGGATCTTTCTCGGCGAGAACTTTGAGCTCCTTCCCGTTTACAGTTAGCGAACTCTTGCCGACTTTTACCTCACCGTCGAATTTTCTGTAAACCGAATCGAATTCGAAAAGATGCGCAAGCGTTTCCGGCGGAACGAGATCATTGATTGCCACGATCTCGAGGGAGGAGTCTTTGGCGAGTGCGGCTCGGAGAGTTTGGCGACCGATGCGGCCGAATCCGTTGATGGCGATTTTCATAACTTGGAAGTTAGAGGTTGGAGATTTGAAATTAGAATTAAGATTGGAAGTTTGATAATACAGTCTGTCGGCCAGTTTAGAGCTTTTCTTTTTTCTAGAGAAGTGGCTAAAATTTGTTCAGAAATTAACCCCCTCCAAAATGGCTGAAGAGTGCATTTTTTGCAACATCGCACAAGGTAAGGCTCCGGCGAGTGTGGAGTACGAGGATGATCTGGTGGTGGCCTTCAACGACATCAATCCCCAGGCACCGGTGCACATCTTGATCGTCTCGAAAAACCACTTATCCTCGATTGTGGATATACACGAGGATGATGAGGAGCTAATCGGACACATGGTGTGGGTGGGGCGGAAATTGGCGGAAAATCGTCAGCTGGAAGGTTATAAGTTGATTTTCAATGTGGGGAAGAAGGGCGGACAGATTATTTTTCACCTGCACCTGCATTTGCTGGGGGGCTGGGAGAAGAAGCCGACCGAAGTCAAGATTTGAGATTTTTTAAGATTATGGCAGGAAGTTTAAGGGTTTGTTGCTTGCCTGTTTGGTTTCAGAATTTCTAAATCTCAAGTACCAATTTCCAAATAAACTCCAAGCACTAATTTACTTCGTTTAGTGCAGGTTCAGGTGTGCCAGGGGCCACCTGAACCGATTTGGTTTTTTGGACCAGGTGGACTAGCGTCACACCTGCTCCTGCGGTAAGGATTTATAACCAGTAGTATTTTCTTGCAAAACACCTCTTTTTATGTTAGAATATTAAGATGCAATTACTGCAAAAAATCGGTCTTTTCGCAGCAGTTTTGGGCTTGCTGACGGGCTCTGCATGGGCACAGCTGGCTTCGGACAGTCGTCTGGGTCCAACGGCCCAGCTCACGGCTGCTCCCTCCAGTGTGCTAACCGGCAATCCGGTGCAATTCGACGCTTCGGCCAGTCGGGATTCGCGGGGAAGTACTGATCTCGAATACCGCTGGGATTTTGAAAGTAAGTACAAATGGACGGTCTGGAATCGCCAAGCCAAGACGCGTTACACCTTTACCCAAGAGGGTAATCAGGTTGTGCGTTTGCAAGTACGGGATCAGGACGGATTGATTGATGAGACAAAGTTGACGATTAACGTTCAGCAAAAGTTCGCCAAATCCGCTCCGATCGCCAACATCTTCGTCGACCCCTCGGAAGGGGATACGAACACAGTCTTTCATTTCACAGTGGAAGCTATTTCCCGGATGAACACTCCGAGTTATTTACTGGAACTACGTTGGGACTGGGACAATGATGGAAACTGGGATAGCAGCTGGTCGCAGGCGCGTGAATTTGACCACACCTTCAATTCCACTGGCTACAAGGAAGTTCGCCTGGAAATTCGCGATACCGATGGTAGCAGCTCGATCGAGAGAGGGATTTATCTGGGAGACAAAGAAAACCCCACGATCCGGGAAAAAGAAATCGGTTTAGTCCACGTGACGGGGACGGACGCCCCTCGGGCGAGCTTCCAGACCTGGCCGGTGGAGCTAGACACGGGAACCAACGTACATTTCGATGCGAGCGGGAGTCTGCGGGCCAGTACGTACCGCTGGGATTTTGACGGAGACGGGACATTCGAAACCGGTTGG
>JBDRMN010000048.1:0-4431 GCA_043812055.1 Patescibacteria group bacterium
GTTATGGGTTCTAGGTGTTAGATTCTAGAGCCAGGGGACAGGTGTGTGTAGAAACGTTGCATGCAACGTTTCTACATTTATCCATTTACACCCCAAAGTTAGGCAGCTCGCTTTGTTTGCCCTGATCGAGGGCTGGCGAACGACTTAGCAAGCCATTCCGTAAAATCCGAGATCAATGGGATGCGATACTTCCTCCCGGCTGAAGCGTGGATGAAGCCGGCGACGGCCAGCGCGGCGAAGAGCAGACTCAGATAGGCTCCGAAATCGGGAATCAGGAAATAGGAGAGGAAAAAATAAAGTGAAAGCAAAATACCCTGCAGTGTGTGCTCGGCGATGAAGCATTCGTGCCGGTGTCTCCAGAGTACGGCCAGGTTGACGAGGGGGATATAGCCGACGGCAGCGAGCTGTCGAGTGTGAAACGATATTTTATTAGGGAAAACAAGCATAGAACAGCTTTGTTTAGCGGCTATTGTCATCGTAGTCTACGTGTTCGACTCGGACGGGGTTGAGCTGTCGTTGCTCTCGCTGGACGATGTCGACGGATAGAATAGCTCCGCCAGTAATAGGGTAAGGGTAATAGTTGGTCAGGCCTGAGTTGATCCCCGTAGGTCCTGCAGGAGCTGGAGGGCTAACCGTCGTTGCTTGTGAAGGAAGCATCCCGGCGGCTCTGGCTGGCGATGTTTCGGACTCGATACTCACACTGTTTCTGACAGCTTGGCTGGTCCCACCTGGTTTATCTTTGGAGTAGCAATCTTTTCCGGAGTCAATACTCTGGCAAAGGCCATGAGCAATCGTGTTTTCGCTGAGTACTGGCCCGGATTTTATCTGGCCGCCCGGGGCAAAAGGGTCAACATTGGCGGTGGCTCCGACATACATAGCCAGAGCACGGGCGAAGCGGTTTTGTAAAAAGCCACTACGAGTAGCGGGATCTACCAGGTTCAAAAGACCGAAAGTCACATTTCCGGCTATACCGGCCTTTTTGTTATCGATATCTGCCGAACCAGGGACGTACACTTGTGAAGAATGGGTGCTGCCCTGATACTCCGTTCCGTATTTTCTGTAGTCATTCACGCCAGCACCACCCAGGCCGACAGGCCACGGCTGCGTGTTGGCAAGATTTTTATTAATTTCCTGCAGCAGTCTGCTGTTATAAGAATTCGCCGTTATGTTTTCATTTCTGATTTTGTTGGCGACATGGGTCAACTCGTTATTACCCAGAGACAACTTGTTGGTGGTTCTGGCGGTTAGATTTCCAATCCGCTGTTCGGTCCAGCCATCCAGTGCAATGGCGGATTCGATGGCCCGGTCGATTATGTCGGCCACATAGACTTGCGTAGTTTGAAGATCCTTTTTAACCAGTTCGTATTCTACGATTGGCATCCCTCTGGGAACCGGGTTGTCTTTGCCGAGAGGATAGTGAGTAGAGTCTTTTTCGTACAACCTGACCTGGAGAAATAAATCCAACTTACCCAGCAATGAGGAATACTCAGTCTGGTAAACGGATTTGAATTCATTTACGGATTCATCTGATTCACCTGCTTGGATGCAGAATTTTGTCTTGGCGTAGTTCTTCATCACTTCGAAGATGAGCCGCTCACGTCGCTTGCTCACCGTGCTGGCATGCTCGTTGAGCAGGTTACCGCCGCCAGGCAGAACTCCCGCGAAACTATCCTCGAAACGAGTTAGCAATGTGTCATAACTCTTGCCACTACGAGCGCTTGCGCAATTCTCTTTTAGCGGCTCTGCCTCATCAAGCTCCCTGGACGTTTCTTGATATTCGGTGAGCTCGTCCCAGTACGAAGGATCCAATGGATCTAGCACGTCACTTTTCAGCTGACGGGGCAGGATGCGCGGGGCGATGTCGAGAGTCAGGGCGACTACTCCCACGGTCAGGATACAAGCCAACACAGCTTGACCGGCCCGGGCCGGGTCAGTGGCGATCCTGTGAGCGAGATCTTTCAGCCGGCTAAGCATCGAATAGTTTTGTTTTTTTACGGAAATGCAAAAGAGTTACGCCCAGTGCCGTCAGGACTGCGAGGGCCACTGCGGCCTCCGGTCCGGTGGGGACGAGCTGCGGTTTCGTCAGATAAGCCGTGTAGGAAAACGCGGGTACTTCGCTCGGGATGCTGTCGTAATTCGCTATTGGTTCAACTGTCAAAAACGAAGCCGCTAAAGGCCGACCATTGAAAGGCGGTACGTTCGGCTGGTAACCCAGGGTTTCAGTCTCTGTCGACGTGAAATCAGCTTCCAGTATTCCGCCACTGCTGGCGATGATGCTGGTTTGGGCGCTACTTGGAACAAAATTCCCTGTTATGGTCGTCGTAGGATAGTCTTCAGGTGTGACACCGGGTTCTGGGTCGAAGTCCTCCGGCAGATCAACTCCCAGGAAAGTGTCACCAGACTGGAGGTCGGCAACCGGATCAAATTCCTCGGCAAAGGCCGCATTCACCGACAAAATAGTGAAGACAAAAGCGAGCATGTAAGTACAGAGCGTTTGCATGGGAATTATTTAGTTAGGGACACCCCGGTCACCCGGGCGATTTCGTCCAAAGTGGTGAGTTCAGCACAAACCTTGAGAATGCCGTCCTCGACGAAAGAAATCAAACCCTGTTGGCTGCGCAAATACTGGGTGATTTTGGCTGTGGAAGCGTCCGGTTTGGCGATCAAGTCGCCGAGCTCTGGTACGAAGTGAAAGCTCTCGGCAATAACCAACTGGCCGCGGTAACCGGTGTTATTACAAGCTGGGCAGCCATGAGTTTCCCAGAGAAATTCAGGCGGCTTGGTTTTAATATCAGGGTTGTGCTGCCTGATTTCGGCAAGCTGCGCGTCGATCGCAGTGAGCTGCTTCGCACTTGGTTTTACTTTTTTGCCACACTGAGTACAGACCTGGCGGACAAGACGCTGGGCAATCACCAGATTGAGGCTGGCGACGAGCATAAAGGGTCGCACGCCAAGATTGACCAGGCGGGGAATCGTCTCCACAGCCGAATTGGTATGCAGGGTGGAAAGCACGACATGACCGGTCATCGCCGCTTGGGCGGCTGTCTCGGCGGTTGTCTCGTCGCGAATCTCACCAACCATCAAGATGTCCGGATCCTGGCGCAGGAGGGCTCGCAGACCATTGGTAAAGGTGTAGTCCTGCTCGTCGGCGACCTGGCTTTGGACGATGTTTTTGATCTGGTACTCCACCGGATTTTCGAGAGTGGCGATTTTGCGCTCCGGGCTGTTGAATCTGGAAAGCAGTGTATAAAGCGTGGTGGTTTTCCCGCTGCCTGTCGGTCCGGTAACGAGGATCATACCCTCGCGTGAATTTAGAGCGTTTTCCAAGTTTTGGAGAGTGATATTCCTGAAACCAAGCTCTTCGAAGCTTCGCGTGCTTCTGCCGCTATCGAGGATACGGCAGACGATACTCTCACCAAACTCAGTTGGCAGAGTCGCGACCCTTACATTCACTTTGCGATCATTGGCCAGAAAACTAGTGCGACCATCCTGAGGAACATTGGTCACGTTCAAATGTAATTTTGATTCGTACTTCAACTGATCAGTGATTTCCTTACCTTTTTGTGGGTCGAAACTCAGAATTTTTTGCAAAATTCCATCAATTCGGAAACGCACAATGAGTTCACCTTCCTCGGGTTGGAAATGAACATCACTGGCAGTAGTCCGCAGCGCCCCCACGAAAATCTGATTTAAGGCCCGCCTGGCTGAAATTTCGTGAATCTCCTTTTCGAGATGTTCGAGATTAACGATTTCTTCTTCGTAAGTTTTCAAATTTAGCTCAGCGCCCTCGTTTTTGAGCTCCTCGTCCTTCCGTGGCTGCATAGCCTTGATTTGCTCGATTTTCGCGAGGATGCCTTCGCGGCTAGCCAGGCTCAAGCGTACCTGGTAGAGCCCAGCTCTGAGTGTCTGTAGATAAGCGACAGTCTCTGACTTTTTCGGGTCAGCTATCGCGATCCGCATTTTTTTACCGACCTGGAAAAATGGTAAGGCAAGCGATTTTTCGACAAGATCGGTATCAATCTTTTGAACCAGATTCGCGCTGATCAGCGTGTTACGAATGTCGACGTAGGGCAATTTTGCCCGTTTAGCAACCGAGGCGACCTTTTTTTCGCCAATACTGCGGTTGATGTCGCTGAGCACATCGTTTACATTTTCACCCGGTTTCGAAGCAGCGGATTTGGTGTCGGTTTTGAACTGATAATTATCAGCCATTTGGATTTATATTTTGGGTATTTAATCAGCTTATTTTAGCAAAAATAAGGGAAAAAAGCAACTTAGGTTCTAGGTTCTGGTTATCTTTAACGAAACATTGGGGGATTAAAATGATGAGTGATACTTATCACTTAACCCCCCGCAAAATGTATCACAAAATCTACCAAAAAACCTTGCGCAGACTAATCTCACATCCCGGAATTGCCCTCAGGCTAATTC
>JBDRMN010000049.1:0-13992 GCA_043812055.1 Patescibacteria group bacterium
AAGTTAAAATAGGTTCTAGGTTCCAGGTTCTAGTGACTAGTGATTAAGTAAAGGCAATTCATGAATTGCCTCAACAGGATAAAAAACCAGGAACCACACCCAAAGACATGAATTACCGCCCAAAATTCGGCGCCTCCGCTCTTACCGCCGTCCGCAGATCCGGTGTGAATTCGATCGTGTAGTCATAGGGTGAGACACCAGTATTCGGTGCCCGCGCCATGGGCTGACGGTCAATCCGCCGGGGGGCGAACCAGGATTCAGCCGTAACCACCAGACTAGTTCCGTTCATTTGTAGATCTGCTACTGTCAGGGAGTTTGTTTCACCGCTGTTCAAGCGTGCCGACAGATAAGTTGCCGTCAGCACATCACCGGTCGCCGGATCAATCTTGGCAATCACCGTAGCCCGCTTCCCGCTCCCCTCTCCGTATTCACTTAACCAGGCGAAACGGGCGAAACGTCGGAAATCCCGATTGATATCCTCCTTGGTGCCCCGAGTCGTGAAAGCCGCGTAGAGCGTTTCCGTATCCGCGAAGATTAAACCGTAACCCATACTCTCATCACTACTCGTTTCGTAATCATCCCGGTACCAATCTTGTTTGCCGTTGGTAAAACTGACAATTCTCGGATCACGATTATTGGGTACGAGACTTTCGTAACCAAGGTAAATCGTTGTGTCGCCCCGACGTACTACCGGACCACTCAGCGCACGCACTGCCGCTTCACTCGTAACATCAACCCCACTGAAATTCACGGAGTGTCCAACTGTCGCCTCACCCACGCTCGCCGCGACAGACGCGGGGGTAGTCGGTCCTGAGCTAACCGTAGCCGGAAAATGGCGGTAAACATTCTCAAACTGACTGATATAACGAGTGGTCTGGCTCTCAAAATTAGTATTGCCAAGAGTGGCATAGTGGCGTCGAATTTTTTCCAACGCAGCGACGTACTCCTGAGGCGTGGCAAAACGGTGTTCTTTCCCGTTGAACTGGAGAGTCGGCTGAGGATTCCAGCCGTTCGAATCGGCCCACCAAGTGGTAATCCGGAGACTCACTCGGTAATAGCCGGCTGGAGACACGAAGTTCAGACCACCTCGAGCGTTAATCAAAATCTGATAAATCAATTCGGCAGCCTCCGCTCGGCTTAATTTCGCCTCAGCTTGAAAAAGTCCCCAGTCAGTTAAGTTTTGACTGCGGACTGTCTGGGCGTACAGGGCGTACCATGTCTCCGCGGAAACATCAGCAAAGCTCTCTCCCGTCGTATCGAAGCCAACTCCCAGAGTATTGAGGATAATCTTCACCGCCTCGGCCCGATTAACCTTGTCACCCGCTTTGTACTGGTTGCCCGGATAACCAGCGAGGAAGCCTCTTTCCCGCGCGTAGCAAACATACGGGGCAAACCACTGTCGGTCGACATCAGCGAAGCAGCTCCGGTACCTTTCCGAGTCCGGAGTAACCCCGCTGGCCACCACCGTAATTTTCGCCAATTCTGCCCGGGTGATCTCTCCACCTGGCCGGAAGCTTCCATCCGGATAACCGTGGATGATCCCCTGACTCGCGAGATACTCAATTGCTGAACGATACTTTTGACTACTACCGACATCAGAAAAAGCAGCCTGGGCCGGCACGGCTGTGATCAGGAGCAACAATCCAGCTAAGAAAAAACCAACAAGTTTTCGCATGCTAAATATTTAGAAGGGATCGATACTAAAACTTTATTTCTGTTTTTGCAAGCAAGGCCGCTGGGGTCAGCTGGAGCCGGCGCAGCGTTTTGCAGGATGAAAGTGCGTGCCAAAAGAACGTTTGGGAAAGCCACAAATTGTCAAACCTCTGTTTTTTAGTTAAAATCTGTCACTTTTCGAATGGCATTATTGCGTTCTTTGACATCGCAGAGCACCGGGGAGTCATCTGTTCTCACAGTGAGACGGGATATCCTTAACGGGAAGTGTCTCGTCTCCGAATTTGAGTAACCAAACTGAAGTTTGGGGAGGACAGGTTCCCTCCCCGTTGCGGATTTAAACAATTAAACCAGAAAGGAGGTAAATCTAAAAAAACGGCTGAAGATTTTTTGTTTTATTAACGAAGTAAAAAAACAGAAGGAGGTGTACCATGACGGAAAAAATGACGGCTTGGCAAATGACCGAGCCAAATAGGCCATTGGAAAAAGTGGAGCTACCAATGCCGGAACCCGGAGAAGGTGAAGTCCTGCTCCGAGTGGCCGGTTGTGGCGTATGTCACACCGACTTGGGGTTCTTTTTTGACGGTGTTCGGATCCGATCAGCGCTTCCGCTTGTTCTCGGGCATGAGATCAGCGGTATTGTCATATCGGCAGGAAAAGGCGCCGAGGAATGGGCCGGCAAAGCAGTCATCGTGCCGGCAGTAATGCCGTGCGGGACATGCGATGTCTGTAAGAGAGGTAAGGGCAATATCTGCCCGATCCAAAAAATGCCGGGAAACGACATCCAGGGCGGATTCGCGAGCCACATTATGGTACCGGCTCGAGACCTTTGTGAAGTACCAATGGTAAATGGAAAACCCAAAGGAGAGTCCGGTGTAAGTCTGGCCGAGCTTTCCGTAATCGCAGACGCCCTGACAACCCCGTACCAGGCCATAAAAGAGTCCAGGTTGGGCATTTTAGATACCGCCATATTTGTCGGGGTTGGCGGGGTTGGCGGGTTTGGAACGCAAATCGCCAAGGCGTTAGGTGCCTTGGTTATTGCCATCGACATCGATCAGAAAAAGCTCGAATTGCTGCAGGAACACAAATGTGTCGATGCCATCTTTGACCCCCGAGCGATGCCATTCAAGGATCTCCGCGAGGAAGTTTCCGGCTTTGTTAAATCGCAAGGTCGCCGGCGGACAGAGTGGAAGATTTTTGAAACGTCGGGTACGGCAGACGGACAGAAAACCGCGTTCGGACTATTGCCTTACGGCGGATATTTGTCCGTTGTAGGCTTTACGATGGACACGGTGGAGATCAGGCTGTCGAATTTGATGGCCTTCCATGCAACCATAAAGGGAACATGGGGCTGCTTGCCGGAGAACTACCATCCGGCAATGTGGAGGGTTTTGTCAGGAAAAGTGCAGATCAGTCCGTTTGTAAAAACATACCCACTGGACGATATCAATGCGGTTTTCGAGATGGTCCATAACCGTGAAATTATCGAACGGGCGATTATGGTGCCGTGATTAAACGACGCGGAAGAAATCAACCCGACAAAAAACTAGGAAGGGAGGAATTGATTATGGAATTCATCAAAACACAATTCGATGACGGTCTGATGACCGTCACTCTCGACAGGCCTCCGTTAAATATCTTAAACATCGCCATGATGAATGAGATCAATGAGGTCTTGGAGAGGTGTTGTCTTATGCAACACCTGAAGGTGTTCCTTTTCAACGCTGAAGGGAAGCACTTTTGTGCCGGTGTGGATATCGGTGAACACATGGGAGACACGGCTGGAAATATGATCCGAGCCTTCCACAACATGTTCAAGTTGTTGCATAAACTGGAGGCTATTACGGTTGCCTCTGTCCATGGTAACTGTCTCGGCGGAGGAATGGAGCTGGCCGTTTTTTGCGACATGGTTGTAGCGGGCACAACCGCTCAGTTCGGTCAGCCGGAAATCAAAGTCGGCGTGTTCCCGCCCGTTGCAGTGCAGCTCTTACCCCGTATCATCGGGATGAAGCCGGCCATAGAGCTGATTCTCTCTGGTAAAACCATTGACCCCCATCAATGCAAAAGCATGGGCTTGGTCAATGTGGTTACCGGTGACCTGATTTCAACTACGAAAATTTTTGTCAAGCCTTACCTTGACCTCAGCGCCGCAGTTATCAGGCTGACAAAACGGGCAATCCGAGAGGGCCTGTCTGTTCCCGGCTTTGGGGGTTCACTGAAGCTAATTGAAGAATTGTACCTAGGTCCGCTCATGGATACCCACGATGCCAACGAAGGCTTAACGGCTTTTATGGAAAAACGAAAGCCGGAATGGAAAAACGAGTAAAAAAATCCGCCAGAAGGGAAACTCTGTATTGGAGGGGGGAGCTGAGCAGTATTAATCTGTATTCGCCCCCTCTTTTCCTCTGCCTGTTTTTTGTTGTGCAGTGGAAAAATCCGTTTCGCTCTAATTTCCAATCCCGCATACGCCCCAAGGAGACCACTTAGTGGCGGGGACACTTGCTCCTGCATTAGAAAACGACCCTTCTTCGTCCCGTCCCGACGTAAGGTCGGGAGGACTACGCAGGGCTGACGCGCAAAAACAGCCCCCACAAGTGGAAGCTGTTTTCTAATTCAGAAACTTTATCCCGCTAAGCGGGACTCGGTAACTGAACTACTTACATTATATCAAATTTAGGGCTAGATTGCAAATTTTTTTGGCAGGTTTTTCCTGAAGCTCCCTGGGTTTAGATCTCCTAACACTTTCACTCTCGAGCGAAAGTCCGCCGTAGCCCCGCGAAGCGGGGCGAAGGCGGATTAAATTCCCAGAGCAAGCACCACCCCAATCGCCAGCAGCGCGTAAATCAAAACAGGAATGAGATTGCGTTTAATTATGCTCCCTTCTTTCCCGCTAATCCCCACCGTAGCCGAAACCGCCACGATATTATTCACACAGATCATATTACCAACCGCGCTGCCGACGAGCTGGAGCGTGATCACAAGCAACGGAGAAATTTTCAGTAAAGTCGCACTTTCAAACTGAAAAGCGGAAAAAAGAATATTGGAAACTGTGCTCGAGCCTGAAACGAAAGCCCCCAAAACGCCGATCAGGGGCGAGATCAAGATAAAGGCTTGATCCGAAAGCTGCGAAGCCGCATTGGCAATCTCACTCAACATGCCCTTAAGCGGAACTCCACCAGCAAGCAGCACCGGAGTCGTCCCGGATTGAATCATGATCTGGACCAACGCCACTCCAAAAATCAAAGTAAAGATTACTCCACTCATTTGTCGAAAAGTTTTTCGGAAAGTGGTTTTGATTTGCCGCGCCGACATTCTGTGCAGCCAAAAAGTGAGCAGGGCAACCAAGGTAAAAGGAATCAAACCGGGCAAATAGAGAATCCTCAAAACATAGTCCAGGCTTTCGAAACCAAACAGATTGGAAAAAGTGATAGCGTGATTTTGGAGAAAATCTTTGAAGGGTAGCGCGGAAATACGAGTGACGAGCAGCAAGGCCGTAATCAGAATGTAAGGCAACCACGCGAAGAAAAGTGAAGGGGCCTCCGTATGTCGGTGCGCTTGAATTTGTTTACTGTTTTCAAATCTCCAAACTTTTTTCGGCGTGAGGAAATTATATTTCGCCGCCAGGATAGTTATCCCCAAGCCAATCAAGCCGCCAAAAATCGAAGGCAATTCACTGCCGAAAAACCACGCGATCAAGGCATACGGAATGAGAAAACTTGCTCCCGCCAAAAGCGCGAACGGCGTTGCTTCCAAACCTTTACGGAAAGATTTCTCTTTGGCAAAAAATCTCGTGAGCAAAGCCAGCCCAATCAGAGGAATGATAATTCCGACAATCGCATGAGTGACCGCAGCACTTTGGGTAAGCGCAGTCTGGAAAGAGCTTGCCTCGATCCCGCTTTCACTCAACTTCCCACCCAAAACACTCAGCGCGCCAAAGACGGGAGTGCCCGCTGCGCCAAAAGTGACAGGTGTTGAGTTAAAAATAAGAGTAACCATCACGGCCGCCAGCGGAGGAAATCCCAAACCCACGAGTAGCGGGGCAGTCAAAGCAGCAGGTGTGCCGAAACCGGCCGCACCCTCGAGAAAAGCAGCGAAGAGGTAACCGATGATGATTGCCTGCACCCGTGCATCGTGCGAAATCCTCCCGAAACCTTTTTGAATTACCGCTATTGCCTGTGATTCTTTGAGGGTGTTGAGAATGAGAATCGCGCCAAAAATAATTATCAAAATATCCAAGGCTTTGAGTCCTCCGAAAATCGTGAAAGCGAAAATTTCTTTTGCGCCAATTTCCCACGCGAAGAAAGCGACTATACTGACAAACAACCACCCCGCCGGAAGCGCTATTTTGGCAGGCTTATTCCAAACCAGCATGAGGAAAATAACAGTAAGAATCGGGAGCGCCGCGAGGAGAGAATAAGGCATGGGAAAAAGTTTGCTTGAATCTATTCTCTCAAATTTTCAACAAGAAAAAAGTGTGATTTCCAATGTCTAATGTCTGTTTTATGGGGTCAGTGCTGGCGGGAGGTTCGGAAGTGCTTTTTGGAAGATGATTCTCTAACCGCCCCCTCACTCACTATTTCTTGAACATTTCCTGTTTGCTGTTTTTTTCTTGAACAACCTCAATTTTTTGTTCTATGAGATAGACCAACTGGTTGGGATATGGGATGTGATGTAGTAACGTAATTTCGTCATTACTGTGCGAGATTATCACATCTCCATAACGAAGCACTTTACTAATCAAGTTCTGCTCAATACTCAAGTTGTTTATTGTATCTAATTTATGGCGAGCTTCTTTTGTAAAAAAAATTCCCTTTTTATGTAAGATGAAGTGTTCGTCTACAACCACATATTCATTGAACCAAACAATAATCAACATTACAAAAATCATTATTTCAATCATAAAAAGTATTAGGAAAACAGTTGGTTCAGTAACAATTGGTCGAGTTAGATATTGTCTTGCATAAACATACCCAACCGAAGTTAGTACGAATAAAATATTAAAAAACAACGCAAAAAAAATAAACTTAAAAAGTAAAATTAAGGGTGATTGTCTTGTGATAATGGGATCTGAAAAAAAATTTCTTTGCATGATGATACAGACTGCTTATTGGTTCTTAATTCCTGTCCTGAGGTTATTATAGCCCAGTAAGCATATCCCTGAGATGAAAATATAGGTTCAAACTTCCCATCAGGGGTTCAGAGAAAGCGCCTTTGGCAAGGTAAGGATCATTGGGGTTCCACGTCGCTCGCGAGCGACGTGGGGTGGCCAACGGGAATCGAATCCGCCTTCGCCCCGCCTTGCGGGGTTACGGTGGACAAGACGGAGGACAGGTGGGATTTGAAACTAACACAGTTTCCAATATCCAACTTTTAATTTCTAACCTCTATTCTATGGGGTGGCTGATGGGAGTTGAACCCACGACCTCCAGGACCACAACCCGGCGCTCTAACCAGCTGAGCTACAGCCACCATTTGAATATATCTTCAAGATTTCAGTTTCTATTAAAGATTTTTTATTAGGGGAGAGTATTCTAACCAGCTGCCTGTGCCCCGTAGCTCCGAGCGCAGCGAGTGAGCGAAGGGGTACTTGTCCACCATGGCCCGAAGGGCGAAGGTGGAAGCTACAGCCACCATTTGAACCGTTTTTATTTTAACCAGCTTCCTAGCTGAAAACTAATCGCGCGAAATCTTTACGCCTTCTTTTCGAAGCAATTGAACTTTCTTTTCTGCCCCCCGATTATATTCACCTACCGAACCATCCGAACGTATCACCCGATGGCACGGAATCGTGGGGTCGAAATTATGTTTGAGAATATTTCCTACCGCACGAACTGCTTTGGGGCTGCCGGTCAAGCGCGCAACTTCGGCATACGTGAGCACTTTTCCTTTGGGAATTTGGCGAACCACTTCCTGCACCCGCTCCGTGAAATTCTCCTGGAGTGGGAAACTAGCCAACGAGCGGTAAATCGCTCCCTGAGGTGAAAGTTGCGAGCGCCACAGCTCGACTCGATTGACAGGAAGTGAAGGCAAATTCAGGGCAGGTAGTCTTTTATTTTTGGGAATAGATTTCAAACGTGCCACAGTAATATGCGGTAACTGCTTCTGGCGATCGAAACTGGATTCAGCGAATTCCCGGGCCACTTTGGCGATTTTTTCCCAGAATGATTTCCAGACAGGATTGAACTGGAAACTCGCCCAGATCATCTTTGGCAGACGAAAATCCATACTCTTAAAAAGTAATTCGAAACTCTTCAGCTGGCTGGTAACTTTTTGCAGTTTGTCTTTTAGCTCTGGTAAACGTTGCTCTGCGACTTCACCGAGGAAGAAAACCGTCACATGCAAATTGCGCGGGGGCACCCAGCGTCCGCAGCCTCGCAAGTCCACCCCCTGCTGGTATTCAGCAATTTTCTGAAGATAATCACGCAGCAACGGAATTGCAAGAAAAATCCTCAAAACTAAAAGTTTGTGAATTAAGAAATTGGAAAATTGGAAATAGTTTAGAAATTAGAAATTTTTATTACTTTTTACTTTTTACTTCTAGCACCGCACCCCTGTCCGCACTCGTGGCGAATTTCTGATAGCGCGCGAGCCAACCCCGCTGGATCTTTGGCGTGAAGGGTTTGACCTTCTCCAAACGTTTTTTGATTTCGACAGCGGACAACTTCACATTCAGCTTCCCGCGCGGAATGTCAATCTCGATCAGGTCGCCGCTACGAACCGCGCCGATCGGTCCCCCGCTCGCGGCTTCAGGTGAGATGTGACCGATACACGCCCCGCGCGTCCCGCCGGAGAAGCGACCATCGGTGATGAGGGCAACTTTGTCCGAGAGCCCCATGCCGACAATCGCGGCAGTCGGTGAAAGCATTTCCACCATGCCCGGACCGCCCCGCGGCCCCTCGTAGCGGATCACCACACAGTCCCCCGCCTTGATTTTCCCGGCGAGGATCGCCTGTAGTGAAGCTTCCTGGGAATCAAACACCCGGGCTCGACCGGTGAACTTCAACATCTTCGGATCCACCCCGCCGGTTTTTACCACCGAACCTTTGGGCGCGAGATTGCCGAACAGAATTTTCAAAGCGCCTGTAGCTGAAATGGGATCTTTGAGCGTGTGAATAATTTTCAAGTTACGAATCTTGCTTCCCCGAATTTGCGACCCCAGTGTTCCGGAAATAGTCCTGGCTTTCAGGTTCAGCAAACCTTTCTGCTTCGCCAGCTCCGCCAAAACTGCCGACACCCCACCAGCCTTTTCAACGTCTTCAATATGCACATTCGGATCACTCGGTGAAACTTTGCAAAGATAGGGAGTGCGTTTCGCAATCTCGTTAATTCTTTTGAGCGGGTACTCGATTCCTCCTTCATGTGCGATTGCGAGCGTGTGGAGAGTTGTATTGGTGCTGCCCCCCATCGCCACATCTAGCGCGAAGGCGTTGTCGATAGATTTTTTTGTCACCAAATCGCGCGGCTTGAGATCTTTTTTGACCAGTTCAACAATTTTCTTCCCAGCTTCTTTGTAAAGCTTTTCCCTGCGCTTATCAACCGCGAGAATCGTCCCATTCCCAGGCAACGCCAACCCCAGCGCTTCCGCCAAGCAGTTCATCGAATTCGCTGTAAACATTCCCGCGCAACTCCCGACAGTCGGGCACGCGCAATCCTCAAGCTTCTCCAACTCTTTTTTGGAAATCTTCCGTTGCTCGTATTCCCCCACCGCTTCGAAAACCGAAATTAAATCTTTTTTGCCGCCACACCCCGCGCGCATCGGCCCACCCGAAACGTAGAGTGCGGGAATATTGATCCGCGCCGCGGCCATCAGCATGCCCGGTCCGGTTTTGTCACAGTTCCCGATGAGGATAATCCCGTCCAGGCGGTGAGCCTCCACCATTGACTCGATCGAATCCGCGATCAGCTCCCGGGAAGGCAAAGAGTAGTGCATGCCGAGATGCCCCATCGCGATTCCGTCGCAGATGGCGATCGTGTTGAATTCGAACGGAATCCCACCCGCTTTACGCACAGCTTCCTTAATAATTTTGCTAACTTTCTGCAGGTGGATGTGTCCCGGCACAACTTCGGTAAAAGAATTGGCAATTCCAATGAAAGGTTTATTTAAATCCTTTTTGCCAACCCCGCAGCGCCGCAGTAGCGACCGGTGCGGAGCGGTTTCGATGGCATGCTTTAGATAATCAGAGCGCATGGAAAAATTGTTAAAACAAGGTTATTTTAACACTTGCTTGTAGGATTAAGAATTAAGGATTAAGGATTAAGCCCCAAGAGGGACCTTCAGGGAACTAAGAACCAGGAACGAAGAACCACACCTGAAGTCCCATTGTCTAGAACTATGATTACACTGATTAAATGATGAACTATGATTTTCCGCAATCATGGTAATCAAAAAAATCACACCAATCAGAGTTCAAGACAAGGAGTAACACTAACACTATCCACTTCCGCCATAGGCGGATCTCCTCCAGAGGCGGATGAGCCTCTGGCTCAAGCCTCTGGCTGAAACACTACTACCCATTGCACACTGTACATTGAACATTCCCCCTAGAACCTAGAACCTATTCCCTAATCAACAGCTCATCCTCCGGCCTCACTTTCTTTTTCTTTTTCAATTCCTTCCCTGGATCGTAAGTATCTAAATTTTTCTTGCCAATTTTCTTGATCACTTGAGCCACAGCCTTGCCGAGTGGAATCACCTCCTGAGTTCCCGCGTGCATGTCACGGAGAATCGCTTTACCCTCACGCACCTCGACCTCGCCAATAATAAGGGCGTATTTGACTCCGAATTTATCCGCCTTGCCAAGCTGATCTTTCATCGAGGCTTTGCCGAGCGCTCCGAGCGCGTGCATTCCTTCTTCCCGTAGGTCCGTGAGCAATTGAACCGCGACCTTCTTAGCCTCAAAACCAAGCTGGGCGACAAAAATATCGATCTGATCTTTGTCCGGCGCCACCAGGTGCTCCTCCTGCATGAGCGCAATCACCCGCTCCACTCCTCCGGAGTAACCACAAGCTGCGGTAGGAGTTCCGCCGAGTTGCCCGACTAAATCGTCGTAACGACCGCCGCCGCCAATCGCATTTTGCGCTCCTTCAACATCATCCCAAAATTCAAAAACTGTGCGTGTGTAATAATCCAGACCGCGAACCAGGCTTCGGTTTTCGTTATATTTGATTCCAATTGCGTCGAGGAGTTCGAGAACTTTTTTGTGATGGTCTTTGCAGTCATCACAAATTTCGTTTTCAAACTTGGGAGCATTCTCCGCCAAGATCTGACAGTCCTCCTCCTTGCAGTCGAGCAGACGTAGTGGATTCTCCTCGAGCCGGCGAATGCACGCATTGCAAAGACTCCGCTCTTTGCCAATGTAGTAATCTTTCAATTGTTCAGTGTATTTTTCACGACAGTTCGGGCAACCGATTGTATTGATTTGAAGTCTGAGCCGATTCGCGATTCGTAAATCCTCATGAATCAGCTGCGCCAGCTGGATAACTTGCGCATCGATACCTGGATCCGGTTCGCCGATTACTTCGAAACCAAACTGGTGAAACTGGCGATACCGCCCCTTTTGCGGCCGATCGTGTCGAAAAAAAGGCTCGATATAGTAGAGTTCTACTGGCTGCGGAAGCTGATTCATTCCGTGCTGAATATAACTGCGCACGATGCCGGCAGTACCTTCGGGCTTGAGCGCCAGCTCCTCTCCGTTTTTTTTGGTTCGGAAAGTATAAAGCTCTTTTTCCACGATGTCGGAACTAGCTCCCACACTCCGGACAAAAAGATTTTTGTATTCAAAGACCGGTGTACTAATTCGCCGAAAACCAGCCTGCCGCGCACGGTGACGGATTACTTTTTTGATTACCGTGAAGTACGCGTGATCATCCGGCAAAGTGTCGTGGACTCCCCGAGGCGTCTGGAACTTTTCCGGCTTAGTGGTGGGTTTTTCTACTTTTTTCGCTGATTTAGCCATAGGAAAAAGCAATTAATTTGCAGTTTATTCTAGCACATAACTCTTGAATTTAAAGCCTAAAAATGCTAAAATGTAAGGATTCTATCCTAAAACACTAAAATCAAATGCAGAAAATAAAATTCTGCACATCTACGGTGGTTCTCCTGTTTATCCTTGCGTTTACGCCAACGGCATTTGCCGAGGAAATGGCTTTTACCGCGGATGAAACTGTTAGCAACAGAATTACCGGAGAAAGTATTGTCGGTAACACTGTCAACTATTCGCAAACCGAGATTTTGCAGTTGGAGAAGAGTCTACGGATCATGCAGCTGGAAATTGGTACTCTCAAAAACACCATCAAAGACCTCCAAAGCAAGGTGGTGAAGTCTGAAATGGCTGATCTCAAAAACCGCCTGGAAACTTTGCAGGAGGAAATTTTTGCCCTTGAGGGAAAAAATTCCGACCCGCTGAGTGATTACGAAAGGCTCCTGCTTGAATCAAGCTTGCAGACAAAGGAGCCCGTCGCTAGTGCCAGTGATAGAGAAATCTTCGTCGAGAGCCTAGAAGAGATCGCCAGCTCAGCTCAGCAAGAGGTTTCTGAATTGAAGCAAAAATTGGTAGAAGATCTTGCCAATTCCCCGAAAGCTACTGTCATCAAGGAAACAGCTGGAGCCAAGGAAGCTTTCAAAGAAAAAATCCTCGATCAGAAAGCCGCTGATGTCGAGCAGAAAGCCGAGGCAGAAAAACTCGCTAATATCGAAGTTATCAAGCTGATGACAAAACTGGCGGATGGGGAGACAGAAGTAAGCGAAGCAGAAGAAGAGGAGGAAGTTATAATCGAACCAGCACCTAGCATTATCACCCAGAGAAGTTCGGGCCGCTCGTTGTTTCAATTCCCACGCAGTCTGGAACGAAATACCGGACAGGGGCAAATTAACACACAGGTAGTTTCGGCGAGAACAACTCAAGCCAAATATTTGAAAACCAGCATTCCGACCAATACGGATAGCGCAGACGGTAACAGTGCTCCAGCAGAATTCGAACGCCAGTCTTTATCGCAAAAATCCGAGCCTTTCTCGGGACGCAACCTCGTGTTCCTGGGCGGCCTCCTGGCTTTTGCCTTGATCGGCTTTGTCTTCTGGTTGAGTCGCTACGAGAAAAGATTATTCAGTGCGGCGGCCCGACATTTTCAAAGCCTCGACTTGCCAGAGGAATCCCCACTCATGCCTCGCAGAAAAAAATCTTCTCGCAGTAACAAAAAAATTCTTTAATGAATGAAGTCAACCTTGCTCCCGATTTTATCGATCGTACGATTAGCGCGCTTGGTCGTGTCGCTGGAATTTTCCATCCCGATTATCTCCTCTTCCTCGGACTGGCTATTGTCCCCGTACTGATCTGGCTCTACATCTTTTTCCGCCACCAGCGGGAAAATAAGCTGGTCACCACACTCACATTTTTGGCCGGTATGTTGGCCGTGGTGCCGATTTTCATCTTTCAGCACGAGATTACCCGGATCGAAAGCTGGATCGAGGAAGCTGTCTGGTCCAGTTTCAGTGTGATCGCGCTGACTGGTCTTTGGGTCGGTTTTTATGAGGAAACAGCCAAGATTTGGATCGTCAAAATCACCGATCGCAAATTTTTCCGCAATATTGACGACACCATCCAGCTCAGTATCGTCGTCGCGCTGGGTTTCGCTTTTATTGAGAATGTCCTTTATTTCCGCTCAATCTGGGACAATCCTCTGATCGGCAATTTCTGGTTTTACTTCACTTTCCGCTCCTTGGGATCAATGTTCCTGCACATCCTGGCCTCGGGAATCTTCGGCTATTACTACGGCGTGGCCCACTTCGCCAAACCGGTCCTGCAGGACAAACTTTCGGCTGGCAAAAAATTTATCTTCACGAAATGGATTCACCGGCTCCTGCATCTGAAAAGTGAAACTGTTTTCCATGAGGAAAAAGTTTTCGAGGGTCTCCTGATCGCGGCCTCGCTCCACGCGACTTTCGACTTCCTGATGGGTATGAGTCAGCATTTCGCCGACGAGGGTTCTACACTTGGCACGAAATTCTGGCTTTTGCTCGCGGTTCCTTTCCTCGTCGGCGGCTACTTCTGGCTGACTTACCTGCTCGACCAAAAAGAAAATCACAAAATCTACAAAGAAGTTGATAATCGCAAGGATATACTCGAAAAAAAGTAGCCCGGCGAAGACGTCGGCGAAGACCTAAGAAAAAACTCTGCAAAGCGTCAATAAGCTGCTAAAATCCACCCGCCTTTTTTGATTGTTCGAGATGTTCGAGTTGTTCAGGTTGAATAACCCCTCGCCATGGCGGAGGAAATAGAACAACTAGAACTGTTCCTAAAAATATCTTTAGATGCAGAAAAAGAA
>JBDRMN010000050.1:0-19444 GCA_043812055.1 Patescibacteria group bacterium
GTCGGACTCTCGATGATGCCAATGTAGTTATCGAATGATTTGCTCATTTTTTCTTTCCCATCCGTACCCTCGAGAATTGGGAGTGTAATAACCGACTGCGGCTGTTTTTTATTCATCTCCATCACTTCCCGCCCCATCAGCATGTTGAAGTGCTGATCGGTGCCACCGAGCTCGACGTCACAGGAACTGAAGATGTCGGAAAGCACGTTCGAATCAATTCCCTGGATCACCGGGTAAAGCATTTCGTGCATGAAGATCGGTTCACCCTTTTTGATGCGCTCAGCAAACATATCCCGCTCAATCAAACGCGCGTGACTGACTCTGCGTAAAACTGCCAAAACGTTGATAAAGGAATAATGACGTACCGCCCCTTTCTGCATCCGTGTCGCCAACCAAGCGTTGGCGCGAGCGAGAATGTGATTCCCTGGTAAGGGTGGCGTTTCCATTCTTTTGCCATCCGCCTCGATTTTGAACGTTTGACCATCCGGCGCCCGCACATCGTGCATCGAGACAAACCAATCGGAGTTACGAATCCAAACGAAGTGCTCCGGATCGGTCAACAAGATTTTGCCAGCCTGCTCAAGATAAGTCTTCACGTTGGCCTCGACTTCCGCCTGATCAAGTTCCGGCCGAATCTTGGACTTGCCACTCGGATCCCCGATGCGGGCCGTGAAGTCGCCAATCAGGAAGACGACCTTGCAGCCAAGCTCCTGGAACTCCCGTAACTTGCGGAAACAAACCGCATGCCCGAGATGGATATCCGGCCGCGTTGGATCAACTCCGTATTTGATTACGACTTTTGTTGGATCCTTTTTTAGCTTTTGAAGCAATTCTTTTTCGCCAATTACTTCCGAAACTCCACGCGAGAAGATTTTCTTGAGATCGCTCACTTCTGGCAGTTTACCCGCCTCTGCAAAAAGCTCCAAGCTTTGACTGGCCAATTGCCTCAGTTTTCACGTTCTAAGTTTCACGCCCCAAAGGGGCCCCTTCGGGGCTTCAGGTTTCACGTTTCACGTTTCACGCTTAAAACCTGATCAACTTTCTGATCGTGTTCTTCCGCAGGAATCTTTTCCACCATCTGGCAGTCGAAAGCGAGAGCGACAGTTTTACCGGAAAAATTCTCCAGCACCCGATCATAGAAACCTTCTCCTTTCCCCAAACGACGACCCTGCTCATCACACGCCACCACCGGCGCTACCAGTAGATCGATTTTACCTAACGACACAACTGGACAATTTTTGTTTGGCTCCCGAATCCCGAACACACTCACTTCCAAATCTTCCATTTTTTTAATTTCACAGAATTCCAGTTCATTCTCCACCAGAGGAAAGCCCGGATAAATCCGTGGCAACACCACTCTTTTCCCCACCTTCAGAGAATGCTTAATTATCGCATCCGTAGAAACTTCCTCCGGCAGACTTGCGTAGAGGGCGACTACCTGAGCCTCCGTATATTCCGGCAAAGCAAAAAGTTTTTGGGCAATCGTTGAACTTTGTTTCGCGTGTTCTCTGGAAGAAAGCCCGCGACAAGCCGCGTGAATTTCGGATCGCAAACGGGATTTTTTATCCTGGATCATTTCTCAAGTGTGGGACTGACGAGACACCAGGTAAAGTGTATTTTGATGAGTTTTTCGTGTTCTTTCGGAGTGAAGTATTTTTCTTTTGCCTTCAACCACTCCCGATCCGAGTAACCCATGACATTTACGGCCCGTTCAACGGCCCGTTCAAACCCCGCTGGAAATTCTGCCTCATCGGCAAGAATCCCCTGTTCGTTGAGATCTTGAACCGCCGTACAAACCGCCGAACCTAGGGCTATCTTATACTCTTCTTTCGTAATTGGAACTGCCGCAGCACAACCTGCAAACAGCAGGATGGCGAACGCTGCCAGAAATTCAATCTTCATTTTTTACGAGCCTTCGCAATTTTCAGCATCTCCGGGTCGCGTGTAATTCGCGACTCCTCCGGAAAGACCTGATTCTGATACTTTTGTGTTTTCTTTTGGGAATAATCCACTTCGGCCGGGCTGGTCAGAGTTTCGAACGCCAATTGGCAAACTCGCATCCCTGGATAAAGTGCGACTGGCATCTGGTTGATGTTCGTAATCTCGAGCGTAATCGTGCCGGAGAATCCCGGATCGACGAAGCCCGCAGTGGAATGCACGATAATCCCCAGCCGTCCCAGCGAACTACGGCCCTCCACCCGCGCCACCAAATCACCCGGCAGAGTAATCGTTTCGAGCGTAACCCCAAGCACGAAATCACCCGGTTGGACGATGAAGGGTTCGCCTTCTTTCTTGATCTCGATTGAGCGTGAACAGTTTTTGAATGTTTCCGGATCCGCCGGATCAAGCAGTGGAAACTTCGTGTGCTCGTAAAGCTTGAAGTGGTGACCGCAACGCAGATCCAGCGAACTGGGACCGATGTTATTGAGATATTCTTCGTCCGGAGCATTAATCTTTACTCTCCCGGATTGGATCGCTTCGCGGATGTCTCTGTCAGAGAGAATCATGTTTTAATTTAAGATTGGAGGGTGAGAAGATTTTAGCGGAAATTCAGTCAATCGGTGGTGCTTCGTGCAAAAAATTTCTTCGCGTAATCAGTACTGCTCCCCCAATCACGAGTGGTAATCCAGCTAATTGCCAAAGAGTGGGGATTTCGCCGAGAAAAAGAAGGGCGTAAATAAGTGCACAAACTGGGACTAAGGTATTTAGCGAAGCAGCTTTCGCCACTGGAATACGATGAATACCTTCAACCCAAAAAATCTTCGAGAGCCCAAAGAGTAGAATTCCGCTGACTAGTAAAAACGGTAGAGCAGCCGTGAAGCCTGTTTTGCCAACTGGTTCCCAAAACCCGGCGAAAGCGAACAAAAAGGGAGTTGCGATCGTACTACGGACAAAGAGCAGTGTAATTGCGGAAACTTTTTTACGAGCTTTCTGTTGAAAATTATTACTCACCGGGGCGATCAGCGCTGCCAACAGGATTAAGATATCCCCAATGTTAATTTCGAGTTTGCCGGGGAAAAGCACCACAGCAACTCCCCCAAACATCAGCAGCGCCCCGGTAATAGCCGAAGCAGTGTAATTTTCTTTTCTAAGAATAAGGCCGAAAAAAAGTAAAGAGAACCAAATTTCCATTTGGGCGATAATCGCTGCATTCCCCACAGTCGTGGAGCGTAGAGCGAGAAAGTAAAAAAGGTAGTACAAAATCCCACTGATGAGTGTACCCATGAGGATCGGTAACCACGCCTCACGAATTAGTAGCTCCCGCCAACGTTTCTGCCAGCAAAACAAAACAGCGAAAAAACAAGCGGCAAAAAGGCTGCTCCAGGCCAGCGTCCGAATAGGAGAAAGGTGTTCGTAGGCCAGCAGGGCCAGCACAGGAAAAGCTCCCCACAAAACTGCCTCCGCCAGTATAATCAATTCGCCCTGTCGAGTTTTCGAGAGTAGCAAGATAGTTGCTAGAATTAATTTAACTTTTTAAGTTTAACGAAATGCTGGAAATTAAAAAGCTTCTCGCCCGCAAAACTGTCAAAAACTTCCTCGCCAAAAAGGTTGATCTCGAGATTCTCGAGAAGGCGATCAAAGTTGCCCACCATACCCCTACAAGCTTGAACTCGCGGCCGGTAATCCTGCTCGACATTTCGAAACATAAAGCGGAGGCTTGGATCAGTATTCAACCGGCTGTCCCCACCGCCCCCCACCTTTTCCTCTTGGCTTCGAACCCGGATCGAGGCGAAGCGAATGCTCGAGAGTTCCTCGCGGGCAGGTACGGGGGTGAAATCGGCGACGAGCAAGTAGAGGTAGTAATGCAGCGAATCGCCACGAATAAAAAAGAGTGGGCGACTCAACAGGTTTATCTCACGGCTGGTTATTTCTCGGCAACACTTGAAGCCAGTGGCGTTGCCGGCTGTTGGATTGCTGGTTTTGATAAAGAGGAGTGCGCGAAAAGTGTGGAACTGCCAGAGGGCTACACACCCGAACTCATCTTCGCCTGCGGCTACGCGGATCCGCAGGACCCGGCCACAAACGAAACTGAGTCTGCCAGAAAGTTCGAGGATTTTTATTTTCCAGAAAAGCAGTAGGGGCGCGATTAATCGCGTCTCTACACTGCTCCCTGCCTGCCCTGAGCTTGCCGAAGGGTTCCCTGTAACCTGTTCCCTGCTATGTCCGGCCATTCCAAATGGAGCACGATCAAACGCGCCAAAGGCGCCGCCGATGCTGCACGCGGCAAAATCTTCACACGACATGCTCGTAATATCGAGCTGGCTGCGCGGGAAGGTGGTGGCGATCCCGATATGAACGCCGCTCTCGCCGCAGCGATCGAAGCCGCTAGGGCCGACAATTTGCCCAAAGAAAATATCGAACGTTCAACCAAAAAGGGTACGGGTGAGCTCGAGGGTGTGCATGTTGAGGAAAAAACTTACGAGGGCTACGGACCCGGTGGCGTGGCTCTGCTCATCAACACCTTCACCGATAATCCCAATCGCACCACCGCCAACATCCGCCATTTGTTGACAAAGGGTGGAGGCAAACTGGCCGAATCCGGCTCTGTCGCTTTTCAGTTCGAACAGAAAGGAATTGTTATTGCCGAAGGTGCAACCGACTTGTCCGCCGAAGCTCGCAAAGCGCAGGCGGACGAGAACGAGTTGAGCGCAATCGATGCCGGCGCTGAGGACACTGAAAAAGCGGGAGATGTCCTGATCGTCAAAACTGATCCCAAAAGCTTGATGGAGGTGAGAACGAAACTCACAAAGGCTGGTTTAAACGTAAAATCTGCCGAACTTATTTTCGAACCAGTGAGCGAAGTTTTGATCACCGAGCAAGCGACTGCTCAAAAAGTTTTGAAGCTTATAGAAACCCTCGAGAAAGATGGCGATGTTGATTCCGTAAGCGCGAATTTCGATATTCCGGAGGAATTATTAGAAGAGAGTAGTTAGTAATTAGTAGTTAGTAGTTAGAAAAAATGCCCTCACTACTCACACTAACTGCTCACACTTAAAAATCATACTACAAAATAGCGCAAACCCACGTCATTTTGTAGTACGGTTTTATGTTTCAAGTTTCACGCTTCAGCAACTTCTGATACTTCCCGGACAACTCCGCCGCCTTCTCCTCATCCCCCGCTTCCTCCGCCTCTCGCATTTGCGCTTTGAGCTTTTGCTTTTTATCTGAGAGAGAGTTGCGTGAAAGCTTCTTGACCAAAGCCAACATCTCTTTTTTGACCGCGATATCACCAAAATCAGCGTAGCGATCACTCGCGAGGAGTGCCAGTTTTTCGAACCTGTCCTCCAGCTTTTTCTGTTCTGCAAAATTGGCGTCCTTCAATTTTTTCCACAGCTCTCCGTATTTGGAACAGTGAATTTTTTTCAAATCCTCGGCAATCCCTCCCGCCACCTTCGGAAAAGCCAAAACCAAGCCCAGCAAAAAATCTTCCGTGCCGAACTTCTCTTCCACCCTTAGCTCTTCCCCCGACGATTGGGAAAGCTGGGGCAGGTTCTCAAATTCCTCTTCCAGAGCCGCTTCCGAAGTTCCCAGCTTCACACTCAGCTTTTTCGAGAACTCCTCCCGTTCCACCGCACTCGCAATTTTCTGAGCGTAACTTAGAGCTTCCCGAGCCACTTTTTTCTTTTCGGCGGCATTACCGAGGTCGGCTTTCGCAAAAACTTTCGTGAAGAAAAACTCCAGCGGAGTGACCGCACCCGCAACTGCGTCGGCAAAGATCTGGGGATCCTGCCTGATTGCTTCATCAGGATCCTTGATACCCTCGGGCAGGACTGCGACCTTGGCGCTCACATCCGCTGAAGCAGATAGCTCGAGAGCCCGCACAGTGGAGTCAATTCCAGCGTTATCCGAATCAAAACAAAAGGTCACGCTTTCGACTAAGTTTTTGAGCGAGGCCAGGTGCTGCTCGGTCAGTGCCGTCCCGCTCGAGGCCACGACATTACCGAACCCAGCTTGGTGGGTCGAGATCACATCCAGCTGCCCCTCGACTAGGACCGCAAACTTCTGCCCCCGGATCGCATCCCGCGCCTTGCTGAAACCGAAGAGAATCGCGCCCTTCGTGAAAATCGGTGACTCGGAAGAATTCAAATATTTAGGTTCTCCGTCCCCGAGGATACGGCCAGTGAACGCCACCACTCTGCCCCGATGATCTTCGATCGGGAAAATTATGCGTGAACGAAATTTGTCGAAAAGCTGATCGCTCGCCATTTCCTTCACTCCCGCTACTCCTGCTTCGACAATTTCCTTTTTAGCGAATTTCTTCTCGAGCTCCGGAAAAAGATTTTCATAGCCATCCGGCGCATAGCCGACGCACCACTCTTTGATTGTCTCCGCCAGGAGCCCCCGACCCTTCAGATAATCTTGGGCCATTGAATTTTTCCCCAGCTCCCCCACGAAAAAATCCGCGGCCGCCTCATTGATTTCAATCAGTCTTTCTCGTTTCTCTTTCTTCACCCCACCCGCCGAGTAAGCCGGTAGCTCTACTCCGGCTTTGTCGGCAAGAATTTTGAGTGCCTCCTTGAAGTCCACTCCTTCGATCAGCTCCACGATCCTAAAAATATCCCCGCCGGTTTGGCAGCCGTAGCACCACGCAAACTGCCGCTCGGGAGAGATAATGAAGCTCGGAGTCTTTTCGCTGTGAAAAGGACAACAGGCCTTAAAATTCCGACCCGCCTTCTTCAATTGCACATATTGGGAAACGACATCCACGATTGATAAACGCGATTTGATTTCAGCTACGGAGTCCATAGAGGATTTGATTTTAGCAAACCAAACACACGAATGATCTGCAAAAATAAGCTACCCAAAAAATCAAGCAGTGATACCCTCAACACCAACACTAACCCCTAACACTACGAATCAAAACTCGCCACCAAAAACAGCACAAACGAAAGAGCTGCTAATGTAATTGAAGTAGCGGCAATTTTTCCACGCAACTCCGGCTCGGCAATCACTGCTTCCCAAATAAGCAGCAACAGTACGACTGCGGTAACGACAGTAAAAACCATTGTGGTAATTCCGAAGATTTTTTTGAGTGAAAGTTTTTTCATTATTTTTCTAGTAACTAGTAACTGGTAACTGGTAACTGGTAACTCCTAAAGGTCTACGCTCAACACCTCCTCAAAATCATCCCAGCTACGCAGCTCGTCCAACAGACTCTCAGGAACCGGATCATCAATATCGAGAATCATTAGCGCATCACCGCCGATTTTGTTGCGACCGAGATCCATGTTGGCAATGTTGATACTGTTTTCCCCGAGCAGGGTTCCCACTCGCCCGATGATGCCAGGCATGTCATGATGACGCGTGAGCAGCAGGTGCCGAGTTGGCGTGAAGTTGGTTTTGAAGTTTTGAATAAAGGTAATTCGAGGTTCTCCTTCCACCAAGGTCCCTCGTACTTCCACCTCAGCTTTGCCAGCTTTGAGTACGAGTCGAACTTCACTTTTATAATTCTCGATCTTTCTCTCAGTATTCACTTTTAGCTTCAAGCCTTTTTTCCCGGCAATATCAGCAGCGTTTGTGAAGTTGACATTTTCGACATCGGTGAGAGTTTCAAGCAAGCCTCTGAGCACGCTCATCTGAGGCATCTGGGTGTCAGCCTCCGCAATTTCACCGGCCATAGTGAGCTCGGCTTTTTGAAGTTTTTCACCCTTCAGCATCTGGGCAGCGAGACGAGCCAGTTTCTCGGCCAGCTCATTCCAAAGTTTCTGATCCAGGAGTCCTCCCTTCTCGCGAGAAGGCAAGTTCACGATGTATTCAACGACTTCCCCGCGCAAAGCACGCGCAACCTGATCCGCGAGCTGCAGACCGACTTTTTCCTGAGCTTCGGCAGTGCTCGCCCCCAGGTGGGGAGTCATAAAAAAGTTTGGCAGCTTCAAGAGCGGACTCTGCGCATCAACCGGCTCTTCGACAAACGTGTCGAGGGCGGCCAGTGCTTCCGGGTTTTTCTTCAACCAGACCGCCAACGCCTTCTCGTCCACCACACCACCGCGCGCACAGTTCACGATCAAAGCATTCGTTTTTATCAGCTTGAATTGCTCTTCGCCAATCAGATTTTTCGTCTGGGGGATCAAAGGAACGTGGAGCGTGATTACATCAGCCTCTTTGAGAACTTCGTCAAGCTCTAGGAGCTCCGCCCCTACACTCTCGGCAACTTCCGCCGTCGTAACCGGGTCGAAAGCAATTACTTTGAGATTGAAGCTCTGGGCGCGTTCGGCCACCAGCTGACCAATCTTCCCCAAGCCAACGATACCCAAGGTCTTGCCGTCCAGTTCCCGACCCAGTTTACCCAGCTCCTTCTTGGGCCACTTGCCTGCTTTAGTTTCCGCATTTGCCGCTGGCATTTGGCGAAAGGCGCTGAAAATATGGGCGAAGACAAGTTCGGCAACAGAGGTGAGATTCCCGGTTGGCGCATTTACCACGAGGATATCCTGGGCGCTGGCGGCTGTTTTGTCGATATTGTCTGTGCCCGCTCCCGCCCGACCGATAATCTTGAGCTTCTTGCCGGCTTTAATGATCTTGGGTGTGACATTCGTCGCACTCCGGACAATCAAGGCGTCAAAATCCGGAATTCTTTTAACAAGCTCGGCCTCACTGAGTCCTGTTTCCACCTCCACCTCGCAGTCTTTTTGTTCTTTCAGGTGTTCCACTGCAGCCGAAGCGAGATTGTCAGCAATAAAGATCTTGAACATTTGTTGACGGGGTTAACACTTGGGAAAAGCAGTATAACGCAACTTTGGAATTTAGTCAGGCCCCCACAGGGAACAGGTTTCAGGAAACAGGGAACAGTAGGTTTTAGGTTCCAGCCCCAAAGGGGCCCCTTCGGGGGTTCTAGTGACTAGTGACGTCTCCCAACATCTCCCAACAATCCTAATCATCCCAAAAAAGCCCCCTGGTAACTGGCAACTAGAAACTCGAAACTGGCAACTGGAAACTGTTCCCTGTAACCTGCAAAAGCTGATAAAATCAGTGGCGTGAAATAAAAATGCGCGACTCTCCGTACTTCACGACCGTTTCAACTTTCACAGTGATTGCAGCAGTGCTCGCGGTGTCGGCAGCCCTTTTGCCTGCCGGCAAGACCGAAGTCAGTGAAGGTTTGTTGAAGATCGAGTATGGTGTGGAGGAAACGACTTCCCCCATCTTTTATGGTGAGAACGAGTTTGATTTTTTATTTTTCAAACTCAAACCCGCCAAGGTCGAACTCAATAAAAAAGTTAAGCGTTCCTCCGAAGAGACAGCTCGGCGAGTGCTCAGTATCTCCCCTGCCGAAGATACAGCCGTTCGCAGCGAGCAGCATTTCGTCACAGTCTTGCAAGGCAACGCGACAACGGCTGTCGATGAAATCGCCGAACTGGTCCAGCAGCAGTACCAGATTCGTACACAGGCAATCCGCGAAAGCAATGCTACCGGTTGCAATGAAATCGAAAACTCCCGCGCAGCCGCGAATTGCCGCAGTGAAATTTACTTCCAACAGGCTGTTCGGCAAGACTCCGTCGAGGAGTGTGAAAAGATCGAGAGCCCGGAACTGCGCAGACGTTGTCAGAATTATTTCCCTTAAATTCCCGTGTATAGCCGGACATGAATTTTTCTACCCTTACTTTCCGAACTGTTGTCCTGAGTGCTGCCGTGTTTCTGCTGTCATTTCAGGTCGCCGGAGCGGCCAATCCCGAACCCCTCTGGGGTCAGGCCTACAGCCCCAATATCGGTTGGATCAATTTCTACTGCGACGGCAGCGGCAACACTCAGCCGCTCTATATCCGGGATAATTTCCCCGATAAGGGAGCAGTCTCCATGCCGGACTCTTGCGACACTGTGGCCTACGGCGTGACCTTTGACCCGGACTCCCTGATGCTATCGGGAACGGCTTACTCCAGCAGCTACGGTTGGTTTGATCTGGATGGGCTTACGTTCGATGCCGGGCAGAAGGAGCTCCACACAACTACCGACGGTGCGGCAATTCCGGGCTATAATTTCGGCACAACCTATTTCGAAAAAGACAATCCCAATGAATATAATCCAGGAGTGGCGTACAGCGACACCGACGGCTGGCTCTGTGGTTTCGCTTACAGTGAAACAGTTGGTTTTATCAGCTTCTGCGATCCGGTAAGCAAGGCTGGTACCGCTCCGGTTTCAGGCTATGACTGGGATACTTATACCGTTTATCTTGGCATCGGCATCGACACCGACGCGCCAACACTGACCACTCCTAGTCAAGTCCTCGCCGCCACGGACAATTACACTGAAACTCTTTGGTTTATCGATAGCGGGTTTACCGGTAACGATTCAGATATCGTTTCGGTGGTCGTCACGATTCGGGACAGTAACGAAGCTAACCAGGTCTACACCGCCAACTATTTCGATCCAATCGGTAACCGTGCTTCGGTAGACATCTCCGGCCATGATTTTAGTTCCGCCGACAATTACGATCTCAGCTTCATCGCCTGTGATGCCGAGAGCAATTGCACCGACCCGGCTGTCCCCGGGGAGGGGTTATTTATAGACTTCTTCCAGGTGGTCGCGGCCACACCGGATTGGAGCGGCCAGAGTTACTTCGAATTTGGCTCCCCGACCAGGGTGGCCGATGCCCAGGAGAGCCACCTCGTCCGGACAGTGCTCGTCGATCAGTACGGCAATCCCGTGATTTCTGTTGCTGGAATCAAGGAGGTCAAAGTTGATTTCAGCTTCGACAATACGACCAAGCTGGATCAGACCGCCGGGACCGGTGATTCAGCTATTTTCGAATCCAGTGAATTTGCTTTTTCCCAGGAGGGCGGCAGCAGCACCGGCTTCTTCACTGAAGCAATTGACGGCGACGGCATTTTTACAACCACAGTGAAGTCCTACGCCCCGACCAGTAGCGGTTATCTCCCGATTAGCGCTGATGGTTTCGACTTGAACTTCAAAGAGATTGATTACGAAGTAACACCCTTGGACGGCTACAACAACGTCGGTGAGAGCTCGGGAACGGTCGCCAGTACCGACCCCAATCGAATCTTTGCTTTTCAGCCTGCTCTCGCCCCCACCCCCGAGGCCCTGAACTTCAAATCTGGCTCTTATGTCAACGAGGCTTCGGCTGTAAACAATATTACTGTCAACGCACCCAAACGTTTCAACATTAAGCTTGTGAATTCTAGCCTGGTTGTCGACGCCGAGAATCCCGAGCTAGGACTGATCATGGATTCCTCTGACCCCGCGGTGGTTTGGCAAAGTGCTTCCGCGGAAAATCCGGCCGAAGAGTCCTGGAATTTGGACACTGAGCAGGACGATGGTTTCAACGGCAGCTGGAATGATCTCACCAATGTCGTGGACAAGGTCCGCAGTAGTGAGGAGACCACCATCCGGATGCGGGCTATCCCGGAGCTAACCGCCGGGACGACGGCTGCGGAGAACTTCGACTCTTTATTGCAAACCTACGTGAGTTATGACGTGGGGGGCAAATCGGTTCGCCACAAGGGCGCTCAGCTCGAAACTGTCGCTGAGAACATCACCCTCTTCAACCCCGGTATCGAGATTGTTGGCTCAGTGCGATCGGGCAGCGGTGTCTCCACCAAGCAGACCGGAGCGGCTTTGAACCAGTCTCTCGGTGACTTCGTCCAAAACGAGCTCAGCTCCAGTATCGATCGGAATGTCGTCAGTTTCATCGCCGATCCCAATATCGTCGGCTGTTCCGCCGCCGACATGCAGATCACGGGAAGCAGCGGGGCCAGTTTCGAAACCCTCAATATCGCCAGTTGCAGCTTCCGCCAAGACAGCATCCTCTACCTCGAGGGAGACTTGACCATCAATCTCAATGGTGACCCCCTGCCTACCGGAAAGCACACCATCCTGGTCCATGGGGGCGATCTCTACATCCAGGGCGATCTCGCCTACAGCGCCAGTGGAGATTCCTTGGGTGTCATCGTTTTACAAGATTCTGGTGGTGCCGGGGGCAATGTTTACGTCTATCCCAATCCAACCGATCTGGTTGGCGCTTTCTACGCCGAAGGCGGTGTGATCTCGGTAAATGTCCAGGGATTTCCCGGTGAAGACCTGAGCGCCAGCTGTAACGGCAGCAGTGGTTTCTGTGATCGCAGCTACGAGCTGCGTAATCAGCTATATTGGAAAGGTCTACTGGCCACCAGCAATACCATTGGCGGCTCCGATCGTAATCCCGCCGAATGCCCCGGTGGCCTGATTTGCCCCCGGGACGAAGCCCGTTCTTATGATTTCGCCTATCTGCGCACCTTCCACGCCGACTCCAGCGGGAACACCGCCAGTAACGTCGTCAGCTCTGCTGCTCTGATCATCGAATACGACTCCCGCATCCAAACCAACCCACCCCCGCTTTTCGGATCAACAGCAGCGAGCAGCAGCAGTGGGGAGGTCGGCTATTAGGCGCCAGCACTCATGATTGTCATACTACATAATGGCGTAAAACTGCGCTATTTTGTAGTAGGGATTTTTAGAATCTCCCCCCTTTTTCGCTTCGCTTCGCAGGGCTTCGCCAACCCCCTCTTTATTAAAGAGGGGGCTATATGCCTCTCTTCGCTTGGCTCAACTTTCCCTTTTAACCCTCTTTTGTAAAGAGGGTCGCCCCGCCTCAGCGGGGCGGGGAGATTTAATAACGCTGGAACAGTTATAAATTGTCTGCCCGCTACCAACCCTTGGTTGGAAATTTTGCTAAAATCTACCAGCAAAAAATAAAATGGCACTCCCCCAGAATTTCGTAACGATCATAAGCTTCACCCTGATTGCCGGAGTTCTCGCGGTCTCCGCGGCCCTTTTGCCAGCGGGAACGACTGAAGAAAGTAAAGACCTGCCGATGATCGAATACCAACCCCCAGTTCCGGTAACTGCCTTTCGGGAACGGGATGATTACGATCTACTTTTGTTGAACCTCAAGCCGGTGAAACTGAAGGTGGCCGAAGAGATCAGCGCCGAGCCTGAGGTTGCCAAAAAAATTAAGCGGCCTCTGCTTACCGCCATCAGCGAAAAATTCGAATCGCTTTTTGCCGCCGCGGGCTCGCAGCCGATTGGTCCCGCGATCACGACAGAGGGGGGTGGAACGTTGACAATGTATGATGCTGAAGATCAACCAGAAACCGCTGCTGCTGAAACTATCGACTTTGTGAAAGGTAACGGAGTTTATTTTTTTCTTCGTGAAAATGTCATCTACGTAGTAACTAGCGAAGAAGTCGAGGGTAAGCAGCTGACAAGTCTTGATAACTTTCAGGAACATCAAGAACAGATTTTAAATGTCATAGAACCATTTCCGGAAGTAACATTCACAAAAATTTCCGCAGCTGGTGATTTTTTTATTGTACACACTAAAAATAGCGCAGCCGCTATCTCAAGTCTGATCTACCGTTTTGTTAAGCTTGATTCCGGACACCTGGTTACCACGAAGCTTTCTATTATCTCTGACCAACACGTCGACTTCACGGGCAATACCTTTAAGTTGGGGGGGCCTTTAAACCATTTACTTATTGCCGACGAAGCTGAGTCCTACGACCAATATACAATTAACGGTAATAAAATCAGACTTTTGACAGATGTCACTATCACTCAGGAAGATAATGTTGCCGGCTTTTACCCAGCTTCTAGCTCGGAGGGAGACTTTGCTGCCCCGGAATCCCCAAGCAAACATTTCTTCTTGGAAGGAGCCGGTGCCTATTTTCTTCTGTATAAGAATACGGTGTACGTCCTTTCACAAGAAGAAGTGATCGAGAATGATCTCACAAACCCCGAAAACCTCAAAGGCTACCAAATACCGAATCGCAATATTATTAACTTACTCCCAGGAAGAGAGGTAACGGGAATCTCGACGTCAGGGAGCTTCTTTTCAATACGTATCGGCGATAATCCGACCAGTGGAGGTACGCTGATTTATCGTTTCACCAAGTTTGACTCCCAAAACCTAATTATCACCAAAATTGCCTCAGTCGACGACTATCATCTTGCTTTTAGCGATGGTCGCATCAAGATTGGAGACCCTCTGGGACACTCTGTCGTTGTCGATAGTTCCGGATCCTACGAAGAATATCGTTTCGGCAACAAACGTGCCCGATTATCCGTAAAAATCCTGGAAAATTAGGAGTGTTTGTTGCCGCTCGTCGGGAAGGCTATTTTAGGATGTTTAATTCATATTTAGTTTACAAAGCTAAAACAGTGAAACCAAGCGGCAAAGGCTTTCGGCTCCAGTGGCATATCACCAATCGGTGCAATTTTCGCTGCAAGCATTGCTACCACACAAGCTATGACGATGAGGAGGAGCTTACCCTGCAAGAGCTCAAGAATGTTTTTCACCAGTTCCTCGAGCTCGACGAAGACAGAAAAAATATATCACTAACAGGCGGCGAACCTTTTTTGCGGAAAGACTTTCTCAGTCTTTTGAGCTACATATCCAAGCATAAAAATAATCTAAATTTGGATATTATGACCAATGGCTCTCTTTTGACAGAAGCTCTTCTAAAGCAGCTCAAAAGGAGAGCTCCCTTGGTCAGGAAACTCCAGATTAGCGTTGAAGGTCCTGAAAAGGTCAACGATGTTATTCGCAGTAAGGGCAGTTTTCGAAAAATTTTCCACGCTGTTAAGTTGGTCCAAAATCACGGCTATCCGGTTAATTTAGCGGCCACTGTCAGCAAGGCTAATCATAAAAAAATCTTTGAGCTGCTGGATTTACTGCTGATTTACAACGTTCCCCTGGCAATCCAGAGGCTTGTGCCAATCGGAAATTCGCAAGATAAAAAAAACTTGCTTTCACCGCAAGAGCTGAAAAGTTTTTATGAAAAATGCCGGGAGCTAAATAGCGACTACAAACTCAAAGGCTCCAGTAATGGAAATCTCAAGCCCATCCGCATAAGCAACTGTAAGCATCTTTTGCGCTATTCGCAGTGGCCGGAAGAAAAACAAAACTACTGTGCAGTTCGAGAAAAGAAAATCATCGTTGTCATGCCAAATGGTGATGTTTATCCTTGCCGAATCCTGCCGATCAAACTGGGCAATGTGAAAAAAAACACGCTGAAGGAAATTTGCGAAGGTCCCTACAGGCAATTCACCCAGAAGGAAAAGCAGGCCCTCCGCTGCCAAAAATGCCCGGCTTATCCGCTTTGTGAGGGCGGTGCCCCTTGTGTCAGCTATGCGGTCACGGGCAACTTTTACGCCCGAGACCCGCAGTGTTGGCAGAGTTTTCCCAAAAATAATTCGTGAGTAATTTTCGCAGTGTCCATATCGTCCCAACTTATGAATGCAACCTGAGCTGCAGCTATTGTTACGCGAGTAAATACAAGCAGGACTACAAAACTCTGAGCTGGAAGAATTACCTCAAGATTTTGGATTTGCTAGTGGAGAATAACGTTCGCAGAATTATCTTCATAGGGGGAGAGCCCAGCATTTGGCCGCACATTGACGCGGCTATCGAGGCCGCCAAGGGTATGGAAATACATACCGCCCTGATCTCGAATGCCGTTAAACATACCAACGCTCTGCCCCATACGGTCACTGTGAATGGCACCAATCTGGCGGATCAGAAACTACGTCCTCTAATTCTCGGTAATCTTTCGTGGTACAAGAATCGAGGGGTACAAAGCAATTTACGCTTCAATCTCAATGCCCAGGATTCGCCAAAGAAGTTTCGGCAGTACATCGAGTGGGGCAAGCACTATGGAGATAGTATTAGTTTCAGCCCCACGGTTCCTTACGGACTCGCTAAAAAAATAGGAGCCGCCCTGCATCGTTTTGCAAAAATGGCAGTATCGGCAAAAATACCCATCAAGCTAAACCGGGCCGTGCCGCTTTGTATTTTCACTCCGGAGCAGAGATTGTTTCTCCTCAAGCACGCGACACTATATAGTATCTGTCACCCCGCCACACGAGAATTCACCATCAATCCCGATCTCAGTATCTTGCCTTGCGTGGATTTGAATATTCCCAAAAAGCTAAGTAGAGATTTCAGGATCGTCGCCAAAAAATACCAAGTTGAAGTTGAGGCCCTGCAGAAAAAACCGAAGTGGAAAAAGTGTCGTAGCTGTATGTTTTTCGGCGATGTCTGTCAGGGGGGCTGCCTCTCCATAAAATGTAAATCCCCTTACCCAGTCTAAAAACTAGCTACAACAAAAAGGTGGGGGCTCACGGAAATCTAAAAGAAATCCGTAAGCCCCACATAGCCGCCCCATTCATTCAACTTTCAGCCCCACCGATTCTCGGCGGGTGAATATAAGTGTCTCTTTCCCGCTTATCGTAGGGAGGCGGGCCTCCCATAGGTAGCCTTCGGAGGTAGCGGTTATCGAGTGCTGTTCTTTGCCTTTTTTGAACTCGATTTTGCCATTTTTAAATTCCGAGTTACCATTTCCAAAAGTAATTTGTCGCACAAGAACAAATTTTTTGTTGGCTGTGGTTGTGTAAAAGAAGATCAATGTGAAGGGTTCCCCCTTCTTTCTCTCACGAACAGCAATAAACCCTGGGATAACAGAAAATCCCGTCATTTCCCGACCTTTCGGGAGGTACATCTTCCGCCCCCCGGGGATTTCCTTCCAGCCCTTTCGGAATTCTTCAAGAGAATAGAACTTCATCCTCTCGAACTCCTCCTCGGAAAAGACCGCGAACCGGCCTTTTTCGAAGTCGGCGACAACAACCATGCCGTCGCCGAGCCGAAGGAACTTTGTTTCCCCACCGGCAAAAGCCGGGGGAGCAACGACCAAAAGGGCCAAAACTACCACTGCCAAAATTTTTAAAAATCGTTTCATGGTTTCTTCCTCCTTAATGTTGCGTTCACTATTTGATTACTAAAAAATCGAATTGTCGGGCGGCTGGAAAAGGCTAATGCCAAGCCAAAGTAAAACTTGGCTAAACATACAGCGCCTTCTCCAGGACCCGACAAATATCCGGGAAGTCAAAGGACAAAAAAGCTTTGTTGGTACTTTTTATACTATTACTAAATATAAACTTTGTCAAGTCAGTCTTTGGGCCGAGGGGTAAGTTTAGCCTTTTTTATTCTCTTGCAAAAATCTTGAGTGCTTTGATTTTGATAAAAAAAAAGTAAAATTGGTCCGTGAGCTCCGTATTTAACCAAATCCGCCAACTCAAGCTGGCTCAAAACAAGCAACGCAAGCTCGAATATGCTGCCAGCTCAAATGGGGTAAAGGTAAAAGTGCTCGGCGATTTGAGAATAGCCGCAATCGAGCTTCCGAGTAGTGTGGATGGTAAAATTGCAGAGGATTTGAAGAAAGTGTTAAATAAATCTATTCACGCGGCCCAAACTGATTCCCTGAAGCTGCTTCGATCGGTCAACTCCGGCTCATGATTACACCCCTACGTAAACGTTGTCGCCAAATTGCCATAGCGGCAACGATCGCAATGTTGCCTGTTTCTGTAGCCCATACTCTGTTGACACAAGGTGATAGTTTTACCTGGTCACAGCTCGTAAAAAACATTGCCCAGCAGATAAGAGTTCCCGTAGCGTTTGGTGAAGACGGCGGTGATGATGGCGGTGATGGTAGCGGTGATGGTAGCGGTGATGGTAGCGGTGATTGTAGCGGTGATTGTGGCTGCAGTGATAGTAGTGGTGGTGATGATGGTTCCTGTTCTGATAACGGCGATGGTACGAGCAGCTGTGATGATGGCGGTGATGATGGCGGTGATGATGGCGGTGATGATGGCGGTGATGGTGATGGTGATGGTGATGGTGGCGGTGGCGGTGACTGCAATAGCTGCTTCATAGGAGGCACGAAGGTGACACTGGCAGACGGCACAGTGAAAAATATTGAAGATATAGAGATTGGTGATGTGCTTTTGGGAGGAGAGCTTAAATGAGCTACAGAATCCTGACTACTGCTCAATAAATCAAAGTGTCCGGAGCAAAGCGTTCAATCAAAATGAAAATTCTGCAAAATATACATGGCGTCAACAAAATCTTATTGGCGTTTTTATTGTTGGTCTTGGTAATTGGTTGTAGCAGCGATGACGCCCGTAACGGAGAATTGATCGGCGCGAGTGTTTTGGATTCTGATACTGTTCCCGAAGGAAGAGTGGCCAACACAGTCATTGCTTTCGACCACGTTAAACTGGGAAACCGAAAGCTTTATTCCTTCAACGGAGGTGGGTTCTTCGTAACAGGCGAACACCCTTTCATGAGCAAGGAGGGTGTCTGGAAATCTATAGACCCACAGGCTACTTTGCGGGAAAATCCTCAGCTCGTAGTGGAGCAGCTCGAGATTGGAGATGTCTTATTAACACAAGATGGCGAAGTGGAAATCAAGCAAATTGATTTTGAGTCTGCTGATCCGGAAACGCCGCTCTACAACTTCGTTTTAGGCGGCAACAATACCTACTATGCAGATGGGTATTTGGTGCACAACAAATGCTCCCCCAGCTGCGCTGGTGCTGGTGGTTATTGTTTCAATGAGACTTTTAGTGATGGCTGTGGGGGTACGTGTACGGGCACCAAGAGCGGTAGTTGCGCTGCCGCCGGTAGTTATTGTTTCAACGAGACTTTCAGTGATGGTTGTGGGGGCAGCTGTACGGGCACTATTCCCCCCGATTGCTCCTGTGCGAGTAATACCTGCTACGGGTCAACTTGCACGGACAGTAACTGCGGAACTTCCTGTGCGGGAATAGCGGACTGTACACCGCCTAGCTTGACTAGCTCGCCCCAAGTTTTTGCTGCCCTGCACAATAAAAGTACGACGGTTACCTTCGCGGATATCCATGCCGGTCCGAGATCGGGGATGGCCAGTGCCAGTATCACGATCACGGGACCGACGGGAACGACCAGTCATTCCGGGGTTAGTGTAATTTCAGTTACTCGTGATTTCGGAGCAGCCGGTAATTACAATCTGAATTGGACCGCAACGGACAATGCGGGAAATAGTACGAGTGGCAATGTGTCAGGCTTCTTCCACGTGGTGGCGAACGTACCGGAATGGAATGCGAGTGGTTGTACGGGGAATAACTATCAAACTACCTGCCCTTCCAGCCTGAGCTTTTCAGCGGGAACGCAGGTTGCCGACAGTGTGGATTACCATACGGTGACGGCGAAGCTGGTTGATCGCTACGGGAATCGGGTGATAACGGAGAGTGGGATTAAGAGTGCGAGAGTGAATTTTAACTTTGCGAACAGTAGCGATCTGGATCAGATTGCCGGAACCGGTGATTCCGCCCGTTATACGAGTAGTGAGTTTAGTCTGGCGGATGATCCGGGAGGGAATAATACCAGTTGGCTGACGGAGGCTTCCGGTGGGAATGGTGAGTTTGAATTACGAGTACATTCCTATGCTCCGACGAGTGGCGGCTATGCCCTGATCAGCGGAGCGGGAATCAATTTGGATTTCACGAGTCTGGATTACCAGGTGCTTAATACCGGGAGTTACGGAAGCGTGGGAGCGATAGCGGCTAATTACGCCCAGAGTAATGCCTTTGCCTTCTCCCCTGCGTTGATCTCCACTCCGACAGCTTTGAACTGGAACGGTAG
>JBDRMN010000051.1:0-8581 GCA_043812055.1 Patescibacteria group bacterium
ATAAATACAACTATTACAGAAAACACGGTGGATTTGGTATGAATCGCCTTACTCCTATTCAGAAACTAATCTCTACCTGGCTACAATTACTTGGTCAAGCTGAAGTTAAAAAGGTAACTGGAATTCTGCAACAGTACATAACTTGCAACTGGTTTCCCAGATTGCTAAAATCCCCCCTTAAATTTGTCAATTTAGCTTTGGGTCTTAGACAAGCGAAAGTACTGAGCGGCTTAACGGAAATTGAAACTGAGACTTGCAATTCTGTACAAATCCTTTACTCTTAGCTTCCTGATTAATTAACCCTCAATCATGCTTTTGAAACCTTTCTTCGGATCACGTACGCGCGTGAAACTAATGGGGCTCTTTCTCTTACACCCCAAGAGTGAGTTTTTTATCCGGGAAATTACGCGGAAACTGTCCGAACAGATTAACTCGGTGAGGCGCGAGCTCAATAATCTGAGGAAAGTAGGCTTACTCAAAACCCGTTCCCGTAACAGAAAAAAATACTATTACATCAATTCCGAATTCGCCCTTCTGGAAGAATTCCAGAATATTTTTGCCAAAGTTTCCAATCCTCAGGATGAAATCGTAAAATCCGTGAGCAATCTGGGCAAGGTTGATCTCCTCCTCTTCTCCGGTCAGTTCGTCGGATCCGATAGCTCAGGAGTAGATATGTTTATCGTAGGTGATGTGAATAAGGAGGATTTGAAAAAGTATCTTGAAGAAGAACTATCTGCTTTGAAGGTGAAATTCACAGTGATGAGCCGAGCGGATTTTCTTTATCGTTTGGACTGCAAGGATAAGTTTGTCTTGGAGATGCTGGATAAGAATGAAAAGATGGTTCCGATTAACAATCTCAAGAAGTATATCGAGGTACGGACGAAAACGCGCAAATAGTTACGAGTTGCGAGTTACCAGTTGCCAGTAAGGGTGTTTGTTGATAGACTCGCGCAGCTATTTTTTCAGATGAATCAAACTTTACTTCAGCACGTGGGGAATCAAAGTGCCCGCAAGGTCACTCCGGAAATCCGGGCAGGTATGACTGTGCGGGTTTCGCAAAAAATCAAAGAAGGCGACAAAGAGCGCACTCAGGATTTCGAGGGTTTGGTGATCGCCGTGAATGGCGGCAAGGGTATCAGTGGTACGTTTACGGTTCGCAAGATTGTCGGCGGGATTGGCGTGGAAAAAGTTCTCCCTTTGCACGGCAAAACAATCACGAAGATCAACGTCATCAAGCAGGCGAATGTGCGGAAAAGCAAACTGTATTACATGCGGGGGTTGCGCGGGAAGGCAGCGCGGATGCAGGAGGAACATGTTCAAAAAATTATTCACGAAGAAACGATAGAGAAGGTTGCTAAGGATAGTAAGGATGCTAAGGTTGCTAAGGATACTGAGGATGGGGAAGCTGGTGCGAAAGATGAGAAGGAGGAAACTAAAAAAGAGGAGAAACCCGCTAAAAAAGAAGAAGCCAAGAAAGAATAGTTCAGTCTTTGAGTCTTTAAGTCCTTGAGTCTTTAAGTGTTTGGGTGAGCGGTGTTTGTCGACACTTAAAGACCAAAAGACATAAAGACTTAGTGACTCAAAAGCCGGCCCCTAAAATCTGAAACCTAACTGTTTCCCAGAATCTGGCTAGCTTTCTGCTAGAGCTTCGACCCCACCAACAATTTCGAGAAGCTCAGTCGTAATTCCCGCCTGACGGGCTTTATTCATTTCGAGCGTGAGGGTGTTGATCAGCTCACCGGCGTTTTCGCTGGCGGATTTCATTGCCACCATGCGAGCAGATTGTTCGCTGGCATTACTTTCGAGGACGCTTTGGTAAACGATGGTTTCGAGGTAGCGGGGAAGGATGCGTTCGAAGACTTCCTCACCGCTAGGCTCAAAGAGATATTCAACCTGCGAAGCAATCCGGTCTTCCCTTGTCTCGGCTTCGGGAGCAGTAAAAGGGAGGAGTACTTTCTCGGTGATGCGTTGGGTCATCGTGTTGACGAAGTGGTTGTAAAGCAAGATGACCTCGTCGAACTCTTTATTCAAAAATCCGTTGGTAGCAATCCTGGTGATGGGGGCCGTCGCCAGGAAGTCAGGTTTGTCGGATAGCCCCTCAAACTCAGCAATCACGTTCTCGCCGATATGTTTACAAAATTGCATGCCCTTTCTACCGACAGCAACAATGGCTCGCACCTGTCCGGGTTGAAGCTCGCGCTTTAGCAGATGGCGGGAAATATTCGAATTGAACGCACCACAAAGTCCGCGGTCGGTCGTGAAGAAGAGGAAGAGGATTTTCCTCGGTTCTTCTCGCGTTTCGAAAAAAGGATGCTGCAAAGTTCCCCCGGAACGTCTGACCAGATTCTCAATCAGTCTGGCCAGTTCCTCCGCATAGGGCCGACCAGAGAGTGCCGCGTCTTGGGCCTTTTTCATTTTGCTCGCAGCAACCATCTCCATGGCTTTGGTGATTTTTTGCGTGGAGTTAATGGACTTTAAACGTCTGCGAAGGTCTAAGAGAGAGATAGCTTTTAAATTAAGTAGTTATTTAGTTATTTGTGCGGGGCGTAGATCGTTAATTCGTTAGTTCGTTATTTCGTGCGGAGCACCAACCCGTTAATTTGCGCGGTAAGGGGAGCGGATTAGAGCGTTGATCATTTGGGCTACGCGGGTGAATTTTTCAATGTAATTTTTGCAACGTTCGGAGGTGATTAGTTTTTGCTTCCGCATGCGTTCGATCCAGACTTCGCTTTCTGCATTTGAACCTCGGGCAACGTTTAGAAAGTAGATAAATTCTTTTTTGGTCTTGCGGGCGAATCCTTCCGCAATGTTGGCTCCGATCGAACCGACCGAGCTGATAGCTTGGTCACCGATTACCCACGCGATCTTGTTTTTGGGTAGCTTGCGATAGTCCTCGCAAATCATCCCAAACAACTCTTCTGCTAGCTGCCAAACTTCTAGTTCACGATAGCTTCTAATTTTGGCGTTCACCCGATTAACGAATTAACGAAATAACGAAGGACGAAAATCTAACTAGGATTCAGAATCTTTATCTTCACTTTCCTCTTTTTCAGTTGCTTCCGGCTTCGGAGCAGCAGGCTGCCAGCCTTTCTTAAAGTCCTCCAACGCCTTTGTAAATTCTTTACTTAGCTTCTCGTCCAGTTCTCCCGCGGCCTCAATGTCTTTCTCCAGCTTGGCGTAGTTAATGTGCATGAATTCATAGAGATCGTTTTCAAACTTCTGAACTTCTTCGACAGCGGTGTCATCGAGGAAGCCTTCATTGGCAGCGAAGATGATTTCCACCTGGTTCACGACAGTCAGCGGTTTGTACTGGGATTGCTTCAGAATTTCCACGATACGTTTACCGCGCTCGATCTGCTGCTTGGTCGCTTCATCGAGATCACTACCGATCTGGGCGAAAGCCTCGAGCTCGCGGAACTGAGCGAGACTGAGACGGAGATTCCCCGAGACCTTTTTCATTGCCTTGATCTGGGCGGCGCCACCGACACGGCTAACCGAGAGACCGGCATTCACCGCTGGTCGGATGCCTTTGTAAAAAAGATCCGCCTCGAGATAAATCTGTCCATCGGTGATCGAAATTACGTTAGTCGGAATGTAGGCAGTCACATCGTTGGCCTGGGTCTCGATGATCGGCAAAGCCGTGATTGAGCCACCCCCGAGTTTGTCATTCATCCTCACTGCCCGTTCCAGCAAACGGGAATGCAGGTAAAAGATGTCTCCCGGATAGGCCTCACGTCCGGGTGGTCGGCGCAGGAGTAGGGAAATCTGACGGTAAGCCGCTGCGTGTTTGCTGAGGTCGTCGTAAACGATCAAAACATCCTTCCCGGCATCGCGAAACTCCTCGGACATCGTCACGCCGACGAAGGGAGCGAGGAACTGGAAAGAGGCCGGGTCACTCGCGTTGGCCGCGACAACGATAGTGTGATCCATAGCTCCGTACTCTTCGAACTTGGTCACAATCTTCGCGACAGTCGAGGCTTTCTGCCCGATAGCGACATAGACACAGATGCAATTCTTACCTTTTTGGTTGATGATGGTATCCACCGCGATCGCAGTCTTGCCGGTCTGCCGGTCGCCGATGATGAGCTCACGCTGACCGCGGCCGATCGGAATCATCGAGTCAATCGCTTTGAGTCCGGTCTGCAGCGGCGTGTTTACCGGCTGGCGCTCGATGATACCCGGGGCGACCACCTCGACCAGGCGACTTTTTTTCGTGGCAATCTTGCCCTTGCCGTCGAGGGGCTGGCCGAGAGTATTGACGACACGGCCGATTAAAGCTTCGCCAACACCTGCCTCCATGATGCGGCCGGTGGTTTTTACCTCTGTGCCTTCGACAAGCTCTGGATTCTCATTGAGGAGCATCACACCGACAGTGTCTTCCTCGAGGTTGAGGACCACGCCCATCTTGCCTCCGGGGAATTCCACCATCTCGGCCATGGTGGCGCCAGAAAGTCCGTGGACTTTGGCGATACCATCACCGACTTCGATGACGGTGCCGACATTGGCTTTCTCGGTCGGAGCTTTGAAGTCCTTGATCTGCTGAACGAGGACTGAGCTGATTTCTGAGGCGTTGAGCTTCATGGAAAGTAAAAATTATAAAGTAAAAAATGTAAATTTTAACCCAATGTTTGTCCGAGCTTTTGTAGTTTGCCGGCGAGGCTGAGGTCGATCACTTCATCTCCGAGCAGCACTTTCACACCGCCGAGTAATCTTGGATTCTCTGATGTTTCGATCGCGACCTCTTTACCGGTCATTTTTTGCAGCGCTGCGATGAGGTCTTGGATCTGGGCCTCCTCGAGAGGAGTGGCCGACTCAACCTTGGCCGTGACGAGTCCGGCGGTCTCGGCGACGACGGCTCGGAAACTTTCGGCAATTTCAGTGATGGCACGGACCTTGCCGTTCTTGATAACTAGTTTTAGGAAGTTACGGGATGCTTTATTTAGCTGCCCGAATGCTTTATCAATCAATTGGTCCTTTTGTGCTACGGTCACCTCCGGGCTGGTCAAAAAGGATTGAGCCTCCGCTTGGACCAAAACTTCCGCAACTATGTCTAGATCGTCGGCTACTTTTTTTAGATCTTCCACTTGCTCACCGGTAGCCAGTAGAAGAGCGCGGGCATAACGGAGAGAAATTTTAGTCATTTAATTGTTTCAATTTCGGTTACTGCTTCGGCAACAAGCTTTTCCTGATCGCGCACCTGCACCTCACGGCCAAGAAGCTTCTCTGTGGCCAGAATCACAATCTTCGCCACTTCACTCTGAATCTGTTTCGCGGCGTCGTCGCGCTCTTTGGCAATTACCATACGACCTTCTTCCACGATCTTGCCGACTTTCTGCTTTGCACTCTCGACCATACGCACTTCCAGGTCAGCAGCCGACTCCTTACTGGCGTTAATAATCTCCTGAGACTTTTGCTGGACCTTCTTCAATTCTCTCTGAGTGAGTTCTTCAACTCGGGCTAGCTTATCCTCCACCAATTGGGAGTGTTCTTCAGCTTTTTGAATCCGCTCTTTGCGCTCGTCGAGCAGTTTGAGTACGGGTTTATAGACGAGGAAGGTTAGAATTCCGAGTAAAACAAAAAAGTTCACTGCTTGCGCGAGCATCACCGCCGGATCGATACCAAGACTGTTTAAAATTTCCATGAGGGGGGATTGTTCTAGTTGTTCCAGATGTTCTATCTCCGCCTGCGGCGGATTGTTCTACCGCTTCGCTTGTCGGTTTACATTTAGAACAGTTAGAACAAGCGAGTCCCGCGAAGCGGGACGAGCGATCAAACATCTCGAACAGTATTAAACGAACTTGAGGATCAGGGCAACTACGAGAGCGTAGATGGCGACGGCCTCAGCGAAAGCGATCGCGAGGATCATCGCAGCCTGGACCTTACCGGCTGCCTCCGGGTTGCGACCGATGGCCTCCACACCTTTGCTGCCGATACTTCCGATCGCGAGAGAGGGGAAGATGGCACCGAAAGCGATGGTTCCTGCCACCGCGAGGAGCTTTACTGTTTCTGTATCCATTTTCTATGGGGTTAAGAAATTAAATGCCGAGGGATTTTAGCGGAAGGAAGCGGAGAATCAAATTTTGGTGAGTAAATTTAGTGCGCTGTCACGGCCATCTTGAAGAAGACGAGGGTGAGCACGGAGAAAACGAGTGCCTGGATGGCGCCAACGAAAATTTCCAAACCGTAAAACGGTATCGGTACGATGAAGGGAGCCAGCGCGATGATAACGGTTAGCAGCACTTCGCCGGCGAAAATATTCCCAAAGAGCCGAAAAGAAAAGCTGATCATCTTCGAAAATTCAGAGATGATCTCGAGCAATCCCACGAAGAAAAGCACGGGATTTTTTAGATTGATGAATTTTCGGAAATAATTCCAGCCACCCAGCCCCCGTACACCCATCGCCTGCACGAGAATCACAGCGACTACCGCCAATCCGAGTGTGAAGGAAAGATCCGCGGTGCCCGGTCGGAAGATCGGGGTAAGTTGCACGTGCTGTTCAGCCGCTTCCTCAACATGACTGTCAGTATCAGCATGACCATCAACAGCATAATCTGCATGAACCGGTACTTGCTCAGGGGCATGTTCTGCGGCAGGAAGATCCTCTGTGTGGATCAGGGCGCTTACATTTCCGAAGACCTCCACTTCAGCGTGTTCTGTCCGAGCGATACCGATCGAACCCACTCCGGGAATTAGTCCAGCCCAGTTGTTGAGTAATACGAAGAGAAAAATTGTGAAGATAGTGGCGAAGAACTGGCGGGCTTGTTTGGCGTCGTCAGTCACACTCTCGACCAAACCATGAAAAGCTTCGATCACCACTTCCACGACGTTTTGCATTCCACGGGGATGTTCCCTCAAACGCAGTCGGAAAATCACCGCAAAAATCGTGATTCCAAAAACTACAAGCCAGGTGGTCATTAGCGAATTCGTGACCGTGAGCGGCCCGATGTGGAAGAGCGGTTCGGCGGTTAAGGATACATGCATTCTAGGAGGATGGGGCTAATTTTTGGTCTGTGCTTTCTAGTTCGGATGTTGGAAGGGTCTTTAGGTCTTTACGTCTTTAGGTGTCCGAGTTCATCTTTAGATCTTGGCTGTGTTCCATGTTTCATGATTGATTATTAATCATTATTTCGCAGCCTCTTAGCTTTACTTCTTGATCTTACCCTCTCCCTTGGCGATAGCTTGGAGCGGCTGGACAATCTTCCAGACAAGATAGAGAGAAGTGACGAGTCCGAGACCCAGGCCGCACCAGAAGAAATAATTTGTGTCGTATTTCTGATCGAGCCAGTGTCCGCCATAAACGAAGAGGACGGCAGTAGTGGCGACGGAGAAGCCCAATTGCAGGCTCATCCCCACGACCACTTTCAGCGGAAGCATTTCACCGGCTTTGGGCTTGTCATTTGTCTTCATCAGAAATTTTGCGGGGGGAGTTTAACGGGCATGGCACTAAGGGTCAAAGCTAAGCGCGAAACTACTGAACAAGATTTTTGAGCAACTGAGTCCCGCAGGTTCGGGTTTGCGAGTGGCGGATGGTTCGAAGTTGTACGATAAGGTCGGAGCGCACTTGCTTGTCCTGAGCCTGTCGAAGGGTAGTGCGCTCCGAAGGGGCCCCTTTGGGGCCTCGTAACGTTTGGTGATCAGTAGGCGGAAGATATGCGGATTTCGTTTGGAATTTTACCTGCATGGGTAGCCCCCCTTACAAGGGGGGTTGGGGGTCAGGGCAAGTAGCCCCGTTCCGGCTGTAGATTTTTTGTAGAAGCGTTGCATGCAACGCTTCTACACTAGATAATCACAAAATTGATGCATCTGCTGGTTCGAAGTTGTACTTCGAACCAAAGTGCACTTACGACGTCAGGCGGGTAGCGGGTCAATTGGAATTCTGCCGTGAGGCGGGTTTCGAATTTGCGGGAAGTAGTCTGGAACTATGATTAACCTGATTTATATGATGGACCACGTCGTTCGCGAACGACGTGATGGACTGTGATTAAGTGTAATCAGGGCAATCAAGTTAATCACAAAAATCACAGCCTGCCCTCCGTAGTCCGCCGCGGCGGACGAAGGATGGGTTCAAGACAAGGAGGGCGAGGAACAGCTTTTGGATTTGGAGTATGAACAAAAGGTGAACTTTAGAAAGAGGCAATCTGCAAGATTGCCCGGAAACGTTACGAAACGGAGCGCAGCTCCGTTCCGGCGCAATGTTTTGCTCGTATTCAGCGTGGATGCTTTAGTGCAGGCATTAGTGCATTTTAGGTTCGAAGTGTTCTGACGAACAACTATCGAACCATCGTAAAAGCGGGACAACTGTCGGGCCCGATTTTTTTTATTGATTCCACTCCATTTCATGTAAAATAACACCCAAAGATAATTCGTTTACTATGACTCTCCAGAAACTGGCTCTCGCAGTTGTCGAGAAGCTAAGCACAGGCCTCATCATCGGTCTGGGTGTTGCGATTGCAATTACCACAGTAGTCGCTTTCCAATCGCTCAGCACTACCCCAAGTGATTCTGGATTTCAGTCGGGAGCTACGCCGATGTTGACGAAGACTGGGGGCACATTTGATCGGGATACGGATAGTTTGGAGGC